>JBBQUA010000027.1:0-34278 GCA_038212905.1 Hyphomicrobiales bacterium
TGAGCAGCTTCGGATCCCAGTTCACCAGCCGTTTGTCTTTGTAGATCAGGCCTTCGCGGTGCAGTTCGACGAACACTTTGACGACCGCGCGCGACAGCCCTTCATCCATCGTGAACCGTTCACGCGACCAGTCGCAGGAGGCGCCGAGCCGCTTCAGCTGGTTGACGATGACGCCGCCGCTCTCGGCCTTCCACTGCCAGACCCGCTCGAGGAATTTGGTGCGGCCCATCTCGCGGCGGCCCGGTTCCTGTCGCTCCATCAACTGCCGCTCGACCACCATCTGGGTCGCGATTCCCGCGTGATCGGTGCCGGGCTGCCACAGCACGTCGCGGCCGCGCATCCGCTCGAAGCGGCAGAGAATGTCCTGCAGCGTGTTGTTGAGCGCGTGCCCCATATGCAGCGAGCCCGTCACGTTCGGCGGCGGGATCACCACGGTGAAGGGCCTTGCATCACGGCGTTCGGGACGGCCGGCCTTGAACGCGCCGGCTTCCTCCCAGAGGCGGGCCATGCGGGTTTCGATATCGGCGGGCTGGTAATTTTTCTCGATCATCGCGGATGCAATCTTTGGGCTGTGGAACGGGTTAGAAAGACGCCGGAACGCGCCAAGTCAACCCGCCAAGTCAACCCGACAAGTCGATACGACGGGGCCGCCAGACGCAGGATCAGGCCGGATCTGTGACCATTGAGGGCCGGTCAGAGGCCGATGGCGGGCTGGTCCCGCCAGGCCGAAAGGATTATGTCCTGCCGCCGCGGGAAACCCGCTCGATTTCCGCCTTGACGATGCGCTCGACCATGCCCGGCAGATTGTCGTCGAGCCAGGACTTCAGCATCGGCCGCAGCATTTCCTTGACCAGGTCTTCCAGCGTCCGCGCATTGTTGCTCAGCACGGTATTGGCGAGCGAGTTGAAGGCCGATTCCACCGCGGACACGGTCGTGCGCGACAGGATCTGCTGGACCGGCGGCGCCTCGCTTTCAAACGGCGGCGGCTCGAAGGCCGGCTGCCGCGGCGCCGCGCGGGCGGCCTCGGTAAATTCCAGATCGTCCTGCGGTTCGACCTTCCGGAACGAAGGTTGCGGGGACGGCGGTGGCGGGGGCGTCTCCGCCATCGCGACCGCCATGTCGTCGGTAAGTTCGAACACATCGCCGTCGGGCATGGGAGGGCGGATCTCCTCGGGCGAGGTCGCCTCGTCGAGACCGTTGAGCAGGGCGTCGATGTCGTCCTGGCTGTTGGATACGGCGGCCGCGGCTGCCGGCGCGGCGGGAGCTGGCGGAGGGGCTGCGGGTTTGGCAGGCGGGGCTGCGGGCTTCGCGGCCGCGGCAATCGCCGACGGCGGAATGTCGGTCATGGTGGCAGGCCTGGGAGCGGGCTTGGCGGCGGGCGCCGCAGCGGCCGGCTTCGCAGGCGCCGCCGGGCTGGCGGGCTTGTCGGCAACCGGCGGCTTGGCCTCGTCATCGGCGATGATACGACGGATCGACGCCAGAATCTCCTCCATCGAGGGTTCCTGGACCTTTGCAGGTTGCGTCATCGCCGACTCCACATCATCAACGCCCTCCGGAGCGTTTTACACCAAGCCAGACAGGATTTGCCGGTTCTGGAGAAGCAGGCCGGGATTTTCACCGCGTCAGCCTGACTTGTCCCCAGATCAAGCGCCGCTGAACACATCGTTCGGGATCCCGCCCCTGCTCAGGGTACCGAAGCGTCGCGCCTTAATGCTGTTTCAGATGCGGCGCGAATCGCCCTGCTGCCTCTGTCAACGGTATGTCATGGCAACAATTGATTGCAAGCAACGCGCCGCCCCTTTCACGCTCGCGAGCGCTCAAGGAGGCAGCCTGTGCTCATGCAGCGATGTGGCGATCAGCGGCCGTCGGGCGTGCGAACACCGAACCAGCTGTCGCGGACCTGGTGATAATGCACACTGGGGTCGTAGACCGTGGTGGAAAGCTTGAGCACCACCGGCGACAAGCGGCCCACGGCGTTCAGAACGGCATAGGACGCGACCACGCGGTCATGCTGTGCCGTGACCAACGCGACGCGGGCGTTGACCAGCGCCTGCTGGGCGTTCAGCACGTCCAGCGTGGTGCGCTGTCCGGCCTTGGCTTCTTCGCGCACGCCGTTGAGCGCGATCTCGGATGCCGACACCTGCGACTGCGCGGACTGAACCTGCGCCTTGCCCGCCACCAATTGCCCCCATGCCGTCACCACATTGGCGCGGGTCTGGTCGCGGACCTGTTCGAGGTTGAGGCGCTGCTGCGCCAGGGTTTCCTTGGACTGGCGGATCAGCGCGTATTCGCCGCCGCCCTGATAGACCGGGACCGACAGCTGCGCGAGCGCCGAGGCGCCGAACGAGCGCTGGATCGTCATGGTCTGTTCGTAGGACTGCGTCACCGAGGCCTGCAGCGAGACCGTGGGCAATAGCGCGCCTTCGTTGACCTTGACCTGGAGGTGGCTGACGTCGATGCCGAACATCGCGGCGGTCACGTTGGGATTTTGCGTCAACCCCAGATCGACCGAGGAGGCCAGCGTTCCCGGCAGAAAGCGGTCGACCGGCGAACCCGGCGCGAGTGCGACTGGCTCGTTGCCAATGATGCGGCGGAAGTTCGATCGTGTCGTGTTCAGGTTGGCTTCGGCGGTCAGCAGCTGGGTCTTGCCGGCGGCAAGTTGCGCCTCGGACTGCGCGACGTCGGTGCGGGTGACCTCGCCGACGCTGAAGCGGTCCTGGGTCTGTTTCAGCGTCTGTTCGAGAACGCGGACGTTGCTCTTCTGCACCTCGACGATCGCGGAGTCGCGCAGATAGTCCATGTAGATGGTGGCGGCCTGCAGCAACACGGTCTGTTCGAGCACCCGCAGCGCTTCGCGCGCGCCAGAAACCTGGCTCTCCGCGGCGCGAGTCCGGTTGGCGGTCTGCTGTCCGTTGAACAGCGTCTGCGTCACGGTCGTGCCGATGCTGCGCGGCGAATTGGCGCCGTGAATTCCGGTTCTGACCAGCTTGTCGGGCGTGCCACCCGACGTGGAGAGCGTGTCGGTGTATTGGTAACCGGCGCTGCCGGTGACCGCGACACGCGGACGATAGCCGGACAATGCCTGCGGCACATTCTCGTCGGTCGATCGGACCGAGGCGCGCTGCGCATTGAGCTGTGGATTGTTCTGATAGGCGCGCACCAGCGCCGCATCGATGGTGTCGGCCAGGGCCGGCGACGGGCCCATCCATGCCAACAGAAGGACCGCAGCCGCAGCTCCGGTAAAGACCTTCAGACCACGCATCCCCGAAAATCCATTCATTCTTGTTCGCCGGCTCGTAAGATGAGCCGGACGTCGCTTCAACCGAAGTGAGTCCCGGCTCACCTTATTCCGCACATCGGCGCGACGGAACCACCCCGCACCACCGAGGCAACGGAAACTCTCGACGTGGGGCATCTGGGCCACACTTCTGATCGGGAACCGAATTTTGTCCGTTACCAGGGAGATGCAAGGCCCGAACAAGGGCCGGCAAGGACCGGCAAAGACCGAAATGGCCTAGAAAACGAAGGCGGCAACCCGCTCGAGGCCGGGAAGAACCGGAACCGCGGCGTCGAACAGCGCCCGGTGGCCGAAATCCCCATGCGAGCGCGTCACGATGGTCGCCCGCGGCGGCTGGGTCGTGGCGAAAACGCCGACCAGCCGGCCACCTTCCTTGAGCTGGCCATACAGCCGATCCGGCACGATCTCGGTGGCGCCATTGATGACGATGGCATCATAGGGCGCGTTGGCCGGATCGCCCTCGGCCGCCGCCGCCGTCCGCACCGTGACATTCGCCAG
Source organism: Hyphomicrobiales bacterium (assembly GCA_038212905.1). GTDB lineage: Bacteria > Pseudomonadota > Alphaproteobacteria > Rhizobiales > Xanthobacteraceae > Bradyrhizobium. The sequence goes on from JBBQUA010000027.1 coordinate 3,797, forward strand.
CCCAAGCCCGGCCAGAACATCCTTCGCCTTGGCGGCGAGCGACGAATCGCTCTCGGTCGCCGTCACCTGCCCGGCCAGTTCGGCGATGATCGCCGCCGCATAGCCGGTCGCGCAACCGACCACCAGGACGTTGTCGCCTGGCTTGATCTCGGCCGCCTGCAGCATCTTCGCCGTGACCACCGGCTTGATCAGGAAGCGTTTGGCCGAACCGCCCTCGCTGACGTCCAGATCGAGGTCGAGATAGGCCAGCGCGCGCTGGCTGGTCGGGACAAAGGCCTCGCGCGGCACCGCCAGCATCGCGTCGAGGATCCGGATATCGGTGACGTCGCTGGGGCGCACCTGGCCATCGACCATTTTCTGGCGCGCGGTCGAAAAACCGGACATGGGCAGACCTTTTGGGCGGACCTTTGGACGAACCTTGGGAACAGAGCGGGCGCGAGCCCGCGGGAGCGAAACCGCGCCATCTTTGGTACAAGGATCATCAAAACGCAACATGCCGCCGGTGCCCGCCGAAGCCGGCGCGCCACCCTCCCCCTGGATCAGTTCCGAGGTAGCCCAGCCGGCCTATTCAATGGCCACTGCGAGCCGCGCGATCAATCGCGCCACCTCGCCGAGATCGTCCGAATCGTGCTCGGCAATGGCCCGGGAGAGCCGGAGCAGGCATTCGTCGTCGCTGAGGGCTGGAAGATCGCGGGAAATGATCAACGGCGCCGGTCTTGCGAGATCGGTCAGGACGTCTGGCATCGAATCACCTCAAGGGTTGAAGTCCGGCAGCATCAAGGATCGTCGCCGAATTGACCCTTTTGGCGGCTGATCCATGCACAACGCGGGTGACGGAAATGCGCCGGTCAGATGCCGAGGCCGCGGCCCGTCGGCCTGGAACGGCCAGAAATCGTTGTGGCGCAGGTAGTTTTGCAACTCTCTTGATGCCGCGTCGGAACGGGCTATTTCGCCCTTTGCAAGCCCGAAAGGCTTTGTTATACGCAGCCGGCTTGCGAACGATTGTTTCGCCTGTTCCTCGGTAGCTCAGCGGTAGAGCATTCGACTGTTAATCGAATGGTCGCTGGTTCGAATCCAGCCCGGGGAGCCAACATCTTCGATCTGTTGCAGGACTGGCGCGTCAGCTTCCGAGCGGCGCCCTACATCGCAAGGCTCTGGCGAAGGAGCTCGGCCGGGCGCATGCGATGACATCGATACTCGCTTCGCAGTCGGCCCAGGCCAGGGCCCAGGGGGAAGCACTGATCCGAACGGCGGACAGCTGCTCTGCGAATCGTGGAATGAGCGCATGTGGGCCGCCGGCGAGCCGATTGCCCCCTCCGCGAGGATCGACCAAGTCTTGAACGGGGCTACCGTCCTCCCGGTTTCGCGCCTTGCCGGCTCTGTCAGAGCCCGGTGCGTCCGCCGCGTAGAGATTCAGCGCCTGGACGCCGTAAAGCTCCGCCGGCTGATATTAAGCCGGCGTCCCCCGTCCCAGCGCCTTTTTCCCGCTGGCTGGCCGCGGATAAGGCTCTACAACAACCCCGGTTGGACCCAGCTTTGCTGGATTGTACGGTTGCAATCCCAAAGCTGCACAATCCCGCCGTTCTGGTGCAGCTGCGGTGCATTGACGTCGAGACACTTGCCGCCGCCGTTGCGCAGTTCCGCCCCTTGCTGTCGCCAGTTCTGCTGCGTGCTTTTGTTGCAGTCCCAAACCTGTATTTTGGCGCCGTTTCTGTGGATGTCCGGCAGATGGGCATCGAGGCACTTTCCGGCAAGGCTGACGATGCGCCCGCCATCGCGATCGATCGCCCAGAGTTGCTGGTCCGAGCCGTTGCAAGTCCACAGTTGCACGCGCCCACCATTCACATGCTGCTTCGGCGCATCGACGTCGAGGCAGAGCCCGCCGCGGCTCTTGATCGGCAGAGGAATCGGGCCAGCGCATGGATTGCGCGGGTCACCGCATGATGCTCCGTCCCAACTCGTGCATTTCGAGCTGCTCGCAAAGCTCTTGTCGCAGCCTTGAACGGTTACTGAATAAAAGACGCCAGGCTGAAAAGGCGTTAAGTAAACGAAGGACTTGTCACCATCGCGCTCGACTTGCTTTTCTCCCCCTCCATTCGCCGACCAGCGAATGTTGTAGTGATCGAACCCTCTTGTGCTCCAGCGCGCCACTATATGCCCGCCCTCGACCGAAATTTCTGTCGCCATATTGACATCTTCGAACGCCGAAGCAGTGTCGGGCGAAAGCCATCCGAGCGTGAGGCTGATCATCCCGAGAACGAAGCAAAGATATTTGTTCATGAGCGGCTTCCTTCTTTTCTTTCGAAAGCCTTACACGCCGGTCTCAATACGATTATGAACCAGATCACAATCTAGCCTGACTCTGGCGAAATGCCCGCCTGACGCAGGATTACGACCGACGGTCACGATCGGTAACCGCTTCAGCAAGCCCTCGGGATTGATCGTACTGTTGGAGGCCATGCCGTCGAACGCGACGCGCAAGCACGCCCATATTTGTCCGACGCGTTATCTGGCCCATCCCGCGGCTGCAGGCATTATGCCTCGGACCCTGACGTCGCATTGGCGCGTCCCGATGCCAAGGGCCACGGCGGTATCGGCGGCAAGCCAAGGACCTCGCCACAGGACCAAACGCTTTGACGGCCCGGCGGAACCGTGATGGTGTCTGGAGGTACGGCAAAATTTTTCGGCGAGGTGTGATTTTTCTCACAAAAGGCCGCGGGCGAAACCGCCTAGTGTGGCCACGGGACTTTTAAGACATTCGTAACCATGATGGCCGCGATCGCTCGATCGATACAATTTGAGCAATCCGTTCAATCTGGAACCAAAACACTTTTGAGATGGTGCGCTCTCGAACGAGGGAGAGCGCCATGAGCGAAGTTGAATACAACCGATTGCTGGAGAGCGTCAGGATGGCGATTGAACCCGCGCCGCAGGAAGACTTCATGGCCGAGCTGCCGCTTTTCGAGGAGCCGCCGAGAGCCGCCAATGACAACCAGTTGGCCTGGCCGCTGGTGCCGTTTCCGGAAGGCTGGTACGCCGTCTGCTGAAGCCTGCCCTGCCTCCTCTGGTCTCTGAGATAGTCATCGCAAGGCGTTGATTATATTCGTAGAGGCTGCTACCGGAATTGAACCGGCGTATGCGGTATCGGCATTTTTCTTGCGCCTGGCGCGAGCCTTCATCCCCAGAGCCCTTTCCCGGGATGCCCCGCCCCTACAGCCCCTGACCACCGGCCCAGCGCCGAGCCGCCGCCGATGGCTCGCCTGAAAAATGTGTCGGTTGACGACGCCAGGAAATTGGCCTTGTTGCTGGCAGGCAGCGTCCTGGTCGCATCCGGCCGCGATGGCTGCCGGGGAGAACCACAGGGTCTCTCCCGTCTTGGACGAAAACCCTTGCGCGAAAACCCTTGCGCGAAAACCGATTCAGGCTGTCGTTATACCCCTATGACCAAGATGATGGCCCTCGCGAATCCAGTCCCAGCCACGCTTCGGAAGCCGCTGGCGATCCTGATTGTTGTCGTCGGCATCGCAGCCGTGCTCTGGCCGTCTTATCGGAAGTTCTTCGTCAACGAGTGGCGCGAACGCCTCCTCGACGGCAAGCCCGTGGTGTTTCTGCCGGACTGTCCGGATACCTCCGGCCACTTCAAATGCAATGATCGATACACCGTTGTCTTCCGCAAGAGCGAGAGCAGCCAATGGTGCGCCCATGTTCGCAAGAACGCGGAAGCCGTGGAGATCGCGACGTGCGGCATCGACCCCGACGCTGTCGATTTTTCCAGATCCTGGCGCTATTTCACCGTCGCGGGCACCCGGGTGTATTATTCTTGGCGAGGCCGAGCGCTTATCCTGGACACCGGCCTGGTCGGTTGGCTCGCCACTCCGGAAAGTGTCGCCGACCGCGTGGCCCGTCCGCTCTCGATCGAATAGTCGATGAGCTTCCTGAATGAAACAGCGCCGCGATGCCGGAACGGATGAGATGAACCAGCGCCTGCAGGCAATTCTGACCACGTGCGCGCTGCTGCTGGCGGCGCTGATCATCTCGGCAAATCTCATTGCCGCAACCTACGGCCTGGACAACATCAGCATGATCCAGACATTCAACCTCGACGAGGGACGTTATCTCGCAAAGATGAAGCTGAACCTGGAGTTGCGCTCCGTCGATCCTGATCTGTTCTTCAACTACAGCAATCTCTACGATTCACTGGGCTACTACAGCGTTGCCCTCTTTCGTCGGTTCGGTTGGACCATCGATGCCCAGTTGGTCGGTTTGGTCCTTCGCCTGCTCTCCATCGTATCCGCCGTGCTGGCGGGCCTTTCGCTTTGGCGGCTCGGCGAAATCCTCGGTCTGCCCGCAGCCGTTGCGGCGGCGGCAGCACTTGGGTTGCTGACGATGCCGGACTTTGTCCTGTTTTCACGAACCATGCATCCGGATACGCTTCAGGTCTCCTTTGTCATCGTCGCGCTGTGCGCCGCGCTCGCGCGGCCCACGTTTTCGTACGCCCTGATCGCCGCCGCCGCGGCGGGTCTCGCGTTCAGCACCAAATATGTCGGCGCCATCGTGCTTCCCTTCTGCTTTCTTCCACTGGCGTTGTCGACGCTGGGCCGCGAGACGCTGTCACGCCAAATGCTGGCGCGGCTGTTCCGGCAAGGCATGGCCATGATCGGGGTTTTCCTGGCCGTTTTCGCACTGACAAATCCCTATGCCGTTCGGGACCACTATGCTTTCTTCAAAGGTTTCATCTGGCAGTTGAAGTATTCCGCAACAGGTCACGGCGTGGTCGAACCGGCAAATCCATTGCTGTGGTGGCCGCAACTGACCGAGCAATTTGGCGTCGTCGGCGCGCTTTATCTCTTCATCGGATTTTTCCTGGCTGCCGTCTTGTTGTTCCGGGGTATCCGGCGCGTGGGATGGCGCACCGCCTGCACCGCGGACGACCTAAGAGGCGAATTCGTCCTGCTCCTCTATGTCCTGGCGACATCGGCTCACCTCGCGATCTCCATCAAGGAGCGCGAGCCCCGCTTCATGTACCACGTCCTCCCATTCCTGATCGTGTTGAGCACGCTGGCCTTCTCCAGGCTGAGCGTCGCACTGACGAGGAACGTATTTCGGCCGTCCTGGACAACCGCCGGATTTGCCTCGCTGTTGCTGATTTTTGTCTGGACGCAGATCGCGTTCGATCTGCGGGCGATGGCCGACACGACCGCCAAACCGAAATCCGAAGCCATCAAGCTCGGCAACTTCGTCGCGCTCCACTATCCGCCCGGCACCAGGATTTTGGCTGACGCCTACAGTTACCTGCCACCTGCCCTGACCAACGTCAGGTACACAAATCTTCAGACCGAAGATCTGCTGAAGCAGGTGTCGCCCGACCTCCTGATCCTGACCCGCAAGGCGACGGGGGGCTATGTCTGGAAGCAGCCGGGCACCAGCCTGTCCGAACGAAAATTCGTCAGGGACGAGCGCTATGCCGCGACCCCTCAGGTCGAGCTCTACCTGAACAAACTGCTGTCGGCGTCGTCGGGCTGGACGCTGGTTCGGGAGGACGACTCCGAGATCCTGTTTCAGCGACAGGCCGCAGGCCTGCCATTGCCCGGGCAAGCACGTTGATGCGCTGTCAGCGAAGGCTCACTGGCCGTGCTTCGGCGGAAGCTTTTCGAAATTGATTCGTTCGCGCTCGAACACCACAGGCCGTTCGCGAACCTGGCCGTAGATCGCCAGGATGTATTCACCGATCACGCCGAGAAAAAACAACTGGACGCCGCCGAAGAAGAAGAACGCGACGATCAGCGTCATGATCCCGGGCTCAGCAATTCGCTGAAAGCGCACCAGCCCGATCACCAGATTGACGATCGCAAACAGAATGCTCAGGCTGGCCAGCATGAACCCCAAATAGAGGCTCAGCCGCAGCGGCGCCGTCGTGAACGACACCAGCCCGTTCAGTCCCTGATCGATCAATGCGGTGATCTTGTTTTTCGACACGCCCTTCTGGCGGCTGCGCCAGTGATAGGGCACGCCGATCGAGCGTCCGCCGCATTCGAAGGTCATCATGCGCAGGAACGGATAGTTGTCCTTGACGTGGTGCATCGCATCGACGACGCGCCGGTCGACCAGCTGAAAATCGCCGACCCCCGGCGGAATCTTGATTTCCGAGAAACGGATCAGGAGACGGTAATAGGCATCCCGAAAATTCCGCATCAGCCAGCCCTCTTCCCGGGTGGCGCGGATGCCGAACACGATTTCGTAACCCTGCTCCCAGAGCTTGACGAATTCAGGCAGCAGCTCCGGCGGGTCCTGCATATCCGCAGGCAGGAACAGCAGGACCGCGTCGCCGGTGGCCGCCATCACCCCGTTGAAGGTGTTGCGCAGCGGCCCGAAATTGCGGGCATTGATGATGACGCGAACGGCGGGATCTTCCGCCGCGATCTCGCGAAGAATCGCCGAAGACTCGTCGGTCGAGGCGTTGTCGCAGAAGATGTGCTCCCTGCGGTAATCCTTCAGCTCGTTGTCGAACAGCTTGCGAACCGCGTCGCGACAATCCCTGATGTTCAGCTCTTCATTGTAGCACGGCGTCACGATGCTGATGGTCTTCATGATGGATTCCTGGAAACGATGGCATCGAGTGTATCAGTCAAAACCCGGGCCGTATCGCGCTCGGGCCGATAGCCGAAATCCGCCGCGGCGTGGTTGCTGGAGGCGTAATACCGCTTGGCGCCGGTCGGGCTGGAGCCTGCGTCGGCAACATACTCGGTTTGCAGATTGTAGCGTGCCTTGAACATCCGCAGCAGGTCATGCTTGCCGGCGGGTGCCGTCGTGTAGAGGTCGAGCGCACTATTCGGCGCGCCGGCGCGCTCCCAGCCGCGGATCAGCGCCCGCAATTCAAGCGCGCCGGCATAGTCGCGCACCATGTCCTCGGACGAGGTGACGAAGACCTTTCTGTCGCGGATGGCGCGCGCCAGTTCAGCCAGAAAGAACCCGCCGGTGAGGTCGATCGCAGGGTCGGCGTACCCGAAAATGCGCAGGTCGAGAATGGCGCGTGACGGCGCTTGCCGGTGCCGCATTTCGGCCTGCAGCTTGGCCATCGTATAGGGCGGAACGCGATCCGGAAAATTCACCGGCAGGGAGTTTTTGTTGTCGGCGTCCACCGGACGATCGAATTGCGTGCCATGCACAGCGCCGCTGGACAGGAACACATACTTTGTTTGCGGACCCATCGACTGCAGCACACGCTGATCCCAGAACGCGGTGACATCCAGAATATCGGCGCCCATCGAACCGACCCGGCGCGGGTCTCCGGCGCCGATCGCGTTGATGACCAGGTCAAAATCCACCGCGCTGAAATCCGCGAGGTCCCGCAGGTCGGCGGCCGGCGGCAATGCCGCGCTGGACAATCGTGCGGGATCACGCGCGAACAAGGCCACCGGATGCCTCTCTTCCGCCAGCAACCGGCCGATGCTGCCGCCCACGTAACCGGTCGCGCCGAGAACGGCGATCACGACAAGGCGCTGCCGGGCAATGGCGGCCGCTTGTAGCGGACGTATCGGTTGCCGGAGGCGTATTCGGCTTCATCCAGATACGGAAACTGGTCGTTGATCGGCCGCCCCATCTCAAGCTTCGGTTCGATCAAGGTGTGCTCGCTGAGTGCGACGTCGATCACGATCGCGCCGCCCTCGAAAATATCGGATGTGATCTGATCGAGCCGCTCGATCCGGACATATCGCAGGCCATAGGCTTCGGCGATCCGGCCGAGGTCCGGCACGCTGTAGCCGTCGCGCGACGCCGTGTAGCGGCTACCGAGATAGCTGTCCTGAAACTGCTTGATGATGCCGTAACTGGCGTTGTTCATGACGACGATCGCGACGTCGAGGCCGTTGTGCTGGATGGTCTGCAATTCCTGCAGATTGACCTGAAAACCGCCGTCGCCATTGTAGCTGATGACCTGGCGGTCCGGCGCGGCGAGCTTGGCGCCGATCGCCGCCGGCACGGCATATCCCATCGGCGAATTTCCGCCGGCCGTGAACAGGGTGTGGTCCTTGACCCGGAACGACTGATGCAACCAGCACACCGCTGCGCCGGTGTCGCCGATCACGATGGCATCCTTCGCGACCACGTCACTGATGCGGCGCACCACCTCGTAGGGTGACAGCGTATTGAGCCGGCGCGCCGAGGTGCTGGTCTCCTTGCCGTAATACAGCGATTTCATTTCGGCCGCATATTCCAGCCAGTCCCGGTCCGGCGCAGGCGCCGCTACGCCTGCCAGCATGGCCGGAAGATCGCGGCAGTCGAGCCGGGAGGTTCGATAGCCCTCATTGTGGTACTTCTTCAGTTCCTCGGCATCGACGTCGATCACATGGACGGTGGCGCCGGTGGCAAAGTTGCCGGTGTTGCCGGACCGCTGGCGGTTGTCGAGACGGCTGCCGATGACGATCACGGTATCGGCATTCTGCAGCACGAAGTTGGCGCCGCGGTTGCCGTAGACCCCGATCTGTCCGTGGAAGCCGGGATGATCGTGATCGAAAAACGTCAGCCCGGCCCAGCTCGACACGAACGGAATGCCGCTGGCGCGGAGCCAATCGGCGGTTTCGCGCTGAACATTGGCAAGGCCGATCCCCGCCCCCCACAATACGACCGGCCGCCGCGCGGTGCGCAGCGTCTCCGTCAGCGCTTGCGCGACATCCTCGACCGGGTCGGCATCGGACGCAAGCCGCACCGGAAGGATCAACTCGTCGCCGACATCGAGCTGTTGAATGTCCATCGGGACATCGACCAGAACCGGTCCCATCCGGCCGCTGATTGCGATCGAATAGGCTTTTGCCAGTTCGGTGCGCAATTCGTCCGCGGTCCTGACCAGCACGGCATATTTCGTGACCGGACGAACCATCTCGACGATCTTGGTCTCCTGGAATCCGGATTGGCGAACGTTGGCGCCGTGCAGCGAGCTGCTCTCGCGCTGGTTGACCTGGCCGGTGATGTGGAGCGAGGGAATCGAATCGAAATAGGAGCAGGCGATGCCGGTAATCAGGTTGGTAGCACCAGGACCCGACGTCGCCATCGACACGCCGACCTTGCCGGCGACGCGCCACAGCGCATCGGCCGCCATCGCCGCCGACTGCTCGTGGTGAAAACTGGTGTAGGACAGTTCTGGATGACGCGCGACGGCGTCGATCATGAAGGCGCAGGCGCCACCCGTCAGCAGGAATACCCGGTCGCTGCCGACGCGCGCCAGGAATTCAGCGATGTATTCCGATCCGGTCATTTCAAGCGCGCCTTACCTCAGGACAGAACGGGCGATTTGCAGAAGGCGCGGATCGTTTCCAGAACGTAATTAATCTGTTCGGCGCCAAGCCCCGGATAAACGCCGATCCAGAACGTCTGGTTCATGATGCGGTCGCCGTTGACCAGATCGCCATGCACCCGGTAATTGCGGCCCTTCATGTAGGGCTGCCGGATCAGGTTGCCGCCGAACAACAGGCGCGTGCCGATCTTGCGTTCGTTGAGGTGGCGCACGATGTCGTCGCGCCGGAACGGCGCGCCGTCCCGCAACGTGATGACGAAGCCGAACCAGGACGGCTCGCTGTTCGGCGTCGCCTCCGGCAGGATGAAGAATTCCTCGAGTTCGCGCAGGCCGGCCTTCAGCATATCGAAGTTGCGGCGGCGTGCCTGCACGAAACCATCGAGATGCTCGAGCTGCGTTACACCGACCGCCGCCTGCATGTCGGTGATCTTCAGATTAAATCCCATGTGGGAATAGATGTATTTGTGATCGTAGCCGTGGGGCAGATCGCCGAGTTGCCAGTCGAAGCGGCGGTTGCACGTATTGTCCTTGCCCGGTTCGCAGTAGCAGTCCCTGCCCCAGTCGCGGAACGTCTCCATGGCCCGGCGCAACATCGGATTGGACGTGAAGACCGCACCACCCTCGCCCATGGTGATTTGATGGGCGGGATAGAAGCTCAGCGTTCCGACATCGCCGAAGGTGCCGACATGCCGCCCGTTCAGGGTCGCGCCCAGCGCGTCGCAACAGTCCTCGATCAGGAACAAATTGTGCTTCTTCGCGATCGCGGCGATACGCTCGGCGTCGAACGGATTGCCCAGCGTATGCGCGACCATGATGGCCCTGGTCTTGGACGTGATCGCCGCCTCGACCGCATCGGGCAGAATGTTGTAGGTCGGGATATCGACATCGACGAACACCGGGACCATGCCCCACAGCATCGACGGATTGACCGTGGTGAGAAAGCCGGTCGCGGCCGTAATCACCTCGGAGCCCGGCGCGACCTGCCGGTCGCGCATCAGCGGCGACGTCAGCGCCGAAAATGCCAGCAGATTGGCCGACGATCCCGAGTTGGCGGTCATGGCGTAGCGCGCACCGACCCGCGCCGCCAAATTCTTCTCGAATTGCTCGTTAAAGCGCCCGGTGGTGAGCCAGAAATCCAGCCCGGAATCGACCAGCGATTTCACATCGGAGCTGTCGAACACCCGGCCCGAAATCGGAACGCTGGATGTTCCCGCCTTGAACGGTTGCTGGCGGTGGACCACGTCACAGTACTCTTCCACGAGCCGCATGATATCCGAACGGATATCGCTCGAAGTGCGGTCTGATTTGTGTGCGGCGGCATCCAATGGCATCAAATCGTCCTTGCTTCCCCCGGGCATCGCAGGCCCGATCGAAACGAATTCCCCAAGTCTTACATTAACTTGGTGCCTTACATTAACGTGCGGGAGCTGTCCCGGACAGAAAATCTTCGATCTGCGCCATCGTTACCGCGTGCATATCCTGCCCGTTTCGGGCCGATCGATACCAATCGACCGACAATTGCAAGGTCCGGTCGAGATCGACAGCCGGATGCCAATCAAGGCGGCTGGCCGCTTTCGAGCAATCCAGTCGGAGATACGCGGCCTCGTGCGCGTGGCGGGCCCCGTCCACCTCCCAGGCAGCTGAATTTCCCCATAAGCGGGCCAACCGCGTGACCACCGTCGAGACCGGCACCTCGCTGTCATCAGCCGGCCCGAAGTTCCACGCTTCGGCAAAAGCAGCGCCGTTCTCATACACCGACTGCGCCAAGCGCAGATAGCCGCCGATCGGATCGAGCACATGTTGCCAGGGCCTGATCGCATCGGGATTGCGGATACGAAGCGCGCTATTGGCGCTGAAGGCGCGGATTGCGTCGGGGACCAGCCGGTCGCGCGCCCAGTCGCCGCCGCCGACCACGTTGCCGGCCCGGACCGATGCGACATGGGATGACCCGTCGGCTGGAAAGAAACTCTTGCGGTAGGAATCGGTGACGAGTTCCGCGCAGCCCTTGCTGTTGCTGTAGGGGTCATGGCCGCCGAGCCGGTCGTCTTCGCGAAAGCCGCGGGCCTCACCCGAATTGTCGTAGCACTTGTCGCTGGTGACGATGATGGTGGCGCGAACGCTCGGTGCTCTGCGAACCGCTTCCAGCAGATGCACGGTCCCCATCACATTGGTCGCATAGGTCAGGACCGGCTCGTCATACGATAGCCGCACCAGCGACTGCGCCGCCATGTGCAGCACGATTTCGGGCGCGGCCGCGCTGAGGCTGGTCGAGAGCGCGCCGAGATCCCTGATATCGCCGACTTCGTGCCGGTAAAGCTCGGAAGCAACCCTGGCCGTATTGAACAGGTCGTTGTCGCCGGCCGGCAGCGCAAAGCCCGTGACCTCGGCACCCAGTCGCCTCAGCAGGAGGGCTGTCCACGCGCCCTTGAAGCCGGTGTGGCCGGTCAGGTAGACGCGGCGGCCGCGCCAGAAAGCGGGATCGATCACCAGAGCTTCCACTTGGCGGTGCCACCAGACCATTCGCTTTCGAGAAATGTCCGGTCGCGCAGGGTGTCCATCGGATGCCAGAAACCCTTGTGAACATAGGCCCGCAGATCGTCGTCCTGCGCCAGCCGCTCCATCGGCGCCTGCTCCCAGATCGTGGCGTCCTCGTCGATCAGGTCGCCGACATCGGGCGACAGCAGGAAGAAGCCGCCGTTGATCCAGCCGCCGTCATCTTCCGGCTTTTCCGCGAATGCGGTGACTTTGTCACCCGCGATGGCCACCGCGCCAAAGCGCTTGGCGGGACGCACCACGGTGACCGTCGCCCGGCGGCCGTGCGCCTTGTGAAAGGCGATCTCCGCGTTGATGTCGATATCGGCAAGGCCATCGCCATAGGTCAGCGCGAAGAACGGATCATCCTTCACGTAGGGCAGGATGCGCTTGACGCGTCCGCCGGTCTGGGTGGATTCGCCGGTATCGACCAGCGTGACGTGCCATGGCTCGGCGGTTTCACGATGAATATCCATTCGATTTTCCGCCAGATGGATCGTGACATCCGACATGTGCAGAAAATAATTCGCGAAATATTCCTTGATCAGATAGCCCTTGTAGCCGAGGCAGATGATGAAATCGTTCAGCCCGTAATGGCTGTAGATCTTCATGATGTGCCAGAGAAGCGGGCGACCGCCGATCTCGATCATCGGCTTCGGCTTGAGTATCGTCTCCTCGGAAATCCGGCTTCCCAGCCCGCCCGCAAGCAACACGACTTTCATTGAGCCCTCGGCAAATTGGTCCGGGGCGCCGAGCGCCAGACGCCAGAAAATACCGTTATTCCATCGCAATTCAGGGGTCAATGCGAGGACTTTGGGTCGAAAATTGCGCTGGGAATCCGCGGTCTTTAACGTTAACGACGGCCCGAAATGGATGCCCATCGCATGGATCTCAGACGAATCCTGGAATCGCCCGCCGTCTACCAGAAGTTTCAGGAATGGGGCGGCTTCTTCGGCGCCCGCCTGAAGGCCATGAAGGATTATATGCCCCTGACATCCCCGGGCGCGACGGTGTTCGATATCGGCTGCGGGCCCGGCCACGTCCTTCAATATCTGGACCAGCCGATCACCTATCACGGCTTCGACGTCGACCCGACCTATATCGATTTTGCCAACCGGCAGTTCGGCCGGCTGGGAAAATTTTACCTGCGCGAATTCGACAAGACCGCTTCGGAACAGTTCGGCAAGGCCGACCTCGTGATGATGAACGCGCTGCTGCATCATCTCAGCGACGAGCACGCCACCCGCGTGTTGCGCGATGTCCGCGACAGCCTCGGATCAGGCGGCGCCTTGTTCACGCTGGATGGCTGCCTGCGCGAAGGCCAGCATCCGTTCGCGCACTGGATGCACACCCATGACCGCGGCGAATACGTCCGCAACGAAGCCGGCTACCGGCGCGTGCTTGAAGGCGTTTTCCCCTCCGTCGAGGTGCATATTCGCGAGGACCTGTCCTGGGTTCCGCACACCTATTGCATCACGGTCTGCAGGATGTAGTTCGTCGGTATGCAGCGCCTGTGCACCCAATTGGATAGAGCCCGGACTCAATCAATCAGAGTTTCCAGCCGGCTGTACGCCCTACGCGAAATTCCACACATTATCGTGGAATATCAACGCATTATGTTAATTTTTTGATGTGGGGGACGCGAACCTTGGCGCTGACCATCTGAAAACTATGCGTTTGTTTCCAGAGGCTTGGAGGCCACGTCGGGAATCGAACCCGAGTGCACGGTTTTGCAGACCGTTGCGTAACCACTCCGCCACGTGGCCCCTTGGCCGATCTCTTATACGGCCGGTCAGGGATAGGCAACCAAGGCCGATTACGCCCGCTTGCGCCGGCGATAATCCTTCTTCTTCGGCTTCGGCGCGATCTCCGGCATGGTGTCCTGCACTTCCCGGTATCGCGTCAGCATCCGTTCGAAACTGGCGTGCAGCGTCTCGGCGATATCGGGGCGCTTTTCGAGGCCCGAAAGCAGCATCGCCGCCGCCTCGATGGTCGACAGCCCGTCGCCACGCGGTTCCTTGCGCAGCTTGCCGTAGCGCGACGGCTGCGCCGGGCCGAGGATGACGCGCTGGCATTTCAGCATCCAGGCGTTGCGCCACCACAGCGCCTTGGCCTGGCTCCAGGTGCCGTCCAGCAGCACAATGCCTTCGATATCCTTCAGGATGCCGCGCTGGTTTTCCTCGGCCCTGCCCTTGTGGTCGATGGCGACGATATCGCGGTCGGTTTCGATGTCGGCGACCTTGGCGGAACCGAGATAGAGCACGGCCCAGCGCGAGGGATCGAGCACCCGGCGCCCCAGCGCCTTGGACAAGCTCGGCCAGGACAGGCCGATCTTGAGCACGGCGCCGGCAAAATGCAGCGCGGCCAGCCGTGCGGTGCCGAGCAACCTGTCCTGCTCCTGCGGGTGCTGCAGTATCAGCAGCGAGACCTTGTTCTCGATCGGCGTGATGCTGTCGCAGATGCACAGTGGCAGTGGCTTCTGGCACTGCGGACATTCCGGCACCGCCTCCGCGGCGGCGGCCATTTCAGGCTCGGGGTGTTTTGACATGAGCCCGCTATACGCTGGCCGGGCGGGCGCTTCAACAACGCAAAGGCCGGTTTGGGCTCTATTCCGCGGGTACCGCGACCGCTTCGGGCTCCGAACGCCAGCGCCGCCGCAACCGGTCGATCAGCAGATAGATCACCGGCGTCGTGTAGAGCGTCAGGATCTGCGAGACGAACAGCCCGCCGATGATGGTGATGCCGAGCGGACGTCGCAGTTCCGTACCGGGGCCGGTGGCGATGACCAGCGGAATGCCGGCGAACAGGGCCGCCAGCGTCGTCATCAGGATCGGGCGGAACCGGGCGCTGCAGGCCTCGAAAATGGCATCGGCCGACGACAATCCACGGGTACGTTCGGCGTCCAGGGCAAAGTCCACCATCATGATGCCGTTCTTCTTGACGATGCCGATCAGCAGGATGATGCCGACGAAGGCGATCACGGTCAGCGGCGTATTGGTCACCTGCAGCGCCAGCAGCGCGCCCAGCCCGGCGGAAGGCAGCGTCGAGATGATGGTCAAGGGATGGGCGAGGCTCTCGTAGAGCACGCCGAGCACGATATACATCGCCACGAGCGCGCCGAGGATCAAGAGCGGCTGCCGCCCGCTGGTCTTGTTGAAATCGCCGGCATTACCATCAAAACTGCCCCTGATGCCCTCCGGCATGTGCAATTCGTCGACCGCGCGCTGGATGTTCGTGGTGGCAACCTCCAGCGGCACATCGGGCAGCAGGTTGAACGACACGGTGGTCGAGGGAAACGACTGCGAATGATAGACCGCGAGCGGTGACAACCCCCTTGTATAGCGCACCACGGCGGACAGCGGCACCTGCGCGCCATTGGCGCCAGCGACGAAGATGTGCTCGAGGTTGGATGGATCGGCCTGGAATTTCGGATCCATCTCCAGCACCACCATGTACTGGTTGCGCTGGGTATAGATCATGGAGATCTGCCGCTGTGAAAACGCGTTGTTGAGCGCGTTGTCGATATCCTGGACGCGAACGCCGAGGCTGGAAGCGGTCTTGCGGTCGATCGCGAGCGTCAGTTGCAGCCCGCCGGGATCGCGGTTGCTGGAAATGTCGGTGATGCCCTCGACGCTCTCCATGCGCTTGCCGACGATCGGCGCCCATTTCTGCAGCAGATCGAGATCAGGGCTGCTCAGCGTGTACTGGTAATCGGAATCGCTCTGCCGGCCGCCGGCGCGGATGTCCTGCGCCGCGAACATGAACAGCCGAATGCCGGCGACGCGAAAGAGATCCTTGCGCAGGCGGTCGATCACGAGCTGGGTCGACATGCCGCCGCGCTCTTCCGGCGCCTTCAGGCTGATGTACATGACGCCGCGATTGGCGCCGCCACCGCCGGGACCGCCGGCGCCGCCCAGCACCGACCCGATCCCGGCAACGGCCGGGTCGGCCATCACGATATCGGCGAGCTGCTGCTGCAGCTTCAGCATGGCCTGGAACGAGGTATCGGCCGACGCCCGGGTCGCGCCGATCACGAAACCGGAATCATCCACCGGGAAATACCCTTTCGGGGTCTTGATGTAGAGCACCACCGTCAGCGCGATGGTGGCGAAAAACACCATCAGGGTCAGGAACGGAAAGCCCAGCACGGTCCGCAGCGTCCGCGTGTAGAAGGTGACGATGCGCGACAGCGTGCCCTCGACGGCGCGGTCGAACCAGGTTGCGTTATCGGAGGTCGCCGACTTGATGTAATGCGCGCAGATCATCGGCGTGACCGTCAGCGACACCACGGTGGAAATCACGATGGCGAAGGTCAGGGTCAGCGAGAATTCCCGCAGCAGCCGGCCGACGATCCCGTCCATGAAGACCAGCGGCGTGAAGGCGGCGATCAGCGACAGGCTGATCGACAGCACCGTAAAGCCGATCTGTTTGGCGCCTTCGAGCGCGGCCTCATACGGCTTCATGCCCCGTTCGAGGTTGCGGTACATGTTCTCGATCATGACGATGGCGTCGTCGACGACGAAGCCGACCGAAATCGCCAGCGCCATCAAGGTCAGATTGTTGATGGAGAAGCCGGCGAGCCACATTCCGGCGCAGGTGCCGGTCAGCGCCAGCGGCACCGCCACGCCCGCCGCGATCGTCGGCGTGCCCCGGCGCAGAAACGCAAAAACCACCACCATGACCAGAAACGCCGTCGCCAGCAGCGTCCACTGCATGTCCCGCACGCTGGCGCGGATGGTTCCGGTGCGATCGACCAGGGTCGAGATGTCCACCCCGGCGGGGATCCACTGCTTCAGTTCCGGGATCAGCGCTTTCACCCGATCGACGGTGTCGATGACGTTGGCGTCGCCCTGCTTGGTGATTTGAATCAGCACCGCCGGCTGTTTATTGAACCAGGCGATCGAGCGTGCGTTGCGCACGGAGTCCTCGACGTCAGCGACATCGGACAGCCGGACGAAATTGCCGTTCGAACTCTTGATCAGGATGTCGCGGAATTCGGCCGCGGTCCGCATCTGCGGGTTGGTCGACAGCGTTTCGCTCTGGCGCTCGCCATTGAAAATTCCGACCGGGCCGAGCGGATTGGCGCCGATGATCGCGAGCCTGACCGCGTCGGTCGAAATTCCCGCATTGGAGAGCGCGACCGGGTTGAGCGCGATGCGAACCGCGGGCTGGTCGGCGCCGCTGACGGTCACCTCGCCGACCCCGGGCACCTGCGAGATGCGCTGGGCGATCACGGTGTCGGCCACGTCGTACATCGCGCTCGAGGCAATGGTCTTCGACGTCAGCGCCAGCACGAACACCGGCGCCGCTGCCGGATTGGCCTTGCGGAACCGCGGCAGCGACGGCAGATCGGTCGGCAAATCCGCCAGCGAGGCGTTGATGGCGGCCTGCACGTCGCGGGCGGCGCGATCGATGTCGCGGCCGATGGCGAATTGCAGCTGGATGCTGGCGGTGCCGAGCGAACTGGTCGAGGTGATCTGGGTGATGCCGGCGATCTCGCCGAGCCGCCGCTCCAGCGGCGCCGCCACGGTCGCCGCCATGATCGAGGGATCGGCGCCCGGGCGCGACGCCGACACCCGGATCATCGGGAAGTCGACATTGGGAACCGCGGCCACCGGCAGGAACACGTAGGCGACCATGCCGACCAGAAACAGCCCGATCGCCAGCAAGGTGGTGCCGACCGGCCGGCGAATGAACGGCTCCGAGATCGATGCCATTACTGCATCCTCTCGGTGGCTCCCGCGACCGGCGGTGACGGCACGTCCGCCGGCGGCGGCACCGCCTTCTCGATCCGGCGATTGAGCCGGTCGAGCGCCAGATAAATCACCGGCGTCGTGTAGAGCGTCAAGAGCTGGCTCAGCAGCAGGCCGCCGATGATGGAAATGCCGAGCGGAAAGCGCAGCTCCGCGCCGGTGCCGCTTTCCACCGCCAGCGGCAGCGCGCCGAACAACGCGGCCAGCGTCGTCATCATGATCGGGCGGAACCGGAGCAGGCAGGCCTGCACGATCGCATCGTACGGCGACATGCCCTGGTGGCGCTCCGCTTCCAGCGCGAAGTCGATCATCATGATGGCGTTCTTCTTGACGATGCCCATCAGCAGGATGATGCCGATCAGGCCGATCACCGACAGGTCCTGGCCGAACAGCATCAGCGCGAGAATCGCGCCGACGCCGGCCGACGGCAGCGTCGACAGAATGGTGATCGGGTGGATGTAGCTCTCATAGAGCACGCCGAGCACGATGTAGATGGTGACCAGCGCCGCCAGGATCAGCCACGGCTGGCCCGCCAGCGACTTCGAAAATTCCGCGGCGTCGCCGGCATAGACGCCGACGATGCTGCCGGGCATGCCGATGCGTTGCTCGATCGATTTGACGGCTTTGACGGCATCGCCGAGCGCCTCGCCCGGCGCCAGGTTGAAGCTGAGCGAGACCGCGGGAAATTGCGCCTGATGCGAGATCGCCAGCGGCGCGGTGGTGCGGGTCAGCGTCGCCACCGCCGACAGCGGCACCTGCGCGCCGGCCACCCCCGGCAGATACAGTTTGGAGAGGATCGAGGGATCGCGCTGATACATCGGCATCGCCTCCAGCACCACGCGATACTGGTTGGCCTGGCCGTAGATTGTGGAAATCTGGCGCTGCGCGAAGGCGTCGTTCAGGGTGTCGTTGATGGCCTGGATGCTGACGCCGAGCTGACCGGCGCGCTGGCGGTTGATGTCGAGCGAAGCGCGCAGGCCGCCGTCCTGGGCCTCCGAGGAGACGTCACGGAACAAGGGATCCCGGCGCAGTTCGGCCACCAGATTGTTGGCCCAAAGGCTCACCAGGGCGGCGTCGGTGCCGGTCAGCGTGTACTGATATTGCGAGCGGCTCGACTGGGTCGAGATCTGCACGTCCTGCACCGGCTGGAAATAGATCGTCATGCCCGGGATCGACGCCGTCCGTTCCTTGAGGCGCCGGATCACAGCGGAAACGTCGTCGCGCCGTTCGCCGCGCGGCTTCAGCGTCATCACCAGTCGGCCTACATTGGTGGTCGGGTTGACCGAACCAGCACCGATCACCGAGACGACGCCGGTGACGTCGGGATCGGCCTTGATCGCCTCCGCTGCCCTGCTCTGCCGTGACTGCATTTCGGAAAACGAAACGTCGGGACCGGCCTGGGTCACCGCGGTGATCGATGCGGTGTCCTGCAACGGCAGAAAGCCCTTGGGCGCGATGACGTAGAGGATCAGGGTCGCGGCGATGGTGGCGAAGGTCAGCAGCAAGGTGGCGCGCTGGCGCTGCAGCACCCACAGCAGCGTGCGGTGATAGAATTCGACCATGCGGTCGATGCCGCGGGATACAGCGGCCAGTCCGGGCACCGCGAATTCCTCGTGCGCGTGCTTCAACATGCGCGAGCACATCATCGGCGTCAGCGTCAGCGACACCACCGCCGACGTCACCACCGCGATCGTCAGCGTCAGCGCGAATTCGCGGAACATGCGCCCGACCAGTCCCGACATGAACAACAGCGGGATGAAGACGGCGATCAGCGACACCGTCAGCGAAATCACCGTGAAGCCGATTTCCTTGGCGCCCTTCAGCGACGCCTCCATCGCGGAATCGCCTTTCTCCATGTGGCGGACGATGTTCTCGATCATCACGATGGCGTCGTCGACCACGAAGCCGGTGCCGATCGTCAGCGCCATCAGCGACAGGTTGTCGAGGCTGAAGCCGGAAAAATACATGATGCCGAACG
Organism: Hyphomicrobiales bacterium; assembly: GCA_038212905.1. Lineage (GTDB taxonomy): Bacteria > Pseudomonadota > Alphaproteobacteria > Rhizobiales > Xanthobacteraceae > Bradyrhizobium. The sequence continues at coordinate 23,349 of JBBQUA010000027.1, forward strand.
AGGTGATCAGCGACAGCGGCAGCGCCACGCCGGCGATCAAAGTGGCGCGCAGCGAGCGCAGGAACAGCAGTACCACCAGCGTCACCAGCACCACGCTCAGGATCAGCGTGAACTGCACGTCACGCACCGAGGCGCGGATGGTGACGGTGCGGTCGCTGACCACGGTCAGGTTGACGCCGGCCGGGATGGCGCGCTGCACCCTGGGAATTTCGGCGCGGATCTGGCGCACCACCTCGATCACGTTGGCGCCGGGCTGCCGCTGGATGTCGATGATGACGGCCGGCGTGCCCTGGTACCAGCCGCCGGTGCGGTCGTTCTCCAGTCCGTCGACGATAATGGCGACGTCGCCGATGGTGACCGGCGCGCCGTTGCGATAGGCGATGATGATCGGCTTGTAGGCTTCCGCCGCCGCGATCTGGTCGTTGGCGGCGATGGTGTAGGCCTGCTGGGCGCCGTCGAGCGAGCCCTTCGGCCCGGAGACGTTGGCGCCGGCGATCGCGGCGCGCAGATCCTCCATCGAGATGCCGTAGGCGGCGAGCCGCGCCAGATCGGCCTGCACCCGCACCGCCGGCTTCAGCCCGCCCAGCACGGCAACCCGTCCGACCCCGGAGATCTGGCTCAGGCGTTGCGCCAAAATGGTGTCGGCGAGATCGCTCATGGCGCGCAGCGAAATCGTCTCCGACGTCAGCGCCAGCGTCATGACCGGAGCATCCGCCGGATTGACCTTGGCGTAAACCGGCGGATAGGGCAGGTTTTTCGGCAGGATGCCGGCGGCGGCGTTGATCGCCGCCTGCACGTCCTGGGTGGCGCCGTCGATGTCGCGGTTGAGCTCGAACTGCAGCGAGATCTGGCTGACGCCGAACGAGCTGGTCGACTGCATCGAGGACAGCGACGGGATCTGGCCGAGCTGGCGCTCCAGCGGTGCGGTGATCAGCGAGGCGATCACGTCGGGGCTGGCGCCCGGCAATTGCGTCGTCACCTGCACCGTCGGGAAGTCGACCTGCGGCAGCGCCGACACCGGCAATGCCCAGTAGCCGAGCGCGCCGCCGATCAGCAGCGCGACCCCGAGCAGCGAGGTCGCGATGGGGCGACGAATGAAGGGTTCCGAGACGCTCATGGCTGCGCGCTCACGCTTGCGAAGTCACGTGTCAAGTATTTTGCAATCAGTCGACGGTTCGGTCATGGCGGCGACTTCGCTCCGCTGCCTGACTTGACGCCGCCCTCCGCCGGCACTGGTCCGGTCTGCCCCTTCTGGTCGCCCTCGCCCTTCTTGCCGCGACGCTCGCCGTCCTTGCCTGCCGAGTCCTTGCCTACCGAGTCCTTGCCTACCGAGTCCTTGCCTGCTGCGTCCGGGGCCCGGGTGCGCTTGCGCGGCGCGAGATCGGCTGTGGGTGTGGAATCCTCCTTGCCGATGATGACTTTGGCGCCATCGGAAAGATTGGCAAAGCCGGTGGTCACCACGCGATCGGAAGCCGACAATCCGCTTGAGATCACGGCGTCGGTTTCGTTCTGCTGCGTCACCGCGACGGGCTTGGCCGCGACGATCCCCCCCTCGCCGATCACGTAACTGAAGGTTCCGAGCGGGCCGCGCTGGACGGCCGAGGTCGGCACCACCAGCGCCTTCGCAAGGGTTTCGACCTTCAGCCGGATATTGACGAACTGGCCCGGCCACAGCTGGAAGCTGGCGTTGGGAAATTCGGCCTTAAGCTTGAGCGTCCCGGTGGTCGGGTCGACCTGGTTGTCGATGCCCTTCAGCGTACCGCTTTCGATCACGGTGGTGCCGTCATTGCCGAATACGTCGACGGTCAGTGCGCCCCGGGCGGAGGCGGCGTTGACCCGCACGATCTGCTGCTGCGGCAGGCTGAACTGCACGGCGATCGGCTGCAACTGGGTGATGATGACGAGACCGGTCGCGTCGGACGCGCGGATGATGTTGCCCTGATCGACCTGCCGCAGCCCGGCGCGGCCCGACAATGGCGCGATGATTTTGGTGTAGCCGAGCATCGCCTGCGCATTGTCGATCGCGGCCTGGTCGGCGTTAACCAGCGCTTCCTGCTGTGCCACCACGGCGCGCTGCGTGTCGGCCTGCTGCTTGGAGCCGGCGTTGGTGGCGGCGAGCTGCTGATAGCGCGCGAGGTCGAGCCGCATGTTGCCGAGCTGCGCTTCATCCTGCGCCTTCTTGGCTATGGCCTGGTCGTATTGCGCCTTGTAGATGACGGGATCGATTTCCCCGAGCACGTCGCCCTTCTTGACGTCCTGCCCTTCGGTGAAATTGACCTGAAGCAGTTTGCCGTCGACCTGGGCGCGCACCACCACGTTGTTGAGCGCGCGGACCGCGCCGACGCCATCGAGATAGACCGGCACGTCCTGGACGCGCGGGGTTGCCGCCAGCACCGGTACCGGCAGATCGCGCGGCACGCCGCCGCCGCGGCCCGCGGTCTGCTTTTGCTGCAGCGCTGTCCAGCCGATGTAGCCGAGGCCGCCGAGGATCACGAGTGTGATCGTGATCGAAACCATGCGGCGGCCGACGCCGCGCGCGACGCTCTTGCCGGCGGTTTTCGAAGTGTCCAAATCCGGCTTAAAGAGCATCGACCGGTCTTTCCATCCTGGGCTCCCAGCCGCCCCCCAGCGCCTGATAAAGGCTGACGATCGCCAGCAGTCGGGCCAACTGGGCCTGCGACAACGAATCCTCCGCCTGAAATAACGTCAATTGCGTATTTAGCACAGTTACGATGTTCGCCACGCCCCGGAGCAGCTGCTCCTCGGACAGTTGAAAGGCCCGCCGTGAGGCCGCCAGAACCTCGCGCTGCAACCGTAGCTTTTCGGTGGTTTGGCGGATCGCCACCAGCGCATTGTCGACATCGGCAAACGACTGGATCACCGTCTTGCGGTAAGTCTGCAGCAGTTCGTCCTGTCTCGCTTTGGTGAATTCGAAATTGCCCAGAATCCTTCCGCCGTCGAAGATCGGCTGCGTCAGGCTGCCGACGACGTTGAAAAACGCCGCATGGGGCTGGAACAGTGACACCAGCGACGAGCTCTGATAGCCGCCCGCCCCGGTCAGCTGGATCGAGGGAAAGAACTGCGCGCGGGCGCTGCCGACATTGGCGGTGGCGGCGGCGAGTTGCGCTTCCTGGCGCCTGATATCCGGACGCTGGGTCAGCAATTCCGACGGCAGGCCCGGGGTGACCCGCGGCGACCCAATCCGGTTGAGCGAGCCGCCGGCAATGCGCACGCTTTCCGGTGGCCGCGCCACAAGGGTCGCCAACGCATTGACGTTCTGCGCCAGCGTCTGGCGCAGGGTCGGCACCGCCGCGCGCTGGTTGGCGAGCACGGCTTCCTGCTGCGCAACGTCGAGGTCATTGCCGGTGCCGACTTGCAGCCGCTGCTTGATGGCGGTGAGGATACGCTGCGCGCTGGCGATATTGCGCTCGGCGGTGCGGATCCGGTCCTGCGCCGCCAGCACCTGGAAATAGGCGTTGGCGACACTGACCAGCGCGGTGAGCGCCACCACATCGCGATCGAAGCGGGTGGCGACGGAGGTTTCCTCCGCCGCCTGCGCGGCGTCGCGGTTCTTGCCCCAGAAATCGAGCTCGTAGCTGGCGCTGAGCGAGGACTGGTAGTTGACGACTTCGCGACCGCCATTGGTCAGCCCGCTGGAGCTGGACCCGGAGCTGCGGGAATAGGTCTGCTGACCCGTGCCGCTGAGGCTCGGCAGCAGCGCCGCGCCAGCCACGCGTGCCTGGGCGTCGGCCTGGATGAAGCGCGCGGTGGCCGCCGCGATGTCCAGATTGACGGTCTGGGCCTCCTCCATCAGCGTGGTCAACTCGGACGAGCGGAAGCCGCGCCACCAGTCCAGCGTCGGCGGCGCGTCAGTGCGGCTCAATCGCGCCGCCTTGTACCCTTGCGGGATGTCCAGCGCCGGGTCGGGCAGATCCCGGGTCAGAATGCAGCCCGCGGAACTGGCCACCATGCATAGCGCGGCCAGCCATCGCGCGACACGATTTCCGCTCGCAATGGCCGCAAGCCGGCCGGCTACCGCCCGGTCAACCGGTTGTGTCACGTCCGCCCTCCGCCGGGCGCAAGGCCTGGCCTCCGACGACACGAGAGACCCCCTACCGGCTCGCTGATGACACTGATGAAGACGGCCTGCGACACGGTCACCGCTGTGATGCTTCCTTTGAGAACCCGGTTGCCATCCTAGCCGGGCGACGCCGGGGCGGACAGTCCTGTCGCGCCCGTTATCCCGGGACTGTTGCGGACGGCGCCAGACACAAAAACTCCACTTAGCCCCATGTTTCAGGGGCTTTTGAAGTTTCGACACGACGCAAGATGCGGCAGCCTTACCAAGATTTCATGTGGTGTAGCGCTCGCGGCGCTCGAATTGATGTTCAAGATCCGGGTCAGGTCCCGAAAACCCGCAATCAGCCGTGATCCAGACCGGATTTTTGTTCGTTACAGTCCTGCGTTCACCGGATCCGATCGATGTCGCTGCGACGTTGATCCAGTATTGGACACTCGAAGATGATTTACGTCACCGCTTATGTGTCGACCCTGATGGTTTTCGTGGCTGTCGACATGGCGTGGCTCGGAACCATGGCGAGCCGGCTTTATCGCCCGACGCTCGGTGATATCATGCTCACGGGCATCAACCTGCCGGCAGGAATAGCGTTCTATCTGATCTACCCGGTCGGGCTGGTCTATTTCGCCATCCTTCCGGCGCTGAAGTCCGGAAGCCTTGCTCAGGCCATGCTTGGCGGCGCGCTGTTCGGCTTCTTCACCTACATGACCTACGACCTGACCAACCAGGCGACACTGCGGAACTGGACCACGCAACTCACCCTCATCGACGCCGGTTGGGGAACGCTGCTCGGCGCCATCGCAGCGGCGGCGGGCTTCTGGGTGACGATCAAGCTGGCGGTCTGACCGGCGAATTATCCCTTGGGGAACGGAAAGAACGCCCGCGTGCGGGCCTGAAGGGCACGAAATTGTTCGCCGCGTGTTCGCAACATGTGGGCTTCCAGCGGCGGAATGCCGGAAACATGAACCAGCACCCAGTACATGCAGGCGGGTGCCAGCAGGCTGATCCAGCCCAGCGAATTGGCTCCCGACAGATCGATGGCGATCAGCGGGTAAGCGAGCCAGCAGAGCCATTCGAAGAAGTAGTTCGGATGGCGCGACAGGCGCCAAAGTCCGGCCTCACAGATCCGCCCGCGATTGGCGGGATCGGATCTAAATCGGCGCAATTGCCAGTCTGACACCGCCTCCCCGGCCAGCGCGCCGACCAGCAGCGCCATCCCGAGGAAATCCTGCCAACCGGGATTCGGTCGCGTATTGTGTGCCGCCAGCGCTACCGAGATCGCCAGGATCAAGCCGACCGCCGCCTGCGACTGCAACTGCAGGAACATGCGCAGAGCAGCGTTGGCGCCCCATTGTCGGATGAGATCGCGGTAGCGCGGATCGTCCCCGACTTCCCGGGTGCGCAGCAGAATGTGCCCGCCAAGGCGCAGCGACCAGAACGCAATCAGGACCGCGACCATGATCTGCCGCGCGCCTGGCGCATGATCGCCACCGAGCGGCGCCAGGCTGCCGAGAGCTGCGACCGTGCCGGTTCCAAAGGTCCAGCAGACGTCGATCCAGCCGGTATGCCCTGTGGTCCGTTGCACCTGCCAAGCGAGCGTCATGATCGCCGACAGCGCTATTCCCATCGCCGCCGCCAGCCAAGCTAGTTGGAGCCAACTCATGTCAGGTCTTCCGTCGGATACATGCCTGGTGCTGTCGCTTGCGAAATCACATCCGGATCAGCGGCTGGAGCAAGCGGCCGATCATGCCATTCAGTTTGAGATCGCCCTGCATCGCGATCAGACAGATGCAATCGTCCGCCGAGTCAATCGTGATTTCGTGATCATCAGTGCCGTCACCGAGATCGAAATCGCCCGGCCCGAAATGTCCGCCGGCATGAACAAAGCTTCCCGACAGCACGCAGCTCATTTCGAAACCGGTATGCGTGTGCTCGATCATTTTCGTACCCGGCCGCGATTTCAACAGAAAGACCCGCGTCGAGCCTGCTACGGGCAACTGAATCGGACGCAAATGGACCTTTGGCGCAATCCATCGCCATGGACCGGCGGAATATTGGCGCACAAAATGTGGCAGACCGGGTACGTCGGCGAGCCCTGCAACAGGTGGTGGCGGCAACGCTGTGGGAGCGACAAGCCGGTCCAGCCGCGCCTCGACGGTGGCGAGCGCACCGGTCAACATCGCGGTCGGCGGCAGGCCGGTCAGCACGGCGCCGCCGACATGCTCCATCGTGCGCACCGCATCGCGACAGTGCGGACAACCGACAAGGTGCGTTGCAATAGCCACATGCTGGCCCAGATCGAGCAAGCCCGCCGCAAATTCCACCAGCAGTTCCTCCGGGGGATGGTGATGGATCGTCATGAGAAGTCACCCAACAGTCCGCGCAACCGATTCATCGCCAGCCGCAATCGCGACTTTACCGTTCCAAGCGGGATCTGGAGCGTCTGCGCAATTTCCGCATGCGCCTTCTCATCGAAGAAGGACAATTCGATCACGCGCAGCTGATCCTCGGACAAGTGGGTCAGGGCCTTGCGGACCCTCGATTCGACCTGTGCCACCGCCAGGCTTGCATCGGGCAGCGGTCCTTCATCGACATGAAACTCGGGGTCGATCTCGACCGTATAATCCCTGCCGGCGCGTTTTTCGCGGCGCAGGACATCGATGCGCAAATTGCGAGCAATCGTGAATATCCACGCCGTGGCGCCGACGCTGCCAGGATCGAATAGTCGCGCCTTCGACCAGACCGCCAGCAGGGCTTCCTGCGCGAATTCATCGGCGCTTTGGTCGCTGGCGCCGGATCGCCGCATGAAGGTTTTTATCCGCGGCGCAAAATGTTCGAACAGCGTCGCGAACGCCTCGCGATCGCCGCGCGTCGCCACGGCTTCGATCAGGGCGGCCCACCTCGCCGCGTCCGACGTCGCGCCGTTGGGTGTCTCTTTCACCATGCCGCCCGAACGCTCCGATCCGCCAACGCGTGTCTGACGTGAGTACCGGATCGCCGTAGCGCTGGCCAGAGCGCCGTGGGTCGGGAGATGTTGCGCCAGCATTTGCATACCGACAAAACGCCGGGTTGCCGGGTTTGGATCACCCGGTGGTGATCCAAACCCGCATTCGGTTCGTTTTAAGTGAAACGTTTACCTGCCGGACGGGTTAAACCGATGGAGTGCACTTGGTGCGAGATGGTATCCGATTGAAGGTGGCGGTGGTTGGAACCGGGGTTTCCGGCCTGTCCGCAGCATGGCTGCTGAGCCAGCGCCACGATGTGACGGTATACGAACAGGCCGATCGGATCGGCGGCCATTCCAACACGGTCGTTGCCAGCGTCGGTGCCGACAAAATCCCCGTCGATACCGGTTTTATCGTCTTCAATCGCCACGCCTATCCAAACCTCACAGCGATGTTCCGACATCTCGGGGTTCCCACGCAAACCTCCGACATGTCGCTTGCCGTGTCGCTCCGTGACGGCGATCTCGAATATTCCGGCACCGGCCTGCGGGGCCTGCTCGCGCAGCCGCAAAACCTGTTCCGTCCGCGCTTCTGGTCGATGCTGCGCGACCTCGTGAAATTCTACCGGCAGGCGACGCGGGATGCGGACCTGTTGAAAGACGAAACCGTCAGCCTCGGCGACTATCTTGCCGCCGGCGGCTATGGCGCCGCGTTCCGCGACGATCATTTGTTGCCTATGGCCAGCGCGATCTGGTCGGCGCCGCCGAGCGAGATCCTGTCATTCCCGGTCGCGACCTTCATTCGCTTCCATCGCAATCACGGCTTGCTGCAGCTTGCGCAGCGTCCTGCCTGGGAAACCGTGGTCGGCGGCAGCACCGTTTATGTCCAGCGGCTGATCCAGCCCTTTGCCGACCGGATCAGGCTCGACACCAAGGTGGTCACGGTGTGGCGCGGCGCGGACGGTGCCATCGTGACGGACTCGCGCGGCGAATCTGATCGTTACGACCGCGTCGTCATGGCCACCCACGCCGATCAGGCCTTGTCCGTCCTCGCTGATCCGACGGAGGACGAGACCGAACTGCTCGGCGCATTCCGCTACAGCCGCAACCTGGCCGTACTGCACTCGGACCCGAGTTTCATGCCCAAGCGTCGTGCGGCCTGGTCGAGCTGGAACTATATCGGCTCTCGCGACCGATCCGCCGAGAGTGTCGGCGTCACCTACTGGATGAACCGGCTGCAAGGCATCCCGGATCGCTCGCCGCTGTTTCTCACGCTCAATCCGCCGCGTCCACCGCATGCCGGTACGCTGCATCACAGCGAGGTTTACCATCATCCGATCTTCGATGCCGCCGCGATAGCGGCGCAGCGCCGGCTCTGGTCGCTGCAAGGAAGAGGAAACGTGTGGTTTTGCGGCGCTCATTTCGGCGCGGGCTTTCATGAAGACGGATTGCAGGCCGGCCTCGCCGTCGCCGAACAACTCGGTGGGGTGCGGCGGCCGTGGAAGGTGCCCGACGAGTCCGGACGTATCGTGCTCGGACGCCTGGCTGCGGGCGCCGCGATCCCGGAGCTGCAGCGATGATTTGCCGCTCGGCCCTCTATGTCGGCGCGGTGATGCATCGGCGGTTGCGGCCCAAGGTGCATCAATTTCGCTACCGCGCCTTCTGGCTGCTGCTCGACCTCGATGAGTTACCGGCGCTCACCGCGCGGCTGAAGCTGTTCTCCCACAACCGCTTCAACCTGTTCGCATTGCACGAGGCCGATCTCGGCGACGGCAGCCCGACACCGCTTCGCATTCAAGCCGAACGGCTGCTGGCGGAAGCGGGCATCGACATTGCAGGTGGCGCCATCCGCCTGCTTTGCATGCCGCGAACGCTCGGCTACAGCTTCAATCCGATCAGCATCTATTACTGCCATCGGCCCGGCGGGGAACTCGCCGCGATCATTTACGAAGTCCACAACACCTTCGGCGAGCGCCACTCCTACGTTGCGTCCTTCGAGGCCAAATTCGACGCGATCCGGCAAAACTGCCGCAAGGCGTTCTACGTATCTCCGTTCATGGATATGGATCTGGTCTATCACTTCCGGCTGACCGAGCCCACGGAGCGCGTCGCGATCGGTATCAACGCCAGCAAGGGCGGCGAACGCGTCCTCCACGCCAGCCTCGCCGGGCTTCGCCGGGAACTGACCGACCGCGCGCTGCTGCAGACTTTTCTCAGGATTCCGCTGATTACCGCAAAAGTCACCGTGGCGATCCATTGGGAGGCGCTGCGTCTTTGGCTGAAAGGCATGCGGCTGCGTACCAGACCCGCCGCGCCCGCGCGCCATGCCACCCCCGTCACCAACACGTCGAACCGGATCGATCCGCATGTCATCTGAGAACCAACAAACCGCGCCCGGGTCGGTCGACCTTTCACGGACGTCGACGTCGCCCGCGCTGCTCCAGCGGTTGATGCAGCGCATGCTGCGCAAGATCGATTGCGACGAGATCATGCTGCACACACCGGGCGGGCGGCGCCTGCTGATCGGCGGCAAGCGATCGGGCGAACGGGCGCATGTGACGATCCACAGCTGGAAATGCATGCTACGGCTACTGACAAGCGGCGATCTCGGTTTCGCGGAAGGATATCTCGCCGACGAGTGGTCGACGCCGGACATCCATGCGTTCCTGAGCGCAGCGGGGCGTCGTTCCAACGATACGCCATCGTTCGAAGGGTTGAATCCGCCTCAGCCACTGACCAAATTTCGTCATGCGCTGAACCGCAATACCAAGCGCGGCAGCCGACGCAACATCGCGGCTCACTACGACCTCGGCAACGATTTCTATCGATTGTGGCTCGATCCCGGCATGATGTATTCGTCGGCGATTTATTCGTCGCCGGGCTGTTCCCTCGAGGAGGCGCAGCGCGCCAAACTCGATCGTGTGATCGACTTGCTCGGGCCCAGCGGCGGCGAACGGATTCTCGAGATTGGCTGCGGCTGGGGCGGGCTGGCCGAGCGCATCATCGAGCGCACCGGCAGCCATGTGACCGGCTTGACGCTGTCCACCGAACAACTCGCCTACGCCCAACAGCAACTGGCAAAGCGTGGTTTTGCAGGCAAATCCGACCTCCGGCTTCAGGACTACCGCGACGTCGGCGGTACCTACGATCGTGTGGTGTCGATCGAGATGCTGGAAGCCGTCGGTGAGGCCTATTGGCCTGTATTCTTCGAAAATCTGCGGCAACGACTGAATCCGCAAGGGACCGCCGTACTCCAGGTGATCACGATCGACCAAAGCCGCTTCGAGAGCTATCGCCGGCGACCGGAGTTCATTCAGCGCTACATTTTTCCCGGCGGCATGCTGCCGACCACGGAAATCCTCGATCAGCAGATTGCGAAGGCGGGGTTGCGGTTGGTTTCCTCGGAGTTCTTCGGCGACAGCTACGCGCGCACGCTCGCCGAATGGCACGCCCGGTTTCTGCAGGCCTGGCCTGACATCAGCGCGCTGGGGTTCGATCTTCGCTTCAAGCGGATGTGGGAGTATTATCTGGCCTACTGCCGACTCGGCTTCGAAATCGGCGTCCTCAATGTCGGGCTCTACAAAATCGAACGGCAATGAGGCTTTCGGGCAAATTTATTCCATGCCGGCCCGCGTGAGCAGCATGATTCGATATGCGAGCGGTACCTGACCAGCATATCCTGCGTCGGCTTGTATGCCTTGCCGCCCTCCTTTAGGGTCGTCGGCGGCGAGGAAACAACTGGCAATTTTCAAAACATGACCTTCAACAACGACGTCGTTCAGGCGATCGGCAACACGCCGCTCATCAAGCTGAAGCACGCCTCGGAGGCGACCGGCTGCACCATCCTCGGCAAGGCCGAGTTCATGAATCCCGGCCAGTCGGTCAAGGACCGCGCCGGCAAATGGATG
>JBBQUA010000028.1:0-33128 GCA_038212905.1 Hyphomicrobiales bacterium
TGGAACTTCAACTCCAGCCCACAGGCCTTCGACTTCCTGGCGGACGGCGAGACGCTTGAGCTGACCTACACCATCCGCGCCACCGACAGCGACCTGAGCCATGCCACCGCCGACCAGACCGTGGTCATCAAGATCACCGGCACCAACGACGCGCCAACGGTCGACGCCATCGCCCAGCAGGATCTCGACGTACCAGCCAGCCCGGGTACCCTTACGACCTCCATTCCGGTTGCGTTCAACGACGTTGACGCAACCGATGCGCACGCCGCTCAAATAACTCATGTCGAGGCAAGCGGAGTAACAGGAAGCTTCGCCGGCATGGACGACGCCGACCTGATGGCGCTGATACACGTATCAACCCTGGTTGAACCCGCGGGCGCCTCGTCCGGGTCGCTCCATCTCGACTTCAGCGCGGATTCGGCGGATTTCAATTACCTCGGCGATTCCGACATCCTCACGCTGACCTACACGCTGGAGATCGACGACCAGCATGGCGCCGTAACTTCGCAGACGGCTGTCATCGCGATCCACGGCAACAGTGGCTTCTTCCTGGGTGCATGATCGCCGGAATCTTCGGACCCGGCGGCAGGTGCGGCCGCCTTCCCGAAATGCGGGTGCCGAATCAAAAATCGCAGCGAATTTGAATCGCCAGTTGTGGTGCGCTCGGAGGATGTGGGATCCTCGAGTCTGCTCAGTCACTTACGTGGTCTTACCTTCCTTTGAGACTCTTTGATTCGCAAAAGCTTTTTTGCGCGCAGCTCTTACCTGTTCTGCTGCGAGCAGATTACCTCACTAGGTACCGTGGGCAGTGCTTTCGCCTTGGCCTACTCGCCTCTAAATGCCTTAAAAGCCTTCAGCAGTTTCATGGTCGCAGCGCTGCTCAACTCGTCTCCGGTGTACCGGCACTCGTAGAGGCCTTGAAGGTTCGAGGGCAATGTTAGGCCGTCTTCAACTACGAGGATAAAATTCTTCTTGTACAGCGCCATGGCGGCGCCGATTTCGATGAGAACGTTGTCGTTGAGCTTTGGGTGTTCGTTCCCCTTCAGGTCCTTGTACGTGCCCTCGGAACTGACATGAATGACAGCGGCTGCGCAAAGACGCATGTCATCCATCACCTTGTCCGGCACCGGTTTGGCTGCGCTTTCACGCTCCTGTGCAACGATCGGTTCGTAACTTCCGTATGCGACAATATCCTTGATTTGATCCAGAACCTTCTTGTTCTGCCCGTGGGTGATGAAGACCTTGTTATTCGTCACGGAGGCAGTGACGAGCGCCGCCGGAGCTAACGCGTCAGTCTTGCTACTACCAATGTCGTCAGCTTCATCTTCCTCGTCTTTCGTTTCCGGTAAGATAAAGGTGGCGCCGTTCTCAAATTTCGCCAAACCCTCTTCCGAAAACTCCAATCGGGTCGGAGCCCCCTTCCGGCCGACGATGATGTTGCCAAGGCCCGCGCCAGCCACGATCTGAAAGTAGCAAAAAGCCTGGTGGTTCAGAATCGTTTCATTTGATGACGCCACATCGCCAAAGTGCTCGTGCCAATGCGTTGCGACTTCGATGGCCGTGACAACAAGCTCTTTCTTATGAATGGCTCGCTCGACGACAGCGGCGTATGCGGGCACGGAATGGATAATTTCAAGCATTGCCTCGGGGAGGTGGGCGCCTTTATCTTTTGCCGCGAGACGCCCCCTCTCCTTCAACTTGAGTCTGCCGCCCGCATCGTCGACCAATCCCCAGAATTTGTAGGCACTCAGCTTCCGCCCGTCCAGAACGCCGGTGTCGATGATCGACTTGGCTTCGCTCGCCGTGGCACCCATGGGCTTTGTAGCCAAGTACTTAACGAGCGCCGTAACGTCCTCCAGCGTCGTCCGGGTAGGTAGTGCAATCGCATCAGCCATAAGGATCCCTTTGAAACAGCAGCAAGCGTCGATGGAAGCAACCAGAGGTGTAACGCCTATAGCAAATGCGCGCCCCCGCACCGATGAGAGTTTGAAAACACCCCGTCTCAGACAACCTTAGAGAAACGCGCCTACAAAATACTCGACTGAAAAGTCTATGCGAGTTTCGGCGGGTCTTACCTTATAAGAATATAAGTAAAATCAAATACTTAAGGTATACTAGTGGTGCGCTCGGAGGGACTCGAACCCCCACGATTTTACTCACTGCCACCTCAAGGCAGCGCGTCTACCAATTCCGCCACGAGCGCTGGTTTCAGTTCGGCACAGGACACGGCCGAACCCGGTCGAAGACCGGAGCAACGGCGCGGATGTAACAAATCAAGGGTGGAGGGACAAGGCCTGCCGGCGCTTCATTCACTCCCGCCGAAAGCTGTGGAAAGACAATGAAATATCCCGGAAATATCCCGGGAATTCCGCCCGGAAGGCTGCCTAGCGGGTGCCCGGCGATTTCGGCAGCATCTGCTTGACCTCGACCGCGATGCGGTTGCGGTCGACCAGCACCACGCCGCTGGCGATCGGCAGGTTGTTGGCGAGGATCTTGACCTCGTCCGCCTCGGTGGCGTCCAGTTCGATGATGGCGCCACGGCTGAGGCGCATGACCTGATGGATGGGCATGGTGGTGGTACCGAGGACCACCATGAGGTCGACGCTGACTTTATCGAGGGTTGGCACTGGCGACCCGAACTGACTGACGACTGCAAAATTGCGTAATTCGAGATCACCACGTTATGGTTAGCCAATGGTTAATGACCGCGAAAACATCGATTTGACGGCGTTTGCTGGCCCTGCCGGCGGCGCGGTGGAGTGGGTGATCGCGGACGCTCCGGTGCCCTATCCGGAGGCCGTGGCCGCCATGGAGGCGCGGGTCGCCGCCATTGCCACCCATCAGGCGCCCGAACTGGTCTGGCTGCTGGAGCACCCCCCGCTCTACACCTCGGGCACCAGCGGCCGGGATGCCGACTTGCTCGATATCAGGTTCCCGCTGTTCGCCACCGGGCGCGGCGGCCAGCTCACCTATCACGGCCCCGGCCAGCGCGTGGCCTATGTGATGCTCGACCTGAAGCGACGGCAGCCCGACGTGCGGGCCTATGTGGCGGGCCTCGAGCAATGGATCATCCGGACGCTTTCGGCCTTCAACGTGCGCGGCGAGCGCCGCGAGGATCGCGTGGGCGTCTGGGTCAGGCGCCCGGACAAGGGCGCCGGCCATGAAGACAAGATCGCCGCGATCGGCGTCCGGCTGCGCCGCTGGGTCTCGTTCCACGGCATCTCCATCAATGTGGAACCCGATCTGACCCATTTCGAGGCCATCGTGCCCTGCGGCGTGGTGGACCCGCGCTACGGCGTCACCAGCCTCGCCGATCTCGGCCTACCCCTGACCACGACCGACGTCGATATCGCGCTCCGGCAGGCGTTTGGCGAGGTGTTTGGATCAGCCAAACCCCGCCTGCCGGAAGCGACCATCTGAGGCTTGCTCGGCACCTTCTTCTCCCCTCCCTCCGCGAAGCGGTGGGGAGGGGTCGGGGTGGGGGGCGCTTCAGCAAATTCGCTGACAGTCGAATCCACTGATAGACCCCCCACCCCCGCCCCCTCCCCGCCACGTGCAAGAGCGCGTGGAGGGAGGGGAGTGAAGAGTTCACGCGGCGGCACTCCTCGGCGCGACCTCGAGTTTGCCGGCGATATAGCGCCGCTCCTGGGTCAGGCCGCCAAAGCCGTAGGCGTCGCCGCGGACCTCGTCCACGTGCAGGTAGCTCTCATGGTGCAGCGGCCCCAGGAGTTCGCCCATCCGATTGAACATGGCGGCAATATAGTCGGCCTTTTCGTCCTTGGTGTTGGTGCCGTCGGTGACGTGGACGTCGAGCCAGAAGCTGGCGCGCCCCTGCTCGGCCAGCGACTTGCCGCCCGCGAACCAATCCGCCGAATCGACGGACTTCAAAATGATTGCGGTGACCTTGGGATCCTTGTGCAAAATCCTGGCGGTGAGTTCGGACACTGCGGCGGCGATCTCGGCCTTCAGCGACGGGGCCTGGCGCGAACTGGAATAGGTGACTGATATAAGCGGCATGATCTTGCTCCCTGGATGTCAGCGCAACTGATTGCGTGAACCTGAAGCTAGACCTGCCGCCGTCATTTTGATATCTTATCTATATCGATAACAATGATAAGTATCCATGATGACAGTCACGCTCGACATCGCCACGGTGCAGGCCTTCCTGCTGGTCGCCGAGTTGCAGGGTTTTACCCGCGCCGCCGAGGCACTGGGCACGACGCAGGCCGCCATCAGCATGAAGCTGCAGAGGCTGGAGGCCGTGCTCGGCAAACGGCTGGTCGAACGCTCGCCGCGCGCGGTTCGCCTGACCGCCGAGGGCGCCGTGTTTCTCGATTCCGCGCGCGCGCTGATGCTGGCGCACGACCACGCCGTGTCGGGGCAGCAGCCGGCCCGCCAGCAATTGTCGCTTGGCATCAGCGATCACGTTGCCGGGGCTGAACTGGTGCCGCTGCTTGAAAAACTTCATGCGGTATCGCCGGCGCTTTCGCTCGCAGTGACCATCGGCTTTTCACGCCATTTGTTCGAGGCCTACGATGCCGGCGAACTGGATGCGGTGATCGTGCGGCAGGAAGGCAGCCGGCGCGGCGGCGAAAAACTGACCGAGGATGAGTTCGGCTGGTTCGCCTCGCCGCACCTCAAATGGCGGCGCGGCGCAAGCCTGCCGCTGGCGACGCTGGCGCCACCCTGCGGGGTGCGTGCGCTCGCCGTCCGCGCGCTCGACAAGGCCGGCATCGCATGGAGCGAGGTCTTTGTCGGCGGCGGCGTCACCGCCGCGGCCGCGGCCGCCCTGGCCGGGCTCGCGGTCGCGCCATTGGCGCGGCGGATCGCGCCCGCCGGGCTGGTCGACGTCGGGCCGGCGCAGGGATTGCCGCGGCTCGGCGCATCGAAGGTGATGCTGCATTCGAAGGTCGGCGATCCCGCAAAACTCGCGGCGCTACGGACGCTGGCGGCGACGTTCAAGAGCGTGGTCGCGGCGGGATGAGCCAAGACATAACGCATACGCGATACCGGCGGCCCTAAACCGTCGGCAGCACCGAAAACCGCTCGCCCGGCCGCCGCAGGTTCAGCGCATCGGGTGCGGCGTCATGTTCCGTGACCGCATCGACCCGTGCCGAGGACGGGCCGCGCCGGCATCGCTCCACCATGGCGGCGACGACATCCGCCGGCCCGGCGAACAGCGCCTCGACGCTGCCGTCGCGGAGGTTGCGCACCCATCCCTCAAGATCATGCGCCTTCGCCCGATGCTCGACCCAGGCGCGATAGCCGACGCCCTGCACCCGCCCGCGGATCGTCACCTGACGGATGACGCCGCTCATCTATTTCCGGAGCCCCAGGAATTCGGCGCTGCGCGCCTTCACATCGGCCTCGCGCATGACGCAGCCGGTCAGTTCGGAGGACGCGAGGCCCTTCAGAGTCTTGGGCGACTGGCCCTCGCGCAACGCTTTAAGCGTCTCGTAAACCGCCTGCGTGGCGGCGGCGAACGGCGCGTGGCCCTGCAGCGCGATCCGCACCCGCCTCGGCCCGAGCATGCCGGGATCGCTCATCTCCTCCGGCGCGCCGCCGAGCACGATCGGCAGCGTGGTGGCGGCGGCGATGGCGTCCAGTTCGGCGAGCGTCTTCACGCCGGTGAAGAACAGCGCATCGACGCCGGCCGCCTGATAGGCCCGCGCGCGCGCGATCGCGTCCTCGATCGACGTCACCGATGCCGCGCCGGTACGTCCCATGATCACCAGCGTGGGATCGCCCCGCCCGTCCAGCGCCGCCTTCATCTTGCCGACGCCCTCCTCCAGCGAAATCAGTTGGGTCTTGGTCACGCCGTAAGCCTGCGGCAGCAGGGTATCCTCGATGGTGAGGCCGGCGGCGCCGGCCGCCTCCAGTTCCTGCACGGTGCGGCGGACATTGAGCGCGTTGCCGTAGCCGTGGTCGGCGTCGACCAGCACCGGCAGGTCAGCCGCGCGCGACATCCGGCGCATCTGCTCGGCGAGTTCGGTCAGCGTAATCAGCGTGATGTCGGGATCGCCTAACACCGCGAGCGAAGCCACCGAGCCGCCGAACATGCCGAGTTCGAAACCAAGGTCTTCGGCGATACGGATCGAGGTCGCGTCATAGACCGAGCCCGGGCGAATGCAGGATGATCCCGACAGGATCGAACGCAACGCTTCGCGACGCTTGCGGAAAGCCATGGGGAACTCCTTCGCGTTTGCTTCTATCGTCATTGCGAGGAGCGAAGCGACGAAGCAATCCAGCTTCTTTCTTTGCGCGGCAAGATGGATTGCTTCGCTACGCTCGCAATGACGGCTTTTTAGGCAAATTCCAGAATCAGCGCATCAACCGCCAGCGTGGCGCCGGCGGCGGCGTGGATCTTCTTGACGGTGCCGTCGCGCTCGGCCCGCAGCACGTTCTGCATCTTCATGGCCTCGACCACCGCCAGGGTTTCACCGGCCTTGACTTCCTGGCCTTCGGCGACCGCGATCGACACCACCAGACCCGGCATCGGGCACAGCAGCTTCTTGCCGGTATCGGCCTTGACGCCGACCGGCATCAGCCGCGCAGCCTGAGCCTCGCTTTCGGTGAAAACATTGACCGCGACCTCAAAACCCTGATGCGCGAGGCGGATGCCATTGGGGATCGGCCGCACCTGCATCGCGACCAGATGACCATCGATGGTGCCCTGCCAGACCGGATCGCCCGGCGCCCATGTTGAAACGATATGATGCGGTTGGCCCTGCGTGCCGTCGGCATTGATAAAACGCACCGCAATGCCATCGGCTTCACGCAGGATATCGAGCGCGATTTCGTTGCGTTCCAGCCAGACCGCGCGGCGGCCCTCGCGCTGCACCGCCCTGCCCGTCAACTGGCCGGAAATCTGCCGCTTGCGCTCCCCGAGCACGTGGTCGATGGCGGCGCCGACCGCCGCCAGCCGGCGGGCGATCTCGCCTTCGGGCACGCGAACCGCGAATCCCCCCGGAAATTCCTCGGCAATGAAGCCGGTGGAGAGATCGCCGCTGCGCCAGCGCGGATGATTCATCAGCGCCGACAGGAACGGAATGTTGTGGCGGATGCCGTCGATGTAGAAGGAATCCAGCGCGGTCGACTGGGCCTCGATGGCGGCGGCGCGCGACGGCGCGTGGGTCACGAGCTTGGCGATCATCGGATCGTAATAGATCGAGATCTCGCCGCCTTCCTGCACGCCGGTATCGTTGCGAACGGTGATGCCGTCGCTGGAACTCTCGACCGGCGGGCGGTATTTCACCAGCCGCCCGATCGAGGGCAGGAAGTTGCGGAACGGATCTTCGGCATAGACCCGCGACTCCACCGCCCATCCGGTCAAGGTGACGTCCTTTTGCGCCAGCGCCAGCTTCTCGCCGGCGGCGACCCGGATCATCTGTTCGACGAGGTCGATTCCGGTGACCAGTTCGGTAACGGGATGCTCGACTTGCAGCCGCGTGTTCATCTCCAGGAAGAAGAAGCTCTTGTCCTGGCCGGCGACGAATTCGACGGTGCCGGCGGAATCGTAGTTGACCGCTTTCGCCAATGCGACGGCCTGTTCGCCCATCAGGCGGCGGGTGGACTCGTCGAGCAGTGGCGACGGCGCCTCCTCGATGACCTTCTGATTGCGGCGCTGGATCGAGCATTCGCGCTCGCCGAGGTAAATCACGTTGCCGTGCTTGTCGCCCAGCACCTGGATTTCGATGTGGCGGGGATCGACGATGAATTTCTCGATGAAGACGCGGTCGTCGCCGAACGACGATTTGGCTTCCGCCTTGGCCAGCCCAAAGCCCTCGGCGACTTCGGAGGTCGAATGCGCGATCCGCATGCCCTTGCCGCCGCCGCCGGCGGAAGCTTTTATCATCACGGGATAACCGATCTCGTCGGCGATCTTGACCGCATGCTTTTCGTCTTCGATGACGCCGAGGTGGCCGGGCACGGTGGAGACATTGGCTTTCGCCGCGGCCTTCTTCGACTCGATCTTGTCGCCCATCGCGGCGATCGCGCCGGCATTGGGGCCGATGAAGACGATTCCCGCCTCGCTCAGCGCGCGCGGAAAGGCCTCACGTTCGGACAGGAACCCGTAGCCGGGATGCACCGCTTCCGCGCCGGACTTGCGGCAGGCCTCGATGATCTTCTCCATCACGAGGTAGCTTTCGGCCGCCGCGGGCGGCCCGATCAGGACGGCATCGTCGGCCATTTCGACGTGCAGCGCGTCACGGTCGGCCTCGGAATAGACCGCGACCGTCTCGATCCCCATGCGGCGGGCCGTCTTGATGATCCGGCAGGCGATCTCGCCGCGATTGGCGATCAGAATTCGTTTGAACATGGGGTTATTTACTTGCAACCGAAGGGCGGGGTCCAGCCCTGCGGGCCGTCACCACGGGGGACGATTTATCAGTTCCGTCGTACAGCAAAACTGAACGGAGGCAACGGTTTATGCGACCCAATTCCGCTTCAGGCAGAGATTTAATAGGCCACCCCAGCCGCTGCGTGGATATCCCTCATGGCTGCCGGATCGCCGTGATCTCGGCTTCACCACCGCCCGTCTTGATGACCTCGCCGACATGCTTCCCCACCAGCGCCCGGGCGAGCGGGGAAACGTAGGATACCGTTCCCTTGGCCGGATCCGCTTCATCCGAGCCCACGATGGCAAAACGCTGCGCGCGCCCATCATCGCGAACGATCGTCACGCTGGTTCCGAACTGCACGGCGTCATTGTCGGGATCGATGGAAACCAGCTGCGCGCTGGCGCGCCGCGCGCTCCAGTAACGCAGTTCACGCCCGGCGCTCGCCAACGCCGCACGGTCAGCCGCGGCCTGCGCCTCGCCATGTTCCCGGCGCGCGGCTTGAAGCGCAGCCTCGATCAGCGCGAGGCCGTTCGCGGTGACGAGATTCGGGTGCTCCGGAATTGGCCGATCGGGCAAATCCCCGACGAAATCATCCTCGTTGACGAATGCTCTGCTCATGGCCGGAATATGGGTATCGTCAGGCGCGTTTTCCACAGAAGGCGTCCGGTGGACCGGCCTCAGCCGGAATAGGTATTGAATCTGCCGCGCGTGAAAGCGTGCGAGACCGCCTTCATCAGCTCGCCCGCCTCGGCCTCCAGATATTCATTGGCGACGATCAAGGCGCGGACGGTGGATCGCATGTCGCCGCCACATGCCGCGATCGCCTGATCGACGGCGGCCTCCAGCCCGTTATCCTCTTCTGCATTGGTGGGTGAAGAGGCGGACATCTTGGTTGTTCCATGGGAAGCGACGGTGACGCATGTTCTTCTTTTGTTCTGATGAAGTCAACCAGTCTGGTCGAGCACTCCCTGCGGCGTCGCGCAAACATGATGCGCCCCCGCCTCGCGCAATTCCGCCTCACTGCCGTAACCGTAGAGCACACCGACGGCCGTCATTCCGTTGTTGCGCGCGCCCACCATGTCAAAACTGCGGTCGCCGATCATGATGGCCTGCGACGGGTCGACATCCCCGGTCCGCAGGGCATGGCGCAACAGGTCGGACTTGTCGGAATGCAGGCCATCCAGTTCGGCGCCGAACACGCGCTCGAAATAGACCCGCAATTTGAAGTGATCGATAATGCGATCGGCAAAGATGTGGGCCTTGCTGGTCGCGACAAACAGGCGCCGGCCCGACCGGGAGAGCGTGGACAGGGTGTCCTCGATACCGGGATAGACTTCGTTCTCGAACAGGCCGATATCGGAAAACCGTTCGCGATAAAGCGCCACCCCCCTGTCGGCCAGTTCGTCTGAGCCAAGCAGCTTCTTCATGCTGCTGCGCAGCGGCGGGCCGATGCACCAGGTCAGTTCATCTGCCGGCGGAACGGCCCAATCGAGCTTGCCGAGAGCATATTGGATCGAGCGTGTGATGCCGGGCTTGGGATCGGTCAGCGTACCGTCGAGGTCGAAATAGATTGCGGTCATCCGGCCAACGCTCCCGTTGAGACATCTACACCAAAACAGCCGTTCTTGTCGCTGGGATGGCTGCGCTATCAGGTTATTCCCAACTTTGGCGCCCCCGGCGGCTTTCGATGACCGACAGGCCCTCGATCAATGCGCGGACTTCCCGTAACGTTTGCCGCAAGTTTCGTAAAATCAAACAGAGGCAGTGGCCTGGATGCGTTCCCTAATCCTGATACTCGCAGTTCTCTGGGCAGGGCAAAGCTGGGCTGCCGGCGTGGTCGTCAAGGACGGCGGCACCCTTCAGCTGGCCGGCGTGACCTACCGGCTCGACGGCATCGATGCGCCCGAACTCGACCAGATCTGCATCGACGAGCACGCCGACCCATGGGCCTGCGGCGTCGAAGCGCGCGACCAGTTGAAGAAGTTTATCGGCGACCGCGCCGTGCGCTGTGAGGACCTCGGGTTGGCGCCCTACAGGAGCCGGCACATCGGGATTTGCACCGTCGAGGGCGAAAAGGCCACGCTCAATCAGCTTATTGTCCAACAGGGGTTTGCGCTGAACTTCGAACCGTATGCACGGGGCCGGTTCAAGGACGACGAGGCCGGCGCGAAGGACAAGAAGCTTGGCCTCTGGAAGGGCTGCTTCGCCTCGCCTTTCGAATTCCGCAGGGGACGCAAGGACGGCACGCTGTTGGGGGATTCCTGCAGGGCCGACAAGGACCAGCAAATACGCGCAGTGCTGTTTCCCGAGCATCCCGCGATGCCGCCGGGCTGCAGCATCAAGGGCAAACTGGCGGTGCGCGCCCGCGTCACCGGCAATGTCGGCGTCTATCACTTGCAGGGATGCCGCAGCTACCCCGGCACGACGGAGCCGGATCGCTGGTTCTGCACCGAGGAAGACGCCCAGGCCGCCGGATTTCGCAAGGCGTATAATTGCCGGGCCAAGAGGAAGTAGCGGCGCTCGCCTCCCCTCCATCCGCGAGCGAAGCGAGTGGTGGGGTGGGGTCGGGGGTGGGGGGTCTATCGGCGTATTCGACTGGCAGCGAATTTGCGGAGCGCTCCCCACCCCCGACCCCTCCCCGCCACGCGCAAGAGCGCGTGGAGGGAGGGGAGCAGGAGCATCGGCAAGGCGATGCGTCTCGAACCATCACTCGCCCGCTCACGCCACCTCTGCGACCGTCTCCCGGCCGCAACCCAGCATCGCGCGAATTTCAGCTGCCGGGCGCGCGGCGCTGAACAGGTAGCCCTGCATCTGCGTGCATCCGAGCATCTGCACGGTTTCGCGCTGCTGCTCGGTCTCGACCCCTTCCGCGGTCGTTATCATGTCGCGGTCGGCGGCGATGCTGACGACGGCCTTGATGATGGACGCCGAACCGGTGCCGCGCGTCAATTCCTTGACGAAGCTGCGGTCGATCTTGATCTTGTCGAACGGAAACCGCTGCAGGTAGCTCAGCGACGAATAGCCGGTGCCGAAATCGTCCAGCGCGATGTGAACCCCGAGCGCGCGAAGCTGGTTGAGCGCCACCAGCGCCGCGTCGTCATCGGCAATCAGCACCGCCTCGGTGATCTCGAGCTCGAGCCGGCGCGGATCGAGACCGGTATCAGCGAGCGCGGCGGCGACCTTCAGGGACAGCGTCGGCGACCTGAACTGAACCGGAGAAACGTTGACGGCAACGCGGATATGGGCAGGCCACGCCGTTGCTTCGGCGCATGCGGTTCGCAGCACCCACTGCCCGATCTCCTCGATCAGGCCGGTTTCCTCGGCTACCGGAATGAAGTCGGCCGGCGAGATCATGCCACGTACCGGATGCCGCCACCGCAGCAGCGCCTCGCATCCGGTGATCTCGTTGCTGCGCAGATCGACAATCGGCTGGTAATGGATCTCAAAGCCGTCTTCAGCGATCGCAATCCGCAAATCCCGCTCGAGTTCGCGGCGGAGGATCGCCTGCGCTTCCATCGACGGCTCGAAGAAACGATGGGTCCGGCGGCCAGCCGCCTTCGCCGCATACATCGCGAGATCGGCGCTCTTGAGCAGTCCGAACAGGTCGGTACCGTGACGCGGCGCGATGGCAATTCCGATGCTGGCGTCGCTGCCGAGGCTGTGGCCGAGGCAATCGAACGGCGTTCGCAGCGCGCGATAGACCTTCACGATCAGCGCCTCGACATCGTCGTCGGAGACAACGTCGCGCTGCAGGATGGCGAACTCATCGCCGCCGAGCCGTGCCACGAAGTCGCTCGGGCCGACGGCTTCAAGCAGGCGTCCCGATACGCCCCTCAGGAACTCATCGCCGATCAAATGGCCCAGTGAATCGTTGATGCGCTTGAACTCATCGATGTCGATGTAAAGGATGGCGAATTGCACGTCGGCGGCCTGAAGGAGCAATCCTTCCGCGTGCCGCTGGAACAGGGTCCGGTTCGGCAGATTGGTCAATGCGTCATAATGGGCGAGATGTTCGATCTTGGCTGCGACACGCCGCCGCTCGGTGACGTCTTCCAACGTGGTGGCCCAGCCGCCGTCCGGCGACCGCTTGTAGACCAGCCGGATCATGCGGCCGTCGGGGGTCGAAATGACGGTGTCGTTGACCAGATCATCCTTGGGGTCGAGAAATCGCGCGCAATAAGCGTCGACGTCGCCGACGAACGAACCCAGTTGCTGGCGATGACGGATGAGGTCGCGCAGATGGCAGCCAGGCTTGGCGATGTCAGGCGACACGCCGAACATATCGATGTAGCGCTGGTTGCAGATGACGAGGCGGCCCGAGGCGTCGAACAGCAGAAGTCCCTGGGTCATGTTGTTGATGGCAGCGTCGAGATGCTGGCTCTTCTCGGACAGCAGCCGCTGCGCGGCCGCGTGCTGACGCTTCAGCTGGCGAACGATCAGATAGATCGTGGCGATGACGACGATGACAGCGAGAAGTGCCGCGGAAAACTGCAGCTTGGCCTGCGCCCGCCAATCGGCCAGCGCCGACGACACGTTGGTCGAGGCGACAATCAGGATCGGAAAATTGGTCAGGGCCCGGATGGAGCCGACCCTTTCCTCTCGCTCGGCCGACTGCTGGAAGCGCCCGGAAACATTGCCGTTCAGCGCCAGCGCCTGCTGGAAAAACGACGATTTGCTGACGTTCTTGCCGATCAAATCGTCTTCGTGGGGATAGCGGGCGATGACGGTGCCGTCGCGGTGAACCATCGAGATCGTGGTGTCGCTGTTCAGCGCCAGGGAAGCGACGAAATTGAGAAAATGCGCGGGTTCGACGCCCCGGGTCGCAAAGCCGATCAACTCGCCGTTATGGCCGGTAATCTTGCGCGCAAAGATCGTTGTCCAGATCTTCGTCACCTTGCTGACAGCCGGCTCGACGATCACATCGGGAGTAGGCCTGCCGGAGTTGAATTCGCGGAAGTAGCGCCGGTCGGTGATACTGACGTCCGCCACCGGCCACATCTCCGACGAATTGATCAACTGGCCCTTGACGTTGAACAGATTCAAGCCGCCGACATGGGGAAGCGCCGCGAGCTTGGCACGCAGCATCTCATGCGCCGATAGCGTCGACATTTGCCGTTCGAAGCCGTCGGCCGTGTTCACGCTGCCGGCCTGCACGTGGGCGACGACGTCGTCGTGAACATGCTGGAGATCGGCCAGTTGCTGATCGAAATGACGGGACAGCAGCAGCGCACTGTTGGTCAGCTCGCGCTCGCTGACCTCGAGCGCGCGCTCACGGAACTGCAGGGCGAGATACCCGGTGCCGAGCGCGATCGCGATGACGAGCGCGGCGCCGCACAGAATGAGCCATTGAATCGCGCCAAGCCTGACGCGAAAGCGTACACCGTAACGCGACAGCCATCGGCTCTCCGAGCTGACACTATCCGATGAGACAGCCGACATCATTCTTCCCCCGCTTACCAGCGTGTAGCGGAACCGGTACCAAGAGGCCGTTAGGAAAATGAGTTATCGGGAGGTTAAAGCGGCGGCGAACGCCGCCAGGCAGCAGGCGAACCGGTCGAGCCGTCGGGCACGAGATCCACGGCGGCACCGGCGGTGGCCTGCCGCGTAGGCCGCGACCGGTGGCTTCACAAGAAGACCGGCCGGAATTCTTCCGGATACCAAACTGGCGCTCGCCGTTTACATCCCGATGTCGAACACATTCGGCAGTTGCGCCAGCGGCAGCGCCGCGGCGCCGACGATGGTGGCGACCATCCGCATCAAGGTGCGGTTGCCGCGACGCCGGCCGCGCATCTGGCTGGCGAGCCACTGCAGGACGGCGATATCGACTGCGTTCGCCTGGGTCGGCGCCCAGCTTTCGATCGCCGTGTCCGGCGACAGCGCGACGGTGCGCGGCGGCACCGCAAGGCCGGAGGCGGAGGCCGCATGGTGCACGACCGCCTTGGCCAGCAAGTCGTCGAACATGCCCTGGTCGCTGCGTTCGGCAGCGGCATCGTTGATCTCGAACAGCGCTTCGGCTTCGGCGCGGCTGACCGGCTGATGCTCGACGGCGGTCGCGGTCAGGATGCGGGCGCACCAGGCGGCGTCATCGGCATCCAGCGCACGGGAAAAATGAACCCGGCCCCTGGTGGTCGGGCCCTCGCCGGTGATCACGCCATCGCGCACGACGGTGAGGGCAAGGGCTGCGCTGTCGCGGCAGGAAATCCTGGACGGTTCGAGGGCGCCGATACGGTCGGCAAGCATTCCGGTAGAGGCAGACATTGGTACACTTCTCATTTTCTTGTTCTGGTTCAGCATTTTCATGGGCGCGTAAACGAATGGTTAACGAATCAAAACCTCGGTCGCGAGATTTTTAGGTAGTTGCCAATTAGTCGCTGTGACCTCCGTTTTGGTTCCGCTTGATCGTCACCGGGCCGAGCGTGATGGGCGCGATATCAGGCAATATCGGGGCGGTGGCGACCCGTGCGGCCACAGTGTTCGTTTCGACGCCCGGGCGCGGATCGCAAGAAGATGCTAGAAGTTCCGGGTTGCGGAGAAGGAATTGACCCTTTTGCCGCGCCCCCGTTCACTTAAGCGCAGTCACACCCTATAGTGGCCAGGACGAATTCACCTGTAACTTGAACGACATGAGGTCTTAAAATGGCTCTCCAGATTGGCGCCCTCGCCCCGGATTTCGAAGCTGAAACCACCGAGGGAAAAATCAAATTCCACGACTGGATCGGCAGCAGCTGGGCGCTCCTGTTCTCGCATCCGAAAGATTTCACCCCGGTCTGCACCACCGAGCTTGGCGCACTGGCGAGACTGAAACCGGAATTCGACAAGCGCGGCGTCAAGCTGATGGGGCTCAGCGTCGATCCCGTCGACAAGCACGCCAAATGGTCCGAGGACATCCTGGAAACCCAGGGTGCCGCGCCGAATTATCCGATGATCGGCGATACCGATTACAACGTTTCCAAGCTGTACGACATGCTGCCGGCCTCCACGTCAGGCGATCCGGCGACGCGCACCGCCGCCGACAACCTGACGGTCCGCAACGTCTTCATCATCGGGCCGGACAAGAAGATAAAACTGGTGCTGGTTTACCCGATGACGACCGGGCGCAATTTCCAGGAGATCCTGCGCGTGATCGATTCGCTGCAGATGACCGCGAAGCATCGCGTCGCGACGCCGGCCGACTGGAAACAGGGCGAGGACGTGATCATCGCCGGCTCCGTCACCGACGACGAGGCCAAGACGATCTATCCGCAGGGCTGGAAATCGCCAAAGCCCTATATCCGGATCGTGCCGCAGCCGAAATAGCCGGCGACGAACCGCCAGCGAAAGTGGATGCATCGCGCATCCCCTTTTTGTTTTAGTGGAACGGCGCGAGCCTTCCGGACCCAACAGGCGTCTTCCGCGTTAAGCACATGATGGCCGGCAAACCCGCTTCCCCCCACATCGTCTGGTTTCGCGACGATCTCCGCCTCTCCGACCACCCTGCCCTGCATGCCGCCTCAGGGACCGGCGCGCCGGTGATTTGCCTCTACGTCCTCGACGAAACCGGCAACGCCCAGCTGCGCCCGCTTGGTGGCGCGGCACGCTGGTGGCTGGCGCAGTCACTGCGGGCCCTGCAAGCCAGCCTGACCGCGGTTGGCTCAGCGCTGGTGCTGCGGCGGGGACCCGCGGCAAAGGTGATTGCCGCCCTGGCGCGGGAGACCGGTGCTGCGGCGGTGTTCTGGAATGAGATTGCGCAGGCGCCGCCGCGCGCCGTCGCCGAACAGGTCGCAGCAAGCCTGCAGGCGATCGGTGTTGCCGGCCACGGCTTTCCCGGTGACCTGCTGGCGGCTCCGCTTTCCATCCGCAACAAGGACGGGCGGGGGTTGCGGGTGTTCACGCCGTTCTGGCGGCGGGTGCAGTCGTCGGGCGATCCGCCGAAGCCATTGCCGGCTCCTGCGAAGCTCGCGCGGGCCCCTGAGATCGCGAGCGACAGACTCGAGACATGGCGTCTCGAACCCCTGCGGCCCGATTGGGCCGGCGGCCTGCGCCAGAGCTGGGAACCGGGCGAGCATTCGGCGCAGGCCCGGCTCGACGCATTTCTCGAAACCGGGGTGGCCGGCTATTCCACCCAGCGCGACCGGCCCGATCACGACGGCACCTCAGGACTGTCACCGCATTTGCGTTTTGGCGAGATCAGCCCACGGCAGGTTTGGCATGCCGCGCGCTTTGCTGCGGCCGCGCGGCCCGCGTTGGCGGGCGACATCGACAAATTCCTGAGCGAAGTCGGCTGGCGCGAATTCTGCCGGCACCTGCTGTTCGACGTACCAGACCTTGCCGACCGCAACCTGCAGCCCTCCTTCGACGCATTTCCCTGGCGGCGCGACGCCAAAGCGCTGAAGGCGTGGCAGCGCGGCCAGACCGGCTATCCCATCGTCGATGCCGGCATGCGCCAGCTGTGGCACACCGGCGCGATGCACAACCGGGTGCGGATGGTGGTGGCATCGTTCCTGGTCAAACATCTCCTGATCGACTGGCGCGAGGGCGAGAAGTGGTTCTGGGACACGCTGGTCGATGCCGACGCCGGCAGCAACCCCGCCAACTGGCAATGGGTGGCCGGCTCCGGCGCCGATGCCGCGCCCTATTTCCGCGTCTTCAATCCGATCCTGCAGGGCGAGAAATTCGATCCCGACGGCGCGTATGTCCGGCGCTGGGTGCCCGAGCTCGGGCAATTGCCGGCGGGCCTGATCCACCAGCCATGGCGTGCCGCGCCGCTCGAACTCAAGGGCGCGGGCGTGGAAATGGGGGCGACCTATCCGGAGCCGATCGTCGATCACAGACGAGGGCGCGAGCGCGCGCTCGAAGCCTACGCGAAAACCCGTCGCGGTTGAGTACGTCGCCGCGTCCGCTTTACACATTTGCAAATCCGGCTATCGTTACGGCTTCGACAACCTTGGGGGATGATATGGACGACGATAAACCGATTCTCGAACAAATGACGGATGCGGTGAACAGTGCCGCCACGGCCACCGCGGAAGCCGCCAAGACGGTGGTCAAGAAGGTCAAGAAGGCCGCCAGGAAGGCCAAAAAAGCTGTCAAGAAAGCCGTGACCAAGGCCGCGCCGAAGAAGAAAGCCAAGAAGGCTGGCAAGAAGACCGGCAAGAAATCCGCCGTGAAAAAATCGGCCAAGAAGACCGCGAAGAAGACCGCGAAGAAAGCCGCCAAGAAGAAAAAGAAGGCCAGGAAGTCGAAGCGCTGATCGCCTCGGGCGTCGCGCGCAAGGGCCCCCGGGTGAAAGCCTGGGGGCCTTTGTTTTGCGGCCGTCCCAGGCTCACGCCCTCCGGTTGACCACAAGCACCGCCGCGGCGCAGGCCACCATGCCGATGATGGCGACGGTATCAAGCCGCTCGTCGAACAGGACATAGGCCATGACCGCCGTTACCGCCGGCACCAGATAGAACAGGCTCGCCACCGAGGTCGCGGCCTGGCGCCGGATCAGCCAGTACAACAGCCCGATCGACCCAATCGACAGCACCACCGCGAGCCAGACCAGCGACAGCACGAACTCCCGGGTCCAGTGCACCACATTGCTCTCGAACAGCCACGCAGCTACGCCGAACAACACCGTGACCGCGAGGTACTGCACGAGATTGCCGGAACGCCAGTCGATGCGGTTGCAATAGCGCCGCTGGTACAGCGTGCCAAAGGTAATGCTGACCAGCGACACGCCCGAGGCCAGCCAGCCCCAGCCCGCCTCCCCGCCCATCGGTCTGTTGTGCAGGATCAGCACCACGCCGACGAGCCCGAGCAGCAACCCGGTCCATTGCAACGGCGTGACGCGTTCGCCGAGCCAGCGGTTCGCCAGGGTCGAGGTCAGGATCGGCTGCAGCCCCGGGATCAACGCTGAAAGCCCTGCCGGAATCGAAAGCGAAATCGCCACCGCCGTGCCACCGAGATAGAACCCGTGCACCAGAATGCCGGCGATGATGCTATGGCCGATCTCCGTGCGGTTGGGCCATACCGGGCGGGCAATCGCGACGATGACCGCCATCAAGGCGACCACCAGCGCCATCCGGATCGCCAGATAGGTCAGCGGCTCGGCATTGTGCAGGACGTATTTGGTGCCGACAAAGCCAGTACTCCAGAGCACGACAAAAACCGCCGGCGCCGCGCGCGCGGCCATATTTTCGAAGTCTCTGGTCATTTGCAGGCCTGATTGCCTGAACATATGCTATCCGGCAATCGCAAATGCCGCGGGTCCGCTCGCCGGAAAACGCTGATCGAAGAGATAGGGAATACCATGGATGTTCGCGCCGCCGTCGCCGTCGCTGCCGGCAAGCCGCTGGAAGTTACCACCGTGCGGCTCGAAGGCCCGCGCGAGGGCGAAGTGCTGGTCGAAATCAAGGCGACCGGAGTCTGCCACACCGACGAATTCACGCTGTCCGGCGCCGATCCCGAAGGGTTGTTCCCGGCGATTCTCGGCCATGAGGGCGCCGGAATCGTGGTCGACATCGGTCGCGGCGTCACCAGCGTGAAGAAGGGGGATCACGTCATTCCGCTGTACACGCCGGAATGCCGGCAATGCCCGTCCTGCCTGTCGCGCAAGACCAATCTCTGCACCGCGATCCGCGCCACGCAGGGCCAGGGCCTGATGCCCGACGGCACCTCGCGCTTTTCCATGGGCGGCAAGCCGATCCATCACTATATGGGCACCTCGACCTTCGCCAATTTCACGGTGCTGCCGGAAATCGCAGTGGCCAAAATCCGCGAGGACGCGCCGTTCGACAAGGTCTGCTACATCGGCTGCGGCGTCACCACCGGCATCGGCGCGGTGATCAACACCGCCAAGGTCGAGCAAGGCGCCAAGGCGATCGTTTTCGGTCTCGGCGGCATCGGCCTCAACGTGCTGCAGGGCCTGCGGCTGGCCGGCGCCGACATGATCATCGGCGTCGACATCAACAACGACCGCAAGGCGTGGGGCGAGCGTTTTGGCATGACACACTTCGTCAATCCGAAGGAGCTCGGCAAGGACCTCGTCCCTCACCTCGTCGACATGACCAAATCAGGCGCCGATCAGATCGGCGGCGCCGATTATACGTTCGATTGCACCGGCAACGTCACCGTCATGCGGCAAGCCCTGGAAGCCAGCCATCGCGGCTGGGGCCAGTCGATCGTGATCGGCGTGGCGCCCTCGGGCGCGGAGATTTCAACGCGGCCGTTCCAGCTGGTGACCGGCCGGGTCTGGAAAGGCACCGCCTTCGGTGGTGCGCGCGGACGCACCGATGTGCCGAAGATCGTCGACTGGTACATGCAGGGCAAGATCGAGATCGATCCGATGATTACCCATGTGATGCCGCTGGCCGAGATCAACACCGCGTTCGAGCTGATGAAGCGCGGTGAATCCATTCGCGGCGTGGTGACGTTCTAGGAGGGGTCCGATGCGCCTGCAATTCCAGACCGTCGATGTGTTCACCGGTACGCAATTCGTCGGCAACCCGCTAGCCGTTGTCCTGAACGCCGAGGGGCTGTCGACCGGGCAGATGCAGGCCATCGCCGCCGAGTTCAATCTGGCGGAGACGACCTTCGTGCTGCCGCCTAGGGACGCCGCGCATACGGCCGAAGTGCGGATCTTCACCCCGCGCAGTGAATTGCCTTTCGCCGGCCATCCCAATGTCGGCACCGCTTTCGTGCTGGCCCGCGCGGGCTCCAGTTACGGCCGGCTCGTCGGCGGCGAGCGCGTCATCTTCGAGGAAAAGGCCGGACTGGTCCCGATCGAGATCTTGCGGGAGGGCGCGATCGCGGTGGGTTCGAAACTCGCCTCCCCGCAGCCGCTCTCGGTGGGCGCGGAGGTTGCGGGCGAACTGGTGGCATCGGCATGCGGAATCTCGCTCGCCGACATCGAGACCATCCATCATCGCCCGCGTATCGCTTCCTGCGGCGCCCCGTTCATTCTCGCCGAACTGAAGAGCCGCACCGCGCTGATCGGGGCAAGCCCGAACGGCGATGTATTCCGGCTCGAAGTCAGCAAGCAGCCGGCCGTGAGCATCATGCTCTATGCCCAGGTCGATGAGGCTGGCATCGATATCCGGGCCCGGATGTTCGCGCCGCACCTCAACATTCCCGAGGACCCGGCGACCGGCGCCGCCAACGTCGCGCTGATCGGCCTACTCGCCCACTTGCGCCCGGAAATGAACCTTTCGCTGTCGAAGACGATCGCGCAGGGCGTGGAGATGGGCCGGCCAAGCGTTCTGAAGGCGGAGGCTGACAAGAAAAACGGCACGGTGACCGCGACCTATATCGGCGGCCGTTGCGTGCCGGTGATGTCAGGGACGATCGATCTGGCCTGAGGAGATCAGAAAAATTCTTCCGGACAGGGATCGACGATCTTCCACATATCCGTGCCGTTCTTGATCTTCTTCATCTCGGTGGTCAGCCCGCCGTTGCGGCTGATCCAGTCCTTCACCGGCCGCGGGTAATAGGACATCAGGTCCGATGTCCCCTCCGAGCTGGTGACCTTGATGCCGAAGGTGAACGCCTTGTCGTAATAGGCCTGGTGGAAGCCGAGGCTGGCGCGCGGCGTCACGCAGACCTTGTTCATCGGCACGATGCCGAACACCATGGTGCAGGCCGAGTTGCAGATGCCGTCGATGATGACGCGCTCCTTGCGGTCGCGGATGCGCTCGTACTTCGCCTTGTATTCGGTCACATAGCCGCCGTGATCCCGGGTAATGCGCAGATCGGCTCGCGCCGGCGACGCGGCCAGCAGCGAGAACAACAGCAAGGGCAGAAGTGTGATGCGCATGGATCGATGGGAACCGGTAGACGGAGGAAATTCGGCCCTCGAGCGGACCAGACAGCAGGACTCTGGCGGCACTATGTTGGAATTTCGTTAAGCATTCCGAAAAGGCGAAAAAGGGGCATCCGACGACGATCTGCTCCCATTTAAGAGGAATTTGCCCAAGGCGGAACCCGAATGGCCCGAATATCGACTGCCCAACTGTCATTCGGAGACGCCAAGCGCTGCCTCCTCCCGCGGCGATGGCCGGCCTGCGCTCTGCTACTGATCCGGGGTACCTGGCGGGGCGACAGCCGCTGTCATCCGCCTGGCGAGCCCTTGCGACCGAACAGGACTGGCTTGACGACCAGATGCCACCGGGTCCGGATCGCGACCAACGGAGACGCGCTGAAGCCGCTGCGTGCGTGAAGCCGCGGCCGACGCGGATCAGTGGTCTGAACGACAGCCTTGTTTGAGATGCCCTTCATGAGCGTCAATCCCTATGAAGTCGGGCGACGCATTGCAGCAGCGGCAACATTTCTGTGAACCGGCTACAGGTTGTCGGGCGTGCGTAGCGCGGAAGATTTATCAGCGTTCCGCAACTCTTGTTCCGCCAGATGATAAAACTCATCATCCCTGCCCTCGGGCTTGCCGGCCTGTTCCCAGAGTTCATAGGCGCGGTGGATGATCTGCTCTTTGGTCGGTTGTTCCATTGCATCTGCTTTCCAGAATGAGAAGCACAACCCGCAGGACACTGGAGGTTACACAGGTGGCAGGCTGTGCAGGCTCCGCTCTCAAGACCAGCGCAGCCCAATAGGGAAAGTCCCGTTTTTCCAACTTGTTCCGAACGAAGCCCTTCCACCAATAAGGCGACGATGGCTTGGTTTTGCCGAACGCTTGCAGCAAGCCGTCCACCCGATCGTCCAAACGACGCATCAGGGCGGGATAGCTCTCATCGGCCAAGTCTGGTAATCGGAGCCGTCGAACGTCGTTCGGCAGCGGTTTTCAGTGCTCAGACCGGGGGACTAAGAGATTAGAACCCTGCTAACACATTGAAAACATTAATGCGCTCGTAGCTCAGCTGGATAGAGCATCGGATTTCGATTCCGAGGGCCGGGAGTTCGAATCTCTCCGAGCGCGCCAACCGTCTCTCGCCGATGTTTTCATTGGAATTTTACCGTCCGCAGATGACCTGAGCCGCGGGCACCTGCCCTTCCGGCACGGCAGTCGGTCAGAAGTGTTGAGACAGCCGTCGTGTCGGGCGCGCGTCCGGCCGCGGTTCGATATCCACCGACCACAGGTTCCGGTTGGCGACATCCTTCAAGGTCACCGTCATGACCTCCGTCCGGCCGTCGATATCGACACGACCGAAGAACTGCAGTCCGAAACATGGCGCGAGGTTTTCGCCCTGCTCCGCGCTGCAGCCCTTTTGAAACGCCACCGCCGGGCCGAAGGTATTGTCCAGCGGGGCGGGAGCCCATGTCCCCGCATGCAGCGGTCCGGAGACGAATTCCCAGAACGGCTCGAAATCCTGAAATATCGCGCGGTTCGGATCGTAACGGTGCGCGGCCGTATAATGCATGTCGGCGGTCAACCACACCGTATTCCTGATGCCGGCGCGTTTCATGTGGGATAGCAGATCCGCGATCTCGCATTCGCGCCGCTCCGGCGGACCATCGCCGAGCGCGATACCGTCTTCGCTGACCAGGCCGATCGGCATGTCCGCGGCAATGACCTTCCAGGTCGCGTCGGATGCCGCGAGTTCGCGCTTGAGCCAGGCCAGCTGGATCGCTCCGAGGATGCAGGTATCGCTGCGGCCGTCGCTCTTGTTCCAGGTCGAATCGCGATAGCTCCGCATGTCCAGCACAAAGACATCGAGCAGCGGCCCGTAACTGACCTTGCGATAGATCCGGCCGGCCTGCGCTGGCGCGCCGCGGATCGGCATGAATTCGTGATACGCGCGGGCCGCCCGTGCCACCAGCCGGGAGCTGCCGTCCTCGGCATAACCTGTTTCGTCGGCGGTGCCGGCCGGCGACCAGTCATTGGTGACTTCATGATCGTCCCACTGCGCCAGCATCGGCACCTGCGCATTGAAGGCGCGTAAATTCGCGTCGAGCAGGTTGTATTTGTAGTTGCCGCGAAACTGCGCGAGGTCTTTGGCGACCACGGATTTTTCCTCGGTGACGAGATTCCGCCAAAAACTGCCGTCGGGCAATTTCAACGCCGCCTCGATCGGACAGTCGGCATAGATGTGATCGCCGCAATGAATGAAGAAGTCCGGACGATTTTCGAGCATGGTGGCGTAGGTTCGCATGCCGCCGCGACCGGGATCGATACCCCAGCCCTGCCCGGCCGTATCGCCCGACCAGACAAACGATACCGACTGCTGCCCGGCCGGCGCGGTGCGAAAGTGCTCGACCTGCGCTTCACCTGAAATCCCGGCGTCGGCGATATCTTCAAACCGCACCCGGTAGAAAATATCCTGCCCCGGCGGCAGGCCGTCCAACAGAAGTTTCGACGTGAAGTCGCTGTCCGGCAGCGCCTGGGATGACGCGGCCCGAATAATCTTCCTGAAGCTTTCGACGGTCGAGCATTCCACCTGCATCCGCGCCGGTCGGTCGGCGCGCGCCCAGATCACCGCGGAATCGGCCGAGACGTCGCCGGAGGCTATTCCGCTGGTGATCTGCGGGCGGTCCGCGGCGCGGCTTAGATAAGGCCTGGCAAGACCTCCCAATCCCGCGAGCGCAACTGTGGCTGCGGAGCGGGCCAGCAACTGGCGTCTGGTCAGACCCTGCTTCGCGCGGATAGCAATCGGCATTTTCGGCACCCCCTCGTCGAATCGTGACGAAGGTTGCCCGCGCAACTTGACCCTGCGCCGAAGGTTTTGCGACAGGCGGATGACTCGCGCAGAAGCGCTACGGAACGGGTGCGCTCACAACGATAATAGCGAAGCGCTCTTGTCGGAGAGCTGCATTTTGACTAGAATCGAGGCTAGGAAATCATAGCGTTCGGCAGCGACCAACCGAACCTCGTCAAAGGTGGCCTACCTTGTCCGACCCTCGCGACTTTCACACTCCGCAGCCGTCCTACACAAAGGAAGATCTGCTCAAATCGAGCCAGGGCGGCTATTTCGGCCCGGGCAATGCTCAGCTGCCAGCACCGCCCATGCTGATGATGGACCGTGTCATCGAGATCAGCGTGGACGGCGGAGAATTCGGCAAAGGCCATGTCGTTGGTGAGCTGGATATTACGCCGGACCTCTGGTTTTTTCACTGTCACTTTCCCGGCGACCCGGTGATGCCGGGATGTCTGGGCCTCGACGCCATGTGGCAGATCATCGGCTATTGGCTTGGCTGGTCTGGATCACCGGGCAAAGGCCGCGCCGTCGGCGTCGGCGAGGTGAAGTTCCGAGGGGACATAAAGCCAGACATCAAGTGCGTACGATACGAGGTCAGCATGCGTCAGGTAAGACGCGGCAAACTGGCCGTTGGAATTGCCAACGGCCGTGTATTTGCCGATGACACCTGCGTGTATGTCGCCAGGGATATGAGAGTCGGACTGATAGCGTCCGCGACATGACCAGACCGCCTCCCCTAACCCGCCAGCGTTCGCCGCAGCCGCGCGATCGCGGCCGGCAGGCCGCGGACTCTCATGACCCGGCCGGTGGCGTCGTAATCCTCGGAAAGCACGCGGGCGTTTTCGTAGACATCGCTGAGTAGTCCCTGCTTCGCATAGGGCAGCATCAACTCGTCCTCCACCATCGACGCCTCGAAGAACGCGACGATGGTCTCGCGCAGCGCGGCCACGTCTTGCGCTGACGTCGCCGAGAGCAGGATCGCGTCCGGATGCTTTTCGCGCAACGCGGCGCGATCCTCCTCGCTGACGCGATCGATCTTGTTCAGCAGCAGGCGCGACGGAACGGTGTCCGCGCCGATCTCCTTGAGCACATTGCGGCTCACCTCGAGCTGCGATTCGTAAATCGGATCGGAAGCGTCGACGACGAACAGCAGCAGCGACGCTTCCAGCGCTTCAGCGAGCGTCGAGCGGAACGAGGCCACGAGATCGTGCGGCAGCTTCTTGATGAAGCCGACCGTGTCCGAGACCAGCACGCGTGGCCTGTTCTCCGGCTGCAGCGCGCGCACCGTGGTGTCCAGCGTTGCGAACAGCTTGTCCTCGACCAGCACTTCACTGCCCGTCAACACGCGCATCAGCGACGACTTGCCGGCGTTTGTGTAGCCGACCAGCGCGACGCGGAGCTGGTCGCGACGCGCGGACCGGCGCTCGTCGCTGTCGCGCTGGATATTTTCCAGTTGTTCTTTCAGCTCGGCCAGGCGGTCGCGGACCTTGCGGCGATCGACTTCGAGATCGGACTCGCCGGCGCCGGGCCCCTGCTGCCGCCCGCCGCCACCCGACGATTCCCTCAAGCGAGGCGAGACGTATTTCAGCCGTGCGATCTCGACCTGCAGCTTCGCCTCGCGGCTATGCGCATGGCGATGGAATATCTCGACGATCACGCCGGTGCGGTCGAGCACCTGCGCGCCGGTGGCACGTTCGAGGTTGCGGGCCTGGCTTGGCGATATCTCGTGATCGACGATCACGAACTCCGGCTTCCGCTGCGGATCGGATTCGTCGGGCGCAATCGTGACCTTCTTCCCGCCGGCATCATCAAAACGCTCGCGGGCCTTCGACTTGCGGGCCGGCGCCATCGATTCGACAATGCCCGTTCCGCCGGTCATCGCGGCCAGTTCCTCGAGCCGCCCCTTGCCCAGCACCGTAGCGCCGCCGATCTCGTCGCGCTTCTGCGATACCGTGCCGACAACCTCGTAACCGAGTGTCTTCACCAGCCGGCCAAGCTCCCCAAGGCTCGCGGCATGCATGATGTCGTCGACGCCAGGGAGCTGGACGCCGACCAGGATCGCGTGCGGAACAGGCGGTTTGGTTTCCATGATGCGGGCGCCGGCTCCGGCGCGCTCCCCGTTCTTGCCACTTGGTCATTATCCGCGCCGACGATGGGCGGAACGCGCGAATCCCGGGGGCTACCGCCCGCCCCCTATGTCTTGCCCATGTCTGACATTGATCCGCAATAGCCGACGCCGCCAGGCATCCGCAGCTGGCGGCGTTGCGTTACATAGAATCCTGAGCCCGCCATGGGCTCAGGACTCACCAGATGTTGCTGCCAAAAAAGCCGAAACCCGGCTGCTGGGCGACGCGCATCGGCTGGGTCCGCGGGGCCGCCCTGACCTTGGCAACCCTACGCTTGGCAATCGGCTTGGCCTCGGGCTTCAGATCGTCAGCCGGCCTGAGCTGCGCAAATGACTCGCGCACCCGCGCCTTCGGCGAAACTTCCTCGACCGGTGCGGGGGCTACGGCCGTGGCAGCGATCTCGATCTTCGGCGGAACGATGGTGGGAAGGCTGGTATCGTATACGACGCGCTCCGGCCATTTGCGGTCGGATCGGATCCTGAGAGTGGGATTCGCCTCGGGCGCGACGGCCTCGGCGATGGAACTCACGACCGGCTCCGTCGGCGCAAAGGCATCCACCCCGAACAGCAGCGCGAGCAACACTCCGCCGACATAGAAAAAATATCGCGCTATCGGCATCTCGAACCTGCTCCATCCGTGCTGGCCGCACGCATCATGTTCTCAACTGGCAGTCATGCAATTGGTTCCTGGTGATTAGTTTCTCGCCCGCCCGCACGGTTCAACCGCGGGAGTTACTTTTCGTCAGCGGTTAACTATTCGTGAACGGGGGATTGGACGCGGCTGGCGGTCACCAGCGAGCCCCAAGGGGATGGCGTTGCCAACATCCAGCCGCTAAAATTGACGGCGCCGCCTGATGCCGCGGCCAATGCACCGCGCCGGCCAGACGGCGCGAAAAACAAGGGGGAGCAACGATGCCGATCGTCACCTGGGATCATGTCCATTTGCGTAGTCCGGATCCCGAGGCCACCGCCGCCTGGCTCGAAGATATTCTCGGCGGCGTCATCATCCGTGCGCCCGGCCGGATCGACGTCAAGCTCGGCGGTGCCAATATATTCATCGCACCGGTTACGGCCGGCGATGGCGTCCATACCCCGCCGGTGACGCCCTATCAGGGGCTCGACCATTTCGGGCTGACGGTAAAGCACATCGATGCGGTGGCCGCCGAGATCAAGGCCAAGGGCGTCGAATTCACCAAGGAGCCCACCACGATCCGGCCGGGCGTCCGCATCTGCTTCATCCGCGGGCCGCAGGGCATCTCGATCGAGTTGTTGGAGCGTGACCCAAAATACACCTGAGGATCGCGCCACGAAGGCGGTCGTCGGTCGTCCCGGAGGTTTGGCAGAAAGCGAGGGATCGCCCTGAGCGGTCGCAGGCCGTGGTCAAGCTGCCGCGTTGACGCTGCCTGCCTTGCTTTGGCATAACGGATAGCCGACGTCCGGGGCTACGGACGTCGGCATCGGGGCATCATGAAGAACGGTCTGTATTCGATCCACGTCAGCCTGCAGGATGGCCGTTCGGGCAAGGGCAGCGGTGTGATCATGTTCCGGGATGGCCAGATCCACGGCGGCGACGCTTACCTGTTTTACACCGGCAGTTACACGGTGAAGAACGATGCGTTCAAGGGTGAAGTCCTGGTCCAGCGCCATACCTCCAGCCCGGACGCCAATCCGCTGTTCGGCGGCCACACGCCGGTCGGCATCGGCGTCTCCGGCACCTTCACCGATAGCCGCGGCGTCATGAACGGCACGGCGCTGGTCGGAAAAGCCAGCCAGATTTTCGGCGCCACGCTGCACAAGCTCGCCGACATCGATTAGCGCCGGCCTGTCATTCCGGTTTCCGGCGACCATGCTCCGGCCGTGACAAACATCACATACGTCGACACCACCCGCCGCTAGTTTTCCCGCAGTCGATCTCGCCTCGAGATTTCCTGTGGGAGAATGCCATGCCGCTTTTCAGGGATATTTTATTTGGCGCCGCCGTCCTGGCCGGTGTCCTGGCCGTCGGAGCGACGCGATCTGTACAGGCCCAGACGGCCGGATTGCCGGAGAAGCCGGCCACGGTCGGCACCGCCCTCACCGGGCCGGAACAGCGCATCGCGCTTGTGATCGGCAATTCAAAATATCAAAACACGGTCCAGCTCTCCAACCCCGGCAACGATGCCAAGGCGGTCGCGCAGCTGCTCAACACCGCCGGCTTCGAGGTGATTTCCGCAACCGACCTCAGCCACAATCAGATGATCCAGGCGGTGCAGGAGTTTTCCGGCAAGATTGCCGGCCGCGGCCCGAATACGGTGGCGATGGTGTATTATGCCGGCCACGGCGTGCAGCTGGCGGGCGAAAACTATCTCGTCCCGGTCGACGCCAGGATTTCTTCCGAGCCTGACCTGGTCAACGGTTCGCTCCGGCTGGTCGACGTGATGGCGACGCTGGAGGCGATTCCGAGCCGGATGCGAATCGTCATTCTCGATGCCTGCCGCAATAATCCGTTCCCCTCGATCAACGACGCCGGACGCGGCCTTGCCATGGTCGACGCGCCGAGGGGATCGATCGTCGCCTATTCGACCGCGCCGGGCACCGAAGCGCTGGACGGCAGCGGCGACCACAGCCCCTATACTGCGGCGTTCCTGCGGCTGGCGAACGAGAAAAATATTCCCATCGAGCAGTTGTTCAAGCGCATCCGCCTCGACGTCGGCAATTCGACCGAGGGGCAACAGACGCCCTGGGAAAGCTCGTCGCTGACCAGCGATTTCTATTTCTTCGGCGACACCGCGGTCGCAGCCACAAGAGCCCCGGCGCAGATGAAAATGGCCTATGCGGCGAGCGACCTTCCGTCGCGCTCCTCGCGCCAGGCCTACGAATACGTGCTGGCGGAAAATTCCATCGAGAATTATCAGGAGTTCATCCGGATCTACCCGTACGATCCGATGAGCGACCGCATCCGCGCCTTGCTGGGCAACCTCATGCAGGCGAAAGCCTGGCACATTGCGGTACAAACGAATTCTGCCGTCGCGTACGAATCGTTCTACGAAAAATTCTCCAGCGGCCCCTATGCGCAAAGGGCGCTGAAGATGGCGGCGCAGCCCAAAACCATTCCGCTGTCGCAGCCGACACAGATCCTGACAGCGCGCTCGTTCAAGACAGGCGGCCTTGGTATCGCAAGGGACCATGTCGCCAGCAGTCCCGGCGCACAGGGCTTGCCGCAGGCCGGCGGCCATATCGTCACCTTGCCGTCTCCCGGCACCAAGACCACTTCCGGAAAGCCCGGCGTCGAGACCGGCAAGATCACTACTCTGCCCGGCAGCGGCGTCGGCAAGATCGGAGATCGGCCGGCTCCCAAGCTGGAAGGCAAGCTGACCCAGATCGAGAAGCGGACTTCGAAATCCTCCCCGCGGGGCGGCATCCAACGGATGCCAGCAAGTATGGCGAACGCCGGCAACAGCCAGCGATTTGCGACGTCGTCGCAGTCCCGCGGGTCGTCCGGCGAGGCCCGGACGGGTGGCTTAAGGATGATGCGGTAAGTCCAAAACTACTCCGCGGCCTGCTCCAGCGGTGCTGTCCGGGGCAGGATGATCTGGATCCGTGTGCCGCCGCCGGGTTCGGAATCGAGGTCCAGCCGGCCGCCCAGCCGATTGGTCACGATGCTGTAGACGATATGCAGGCCGAGCCCGGTGCCGCCCTGGTCGCGGCGGGTGGTGAAGAACGGATCGAACGCCCGGCGCCGGACGTCGAGGCTCATGCCGCAGCCATTGTCGGAAAACAGGATCTCGACATTGTCCTTGCCGGACTCGCGCACCTGGATATCGACCGCGCCGGTCTTGCCATCCGGAAAGGCGTGCGCCACCGAATTGAGAAACAGATTGGTGAGCACCTGGCCATATGGCCCCGGATAGGAATTCATGGTGAGGTTGGGCTGGCAGTCGACGTTCAGCGTCAGATTACGCTTCCGCAGGCCCGGCCGCAGGCTCATCACCACCTGCTCGGTGAGATCGCCGAGGTCGAAGCTGCGCTGGTCCGAGTAGTTGCGGTCGGCGGCGACCTGCTTGAACGAGGTGATCAATTCGGCGGCGCGGTTGAGATTGGCCACCAGCTGCGAGGATGCATCGCGGCTGGTCTCGAGGAAATCGGTCAGGCTCGATCGCCTGAGATCGCCGCGCGCGACTTCGGCGGCAAACAACGCGGTCTTGCGCTCCAGCGACGAGGCCACCGTCAGGCTGATGCCGACGGGATTGTTGACCTCGTGGGCGACGCCCGCCACCAGCCGGCCGAGCGCGGCGAGCTTTTCCGCCTCGATCAGCGAGTTCTGGGTCTCGCGCAGATTGCGCAACGCCGCTTCCGCGGCGTCCTTGGCCTTGCGCATCTCCAGTTCGCCGCGCTTGCGCTCGCCGATGTCGAGCGCGACGGTGACGATGTTCTCGATGTCACCTTCGGCGCTCAGGAGCGGCAGCTTGTTCACCAGCCATTGCCGCATGTTGCCGGAGGAATCCTTGTATTCCTCCTCGTAGAAACCGAGCTCCCTGCCCGCCTCCAGCACCCGCTTGTCATTCTCGTCGGTCTTTTCCGCACCATAGCGCGACATCAGATCGGTGGTGGTGCGGCCGATCGCATCGACGGGCTCGACGCCGAAGATGCCGGCCATGTAGCGGTTCATCAGCACATAGCGCAGCTCCTTGTCCTTGACGTTGATGACGGCCGGCACGGTGTCGATGACCTGCTGCAGCAGCCGCCGGCCCTCGGCGATCGCGTCCTCGGCGCGCTTCTGGTCGGTGATATCGCGCACTGTTCCCTCATAGCGCACGATCTCGCCGGTCTCGTCGCGGACGACGGTGGCGCTGTCGGAGAGCCAGAGCACCCTGCCGTCGCGGGCGCGAACCTGGTATTCGAATTCGCGAACCATGCCGTCGCGCTGCATCAGCTTCTGATATTCGACGCGGGCCTGCGGATGAAGATAGATCTGACCGGCAACGTCACCGATGCCTTGCATCAGCTCCTGCGGCGTCTCATACCCCATCATCCGAGCCAGCGCCGGGTTGGCGTTGAGAAGCGCGCCCTCCGGCGTCGTCACGTAGATTCCGTCGACCGACCCCTCGAACAGCTTGCGATAGCTTTCCTCGGCCAGGCGCTGCTCGGCCAAAGCGCGCACCGCCGCCTCCCGCGCCGTATCGGCCTCGA
Organism: Hyphomicrobiales bacterium; assembly: GCA_038212905.1. Classification (GTDB taxonomy): domain Bacteria; phylum Pseudomonadota; class Alphaproteobacteria; order Rhizobiales; family Xanthobacteraceae; genus Bradyrhizobium. The sequence continues at coordinate 31,239 of JBBQUA010000028.1, forward strand.
CCAGGGTGCGACGGAAGACTTCGGCGGCCCGCGCGATATCGCCGATCTCGTTGCTGACGTCGGTGGCGGGAATCGAGGTGTCCTTCTTGCCGCCGGCAAGCGCGCGGATCGAGGTCCCGATCGCGGCCAGCGGACGGACCGTCCGCCGCACCACGAACCACGCCGCCCACAACCCGATCAGGACGCCGGCGGTGCCGAGCACGATACTCTGCCATTTGTCCCTGGCGAGCGTTTTCGCGAGAACACGGGACAACACATGGCTGCGGCTGGCGCTGACATCGCGCAACAGTTCGGTGACGCGCCCGATCAGGCGGCCCTCGGATCCGAGCACCTCCCTGTCAATGTCCGCGATCTGGCGTTCGCGGACCGACAGCGCGATGATCGCCTCGGCGTAATGGTCGACGGCGACACGAAGCTTCGGATCAGGAATCGCCAGTGCCCGCATGCCTTGCGCCGCCTGTTCGGCGTCCGACGGATTGCGCGCCAGCAAGGCCGAAGCGATGCGGCTCTGCGCCTGAAATAACGTCGAAGAGATCACCGGATCGGGCGTTTCCGCAATGGCCGTATCGAATCGCTCACGCAGCGGCGGCAAGCCGACAATCAGTTCGGCGCGGCGGTTGATCAGTGAGGAAATCCGCTCGATGCCGTTGCGATAGGTCGACAGCCGCACGGTGACGCCGTCGATCATATCCTGCTGCTCGGGCGCGAGCTCCAGCCGGGTCTTCTTCAGGAGTTCGCCCATCGCCGCAGCGGCTTCTCCGACCTGGATCGACTGGTTACCCGGATCGGTCACGAAGTCGCGGGCCGCAAGCCGCAACTCGTTCATTCGCCGGTCGATGTCCTCGGCCAGGTCGCCGACGCTCCGCAGCCGCTGCAGCTCGGCAAAGGTCACATCGATCTGTCGGATCGAGACGACGCTGGCGATGCTGGTCGTCGCAATAGCCGCCAGCACCAGCAGAAAACTGCCGAATGTCAGCTGACCGATCGAGAGCGAGAACGACCTTGTCTTTTGCGGCGGTTCGGCAGGCATGGTTATCGGGACCGGCTCCAATCGGCGGCAATATACGATGTAATCGGTCCCGAGGGGAACCTGCTCGATGCCGTGAGGAGCCTCGTGGCCTCCTGAAAAGTGCCCGGATGTGTCGGCAGGTGACGGTCATGGCCGGCCCCGGCGGGGCCTCGGTTTACTTGGCCCTCCAAAGGGCAGGAAAATGCGGGCCCCGCGCATGACCATCGTTACAAACGCAGCTTTACGATCTCGCGGCGCGCTTCGCCCGAGCTTTGCCAGAAATTTCCTTGCCCTCCAGTCAGAGGGCGCGGGGAGGCCGGGCGCCCGATGCGCCCGATAGCCACGTGTGCAACGGTAGTGGGTAACAGGCACACGCGTTAGTCAGGTCACACCGGAATCACCCGGCACTCCCCGCGCAGTGGTTTACGGCTTATAGGTGATCTCCTCGGCGAGCCTTGCACTTTTGCCACCGTCGCCCGCACGCCCAAAAGCTTGCGAACTTGACACCAGCATGGGGGTGTCGGGACCACACGATTTCGCCGTCCACTTCCGGCGCCCTCGTCAGGGGCGCCATCCGCGTCCACCGCATCCCCGTCCCGCGCTGATGACGTTGCGCAACGCCCCTCTCGATGGGACGGGACAGGCAAATCAATCAAGCTGTTTCTACCCCGCCGTCAAGTTAAAATTCGGAAAATCAGAAATTATTTTCAGGGAGCCGCCGGTGTGTTCGGCAGGCTAAGCCGCAACTGTTTCGATCGGTTCGATTTTCGCGAGGTCATGGCCAATTTGCCGCATCGCGATCTGAACTTCTTAATCGGTCTGAAGGTTCAACCAGAATTCAGGTGAAGTTCCGAACGCCTTCGACAGGCGCAAGGCCGTAT
>JBBQUA010000029.1:0-33081 GCA_038212905.1 Hyphomicrobiales bacterium
GCTCGCCGGCCGACATGATCAGAATCTTGGCCGGGAAGCGCGTCGGCTCTGCCTTGGGAGCATCAGCCTTGGGAGCACCAGCCTTGGGAGCATCAGCCTTGGTCGCCTCGGCTTCGGCCGCACCGGCCTTGTGTGAGTCAGATTTGGGCGCGTCCGCCTTGGCGGCGTCCTGCCCGGGGACCAGATCGGGAGCTGCCACCACCGGCGGGATCGAGCCCTCGGACGAATGGGGACCGGCCGGCCCGGCGTTGAGGGAACCGGATTCGCTGCTGATCTGCTCGGCGCCTTGTTCGCTCACGGTCAAAATCTCCAGTCTGGATTGACCATTTGGTAACTTTCATTACTTGCCAAATCCTTACCCGGCGCCCGGCTTACCGAAATTTTAGGAAGTCGTCGGGGCAGGTTTTTGCCCGGCCGGGCGGCAGCGGCCGCTCCGCCCCGGCCCATGTTGCCCTGCGGTATCGCGCTCCGGGCGTCCCATGTTCGTTTGCGCCGCCGGATTTCCCGACTAACATGCGCGATCAAGAACCAGCCAGAAGGCGGGGGATTCCATGGCGATCGAGAAGTGCATCAACGAATTTGATGTCGACGACGTCATCTTCGAGGAAGGCTCCACCGGGCGCGAGCTGTTCGTGGTGCTGGAGGGCCAGGTCGAGATCGCCAAGGTCGACGGCGCCAGCAAGACCGTGATCGTCACCCTCGGCAAGGGCGAGTTCTTCGGCGAGATGGCGGTGATCGACGGCTCGTCGCGCTCGGCGACCGCGATCGCGGCTGCGACGAATACCCGCGTGATGCGGATCAATCATGCCCGCTTCGTCTATCTGGTCAGCCAGCAGCCCGCGTTCGCGCTGATGATCATGGATGCGCTCAGCAAGCGGCTGCGCGCTTCCAACGCCGTCACCTTCAGGGCGGCCAACCCATGAGCGACCGCAAGCCGAGCCCGTTTCCGATCCTTTTGAACAACGACGTCTGCTCGCTGATCCAGGCGGCCGAAGACGTCTACCAGATCCGCTTCAAGAACCGCGCCGCCAACGCCTATCTGGTGCGCGGCAAATCCCGCACCATCATGATCGACGTCGGGCTGTCTTCGAATGTCCCGGCCCTGCTGGAATGTTTGCATCATCTCGGCTGTCCGCCCGACAAGATCGACATGGTGATCCTCAGCCACGAGCATCTCGATCACATCGGCGCGGCGTATCATTTCGGCGGCCGCACCCTGATCGCCGCGCACCGGCTGGCGGCCAACAAGATCATGCTGCGTGACGATTTCTCGATGCTGCGCAAGATGTTCAACGAGCCTGACGTGCCGATCAATGTCGATCTCTGGCTGGAGGAAGGAAATCTGATCGACCTCGGCAATTTTCGTCTCAACGTGATGTATACGCCCGGCCACACCTCGGCCTGCATCAGCCTGTTCGAGCAGGACCAGGGATTGCTGTTCGCCGCCGACACGCTGATGCCCGGCGGCGTGATGGGCGGCGTGTTCGGATCGGGCAGCATTGCCGACTACATCCAGTCGCTGGAGCGGCTGAAGGGTTTGAATTCCCGAATATTGCTATCCGGCCATGGCCGGCTGTCGGATACGCCGCAGGACGACGTCCGCATCGCGATTCAACGGTCCCACACCCTGTTGTCGGACACCGCGCAACTGTTCGATGCGCTCGACGCGCGCTCGAATTTCGAGCCGATCATGCAATCGGTGCGCGACCTCAACAAGCTCGACGACGGCTGAGGCGCGTTTCATCGGTTTGACAAATCGCCCGGCTGCCTGTTCAAAAGCAGCAACAAGATCGCTCAAGCAAAAATGGGAGAGACAAGCCGTGAAACTTTATGACTCGGTCGGGCCGAATCCGCACATCGTCCGCATGTTCATGGCCGAAAAGGGCATCGACCTCCCGAAGCAGACCGTCGACCTGCGCAAGGGTGAAAATCGCGAAGCCGACCATCTGAAGCGCAATCCGCATGGCCAGATGCCGACGCTCGAGCTCGATGACGGCAGCTATCTGTCGGAAATTACCGCGATCTGTGAATACCTCGAAGAGAAGAATCCGGCGCCGGCGCTGATCGGATCGACGCCGGAAGAGCGCGCCGAATGCCGGATGTGGACCCGCCGCGTCGACCTCAACATCTGCGAGCCGCTCGCCAACGGCTACCGCTTCGGCGAGGCGCTGAAGTTCTTCGAGAAGCGGATTCCCGTCGTGCCGGAAGCCTCCCCCGGCCTCAAGATGATCGCGCAAAACCGCCTGAAATGGCTGGATGGGCAGATCGCAGGCAAGGACTATCTGTGCGGCAAGCGCTTCACGCTGGCCGACATCCTGCTCTACGGCTGGCTCAATTTCGGCAACCAGGTCGGCCAGCCGCTCGATACCACCAACACCAACATCGCGGCGTGGTTCGCACGGATCGGTGAACGTCCCTCGGCGAAGGCGTAGGTGCAACAACCGTCATTGCGAGCGCAGCGAAGCAATCCATCTTTCAGCTTGTGACGAAGCATGGATTGCTTCGCTTCGCTCGCAATGACGTGGAGAGAACGGAGATCTACATCACCACCGGCGCGTCCGGCAGTTCATTGTTGCCGCCACCCTCCCGCGGGAAATGCGCCGCCAAATGCCGCGACACCGCGCCTATGCCCTTGATCACGCCGCCGGCGAAGTTACCCGCCCTGAATTCGGCCTCCATCGCCTTGCAGATGTCTTCCCACCCGGCGTCGCCGACATGAGCGTCGATGCCGCGGTCGGCGACGATCTCGACGTCGCGGTCGGCCAGCAGCAGATAGATCAGCACGCCGTTGTTTCCAGCGGTGTCCCAGATCCGCAGCCGCGAGAACACATCCAGCGCGCGCTCGCGCGCCGCCTGGTCGCGGAACAGCGGCGCACCGTCGAGCGCGCCTTCCACCACGAAGCGAAGCTGACCGGAATGCGTGGCCTCGCCCGCCTTGATGGCGCGTTCGATCAAAGCCATCACGTCAGGCGGGAAAATACGCCGGACCCGCCAGCGATGCGCGATGAGATGCCTGCCGATGCGTTTGATGCCCATATCTACCAGCTCCGGATCTACCAGCTTCCCGACGCGCCGCCACCGCCGAAACTTCCGCCACCGCCACCGCTGTCGCTTGAACTCGAACTGCTCGAACTGCCACCGGAATACGAGCCGCCGGACCAGCTTCCGCCCCGACCGCGTCCACCGGCCGGCTGAGCGAAGTCGCCAAACAGCGCGATGACGAAGGCGATGACCGCCGCGATCGCCGAAAGAATAACGGACCCCAGGAAAAGCCACGCCAGCAATCCAACGAAGCCGCTGGTCACTATCGAACCCAATAGCCGGCCCAGTGCGGTCCGCAGGATAGCGCCGACGATAAAGATCCCCATCAGGACAAAGGGATTGAGCGGGTTGACGTATTCCGACAGGCCCGGGCTTTGCCAGTGCGGCGGTTCCGGCGCCGGCAGCTTCTCGCCGTCGATGACCCGGATCATGCGATTGACGCCGGCGGAAATGCCGCCGGCAAAGTCGCCGGACTTGAATTTCGGCGTAATCTCTTCGTCGATGATGCGCCTGGCGGTAGCGTCGGTAAGCGCACCCTCAAGGCCGTAGCCGACTTCGATGCGAAGACGCCGGTCGTTCTTGGCGACGACGAGCAGCGCGCCGTCGTCGATTTTCTTCCGCCCGATCTTCCAGGCTTCCGCCACCCGGAGCGAGAATTGCTCAATCGTTTCCTGATCGGTGGTCGGCACAATCAGCACCGCGATCTGGCTGCCCTTGCGCGTCTCCAGATCCCTCAGCGTTTGGGTCAGCGAGGCGATGTCGCCGCCGGACAGCGTGCCGGTCTGATCGACCACGCGCCCGACGAGCGGCGGCACCGCGACGTCGGCCACTGCGCTGGAGGATACGCACAGCAGCAGCGCAAGAAAGACGGCTCTTGCAGCGTTCATCCCGGCCAATCCGATTGCCTCAATTGCCGCCTACTTCGCCGGCGCGGCCGGCGCCGGATTGAAATCCACCTTCGGCGCGGTGGAGATGGCCTTTTCGTTTTCGACCGAGAAGTTCGGCTTTTCCTTGTAGCCGAACGCCATCGCGGTCAGGTTGTTCGGAAAGGTGCGGATGCCGACATTATATTCCTGTACCGCCTTGATGTAGCGGTTGCGCGCCACCGCGATGCGGTTCTCGGTGCCTTCGAGCTGCGCCATCAGGTCCCTGAACAGGGCATCGGATTTGAGCTGTGGATAATTCTCGGTCACCACCAGTAGTCGCGACAGCGCGCTTGAGAGTTCACCTTGCGCAGCGGTGAATTTCTGGAACGCGGCGGGATCGTTCAGCACTTCGGGCGTCGCCTGAATGCTGCCGACCTTGGCGCGGGCGTTGGTGACGCCGAGCAGCACATCCTTTTCCTGCTGGGCAAAACCCTTCACCGAATTGACCAGATTGGGCACGAGGTCGGCGCGGCGCTGGTACTGGTTGACGACCTCGGACCAGCCGGCCTTGACCTGCTCGTCATTGGTCTGGATCGCATTGTAGCCGCAATTGGTCAGGCTCAGCGTCGCCAGCGCCGCCAGCACGGTCCATAGTCTGCGCATCGCAATTTCTCCGGTTGGAATTTCCCGCAACCTATCAGAACGCTTCGCTTTCTCCAGTCATTCCGGGATGGTCCGAAGGACCAGACCCGGAATCTCGAGATTCCGGGTCTGCATCTTCGACGCGCCCCGGAATGACGGCAGTTGTTGTCTATTTTGCAGACGATGGCCCTTGCCTATCATTTGCCTAAACAGGCAACATGACCGGATAACAATAAAAGGGAGCGGGAGGGCCATGGGATACGAGACCATCATCGTGGAACGGCCGGAACCGCGCATCGCGCGGATCGTGATGAACCGGCCCGAGGCGCGCAACGCGCAGAACCTGCAGATGACCTACGACCTCAATGCCGCGTTCGACGCCGCGGTGCAGGACGATTCGGTCAAGGTCATCATCCTGGCAGGTAACGGGCCGCATTTCTCGGCCGGGCACGATCTGCGCCCCGGCGCCAGGAACGCCGCCGGGGTGGATTTTCCGCCGGTCGGAAATTGGGGCGGGTTTGCCGAACCCAACGCGCACGGCCGCTTCGCGCGCGAGCAGGAGATCTACCTGCAGATCACCCGGCGCTGGCGCAATCTGGCCAAACCAACGATCGCGGAAGTCCATGGCAAGTGCATCGCCGGCGGACTGATGCTGGCCTGGGCCTGCGACCTGATCGTCGCCAGCGATGATGCCGAGTTCTGCGATCCCGTGGTGACCATGGGCGTGTGCGGCGTCGAATGGTTCGTGCATCCCTGGGAGCTCGGGCCGCGCAAGGCCAAGGAATTACTGTTTACCGCCGACGTCTGGAGCGCCGAGGAAGCGCACCGGCTCGGCATGGTCAATCACGTCGTGCCGCGGCCGGAGCTGTCCTCATTCGTGATGAAGCTCGCCGAGAAGATCGCCGCCAAGCCGTCCTTTGCGTTGAAGATGACAAAGGAGGCCGTCAACCGCTCGGTCGATGTCATGGGCCAGCCCTCGGCGATCGATCAGGCGTTCGCCCTGCATCAACTCTGTCACGCGCATAATCTGCAGGAATTCGGCATGGTGGTGGACCCCGCGGGACTGCATCCCTCGGTCAGGAAAACGGCGGCGGTAAAGTAATCAGATGGACCTCAACCTCAGCGACGAACAGCGCCTGCTGCGCGAAAGTGTCGACCGCTTCATCGCGGAAACCTATGACGCCGATCACCGCCGCCGCAGCGCCGGCGATCCGCTCGGCTTCAGCCCCGCGATCTGGAAACAATTCGCCGATCTCGGCTGGCTGGCGCTGCCGATTCCCGAAGCCTATGACGGGCTCGGCGCCGGCGCGATCGAGACCGGCATCGTGATGGAAGCCTTTGGGCGCGGCCTCGTATCCGAACCCTATCTGTCGACGGTGGTGATTGGCGCCGGCCTGGTCGCCCAATGCGGCAGCGAGGCGCAGAAGCAGGCGATGCTGCCAAAGGTCGCCGACGGTTCGCTCCGTCTGGCGTTCGCGCATTCGGAGCGCGCCGCACGCTTCGACTTCGCAAAAGTCGAGACCACGGCGACGAAGGTGGCCGACGGCTGGCGGCTCGACGGGCACAAGATCGCCGTGATCGACGGCCATGCGGCGGGGCAGATCATCGTCTCGGCCCGGGTTGCGAACCACAATGGCGCATCCGGCAAACTGTGCCTGTTCCTGATGCCGGCGAACACACCTGGCATCACGCTGCGCGACTACGCGCGGCTCGGCGGCGGCCGCGCCTGCAACCTCGATCTCGCGAACGTCCAGCTTGTGGCGGACGCCCTGCTCGGCGACGGCAGCGATGCGCTGCCGCGGATCGAAGCCGTGGTCGATCGCGCGCTGGCGGCCCTCGGTTCCGAAGCCGTCGGCATCATGCAGATCATGTTCGACATGACGCTGGAGTATACAAAAGTGCGCCAGCAGTTCGGCAAGCCATTATCCGCCAATCAGGTCATTCGCCATCGCCTCGCCGACATGGCGATGCATTGCGACGAGGCGCGTTCGATCGCGCTGCGCGCCGCCGTGATGGCCGATGCCGAGCCGATCGCGCGCGGCCGTGCCGCCTCGGGCGCGAAGGCCAAGATCGGCAAATCCGCCCGTTTCGTCGCCGAACAGTCGGTGCAACTGCACGGCGCCATGGGCGTCACCGAAGAGCTCGACATCGGCTCTTACTTCAAGCGGCTGCTCGCCTTCGATACGCTGTTCGGCGGCAGCGCCCACCATTACCGCCGTCACGCCGCGTTGGGCGGGCGAACACAACAGCCATCCTGAAACCGGAGCGCCAGCATGGATCTCACCTTCAGCACCGAGGAGCGCGCCTTCGAACAGGAAGTCCGCGGCTTCATCGCACAAAATCTCACGCCGGAAATGAAGCGCGCCACCGCGCTGACGCCGTCGGTATTTTCCGATCCCGACATCGGCATGGCCTGGCAGCGCGCCCTGCACAGACAAGGCTGGGGCGCGCCGGGATGGCCGGTCGACCATGGCGGCCCTGTGTGGACGGCGGCGCAGCGCTGGATTTTCGAGGCCGAATGCGCCCGCGCCGGCACGCCCAACGTCAATGTGATGGGCGTCAAGATGGTCGGTCCCGTCATCATCGGGTTCGGCTCGCCGGAGCAGAAGAATTTTTATCTGCCGCGAATTCTCTCCGGAGAGGATTACTGGTGCCAGGGCTATTCCGAGCCGGGCTCCGGCTCCGATCTCGCCTCGCTGAAGACCCGCGCGGCGCGCGACGGCGACGACTACGTCATCAACGGCACCAAGATCTGGACCACGCATGCGCATCACGCCAACCGCATGTTCGCGCTGGTGCGCACCAATGACACCGAGCGCAAGCAGGACGGCATCAGCTTTATCCTGATCGACATGAAGAGCGAGGGGATCACCACGCGGCCGATCCTGACCATCGGCGGCGACCATGAGGTCAACCAGGTGTTCTTCGACGACGTCCGCGTCCCCGTCGCCAACCGCGTCGGCGAGGAAGGCAAGGGCTGGACCTACGGCAAATATCTGCTGGAATTCGAACGCGGCGCCGGCATTGCGTCGGCCAAATTGCGCGATGCGCTGAAGACCATCGCGGACCTTGCGGAATCCGATGCCACTGGCCGCGCCATCGACGATCCCGATATTGCCGTGAGAATGTCCGAGATCGAGGTCGACATCGACACGCTGGAGATGACCGAACTGCGGGTGCTGTCGGCGCTGCAGACCGGGCAGAACCCCGGCGCAGTGTCGTCGTTACTAAAACTGCGGGTCAGCGAAATCCGCCAGGCGGTGACGCGGCTCGGCGTCGAGGTGATCGGCAATGACGGGCTTTATGTCGAGCCGATGCGACCGCTGTACCGGCTGAACGAAGCGCCGGGCATTCCGGAAGAGATATTGCCGGTGGTGCCGGAATATCTCAACGGTCGCGCCTACACCATCTTCGGCGGCTCATCGGAGATCCAGCGCGAGATCGTGGCGAAGATGGTGTTGGGGCTGTAGCCGGGAGTTCGATCCCGGCTAGCGAAGCGGCCAGGCCATCACGATGAGAAATGTGCCGAGCGATGCCACCAGCAGCGTCAGCGGCAATCCGAGACGCCAATAGTCGGTGAAACGATACCCGCCCGGGGCCATCACCAGCAAATTGTTCTGATGCCCGATCGGGGTGAGAAAATCGCAGGCGCAACCAAGCGCCACCGCCATCAGAAACGGATCCATATCGTATTGCAGCGACTTGGCGACGATGGCCGCCACCGGTCCGAGGACGAGCACCGCGGCGGCGTGGTGAAGAAACGGCGTCAGCAGCATCGATACCACCAGCATCATGGCCACGGCCAGATAGCCCGGGACATGAGTGCCGGCGGTTGCGAGCATCTGCCCGACCACATCGGCTGCGCCGGTCTCCTTGAGGCCCTCGCCGATCGGAATGAGCGCCGCGAGCATCACGATCAGCGGCCCCTCGATCGACTCATAGGCCTCCTTCAGACTCAACTGCTTGAACAACACGACCAGCACCGCGGCCGCGAAGAAGCCGACGGCGACCGTCACCAGATGCAGCGATATCAGCAGCATGGCGGCGAGAAGGATTCCGAGAGAGACGACGCCGCGCCGGCTTTGCCCCAGTCCGATCCCGCGGTCGGCCAGCGGCAGCAGGCCAAGCTCGGTCAGGGTCGCCGACATTTCCTTCTGCCAGCCCTGAACGGCGACAACGTCGCCTACCTCGAAGCGCTGCGCCTGCAGATGCACATGCCGGTTATGACCGGCACGGCTGATCGCCAGCAGATTGACGTCAAACGTGCTTCTCAGGTTGATCGTGAGCGCAGAATGTCCAAGCAGGACCGAATCTCCCGCCACGATCGCCTCGACCACCACGAGTTCGTCACGCTGCCCCTCGTCCTTCTTGAGTTCCTTCGCGCCGGCGAGCTCAAGTTTGCCCTCGTCGGTCAATAGCTTGATCTCGGCCGAGTCGGCCTGCACCGTGACGACGTCGTCCGGGTAGAGGGTCCAGTTGCGGTGCGGCATGTAGTGATGCCCGCCCTCTCGCGTAACAGCCCGCACCAGCGCATCGATATCATTGAAATGCTCGAGATCGCCGACACGTTTGCCGACAAGCGGCGACCCCTCCGGCACGCGCAGTTCGGTGGTGTATTTCTCGATCTCGAAAGCTTCCTCGGACCCGGCGGCGCCGGTGCGCTCCCTCGGCAACAGACGCCACCCGATCGACAGGAAGACCACCGCGATGCAGGAAAGCGGCAGTCCCACCCACGCAAAATCGAACAGGCGAAACGGTTCCCGTCCGAGATCCTGGCGAACGGTCGCGATCAGCAGATTGGGGGACGTGCCGATCAGCGTTATCGTTCCGCCGATCAGCGATCCGAACGCCAATGGCATCAGATAGATCGAGGGCGAACGTTTGCTGCGGCGGGCGACCTGGATCGCGATCGGCATGAATATCCCCAAAGTTCCGACGTTCTTCATGAACGCCGAGAGGAAGGTCACGCATGCGGTCAATACGCCGACCTGCAGGGAGGCGGATTGCACATTCTTCAAGGCCCGGCGCATCACGGTATCGAGGATTCCGGACTTCGACACCGCCTTGCTGATCACCAGAACCGCGGCAATGATGATAATGACCGGATTGGAGAAGCCATTGAACGCCTTCGCCGCCGGGACCACGCCAAAAAGCGTTGCCGCGAGCAGGCACAAGACCGCGACCAGGTCATACCGGAACCGGTCCCAGATAAAGAGCGCCAACATGGCGACGATGATGGCGAAGGCCGCAAACTGCGGCCCGGTCAGTCCGAATATCATTCCCACCCCGATTCAAGAGAGATCCCAAGCGGCCTTTATCCCGAGTCGGACACAAAGTCGAAGGCTCGCGGCCCTACATCTCCACCTGCAAACCAATGGCGACCACACGCGACGACGGAATGTTATAGTAGGCCGTCGCCCGGGTGGCATTGCGCCACAGGAACGCAAACAGCTGCGTTCGCAGCACATGCAGGGCGGAGGCATCCCGAGACGGGATGATCTCCTCGTGGCCGAGGAAAAAGGTTGTCGCATCGGGATCGATATCTAGGCCGAAGCGCTGGCAGAACCGCAAACCTACCGGAACGTTTGGATTCTGCATGAATCCATAATGCAGCACGACGCGATGAAAGCCGAGCCGCAGCGGCTCCAGCTCGACGCGGTCAGCGCTTGCGACATATGGCACGTCATCGATTGAAACCGTCACCAGGACGATGCGTTCATGCAGCACCTGGTTGTGCAACAGCGTGTGCGAGATCAGCTGAGGGGTTTCGCTTTTGCTCGACGTCATGAACACGGCGGTGCCGGGTACGCGCTGCGGCGACGTGGCTTCGATCCGCGCGAAAAACTCATCCAGTGGTTCGCGATTGGCGTCCGTAACGGCGTGAAGCCGTACCAGACCGTTCCGCCAAACCCCCATCACCGTGAACACCGCGCCTGCGATAAGGACCGGATACCAGCCGCCATCGAGGAATTTGAACAGGTTCGCGCCGAGGAACGCGAGATCGATGACCAGAAAGAATACCGCGAGCAGCGCGGCCATCGCCAGCGGCCAGCCAAACCGGACCGCGACGAAAAGCGCCAGGATCGTCGTAATCACCATATCGGCCGACACCGCGAGACCATAGGCCGATGCCAGGTTTTCTGATGATTTGAAGCCGATGACCAAGGCAACGGTCGCAAGCATCAGGGCCCAGTTGACGAACGGAATGTAGATTTGCCCGATATGCTCGCGGGCGGTCTGCACGATCCTGAGGCGAGGCAATTGACCCAGCTGCACCGCCTGGCGGGTCAATGAAAATGTGCCGGAGATGACCGCCTGCGACGCGATCACCGTTGCCGATGTCGCGAGGATCACCAGCGGATAGTGCGCCCATTGCGGGCTCAGTCCATAGAACGGATGAGTACTCGCGGCGGGATCGCCGAGAATGAGCGCCCCCTGGCCGAAATAGTTCAACAGCAGGGACGGAAGCGCGACGGCAAACCAGGCCAGCCGGATCGGCTGGCGTCCGAAATGTCCCATATCCGCGTAGAGTGTTTCCGCCCCGGTGACCGCCAGAAAGACAGTCCCCAGGACGATGAAACCAATCAGGCCATTGGTGAGAAGGAATTCAATCGCGTGGTGCGGCAGCAACGCCGCGAAGACCTGAGGGCGACCCATCGCTCCCATGAATCCGAGAACGGCCAGGGTTGCGAACCACCCCAGCATGACGGGCCCGAACAGGGCCCCGATATTCGATGTCCCGTGCTTCTGAAAGGCGAAAAGAACGAGCAGGATCACCACGGCGATCGGCACCACCCAGGGTTCAAAGGCCGGGGCGGCTACTTTCAGGCCCTCGACGGCGCTTAGAACGGAGATCGCCGGAGTGATGGTAGCGTCGCCATAGAGCAGTGCGGCGCCAAACAGCCCCATGAGCATCAGCACATGGCGCAACGACCCCCGCGCGGCCCGCCAGGGATTCAACAGGGCCACCAGCGCGATGATGCCGCCTTCCCCCTTGTTATCGGCCTTGAGGACGAACAGCAGGTATTTGGTCGAGACCACGAGGATCAGCGACCAGACAATCAGCGAGAGGACGCCGAGAACATTCTCCGGGCTCGGAGAAATTCCGTGAACGCCGTTGAAACACTGCTTCAATGCATAGAGCGGACTGGTGCCGATATCGCCATAAACAACCCCCAGCGCCGCGACCGAGAGCGTGACGATCGGTTGCTGCGACGCCCCCCCGTCATCGGGCGCGGGCTTTTCGCCTGCCTGCACTGCCCCGGGTGATATTGCCGAAGGTGCTACATCCATGACGATCAGCCTACCGCAACCCTTGCCGGCCGGATATCGATATTCGCGGCGCAGGCCCAGTTTCCCGCCACGCGTCGCCTCCGGCATTCACTTGACCCAGATCATAGGCGTTGAACTCGTCCTGATCTATCCGTACCGTTGCCGGACAATTCCGAGGATTAATTCCCAATGGTGAACACATGAAGGATTTTCTCGTCTTCGTCGACGGCAGCACTCTGGACGAGGCTCATCTTGCATGTGCCGAAGCTTTGGCCGTCCGCTTCCATGCGCACATCGATGCCGTCGTGGCCATCGAACTCCCGCCGCTTTCGATTGCCGCGGTGGACCCCGTCGCCGGGGTGATGATGCCTTTCGACGACGAAGCGAGGGACGCCGCTTTGAAGGTCAGCGCCGGGATACAATCATCGGTCGAACAGAGACTTAAGGAAACGCCATGCGCCCACGCCGTTTCCCGCGTGGTGGAAGCCAGGGAAATGTTGGGCCACGAATTTGCGGCGGCGGCGCGGATCCACGACCTTTTTATCACGAGCCTGCCGTCCAAGAGCGCCGAAAACCGGGCCATCAAGTCGAGTTTCGACGCGGTTCTCACCGACGGATGTTGCGCGATCCTCGGTCTCCCGCTTGACGGTTCGTGCAATCCGGCGTTCGAGCGCGTCACGATTGCATGGAACGGCAGCAAAGAGGCGTCGCGGGCGGTGGCGGCGGCCATGCCATTGATCGTGCAAGCCCGTGAAGTGGTGGTGCTGCTGGTCGACCAGCCGCTCCGGCGCGCCGGGGAAGACGTCAGGCCCGGCGATGATATCGTCAATCATCTCAATCGCCACGGCGTGAAAGCCACGCTGTCACGGGTTACCAGCGCGGATCTCAGCATATCCCAGGCGATCCTGACCGAAGTGGGCAGAACAAAGACGCAGCTGCTGGTGATCGGCGCGCAGGCGGAGGGTGGCTTGCTGCAGTGGCTGCAGGGCAGCATCGCCCGGGAAACGTTCGCTGCCTCACAGATTCCGCTGCTGATTGCGCACTGAGCCCGGCTCCATCAAGCCGCCGCGGCCCTCGCATCCCGGATCGCCTGCCAGACCTTCATCGGGGTCAGCGGGGTGGCCAGGTTCTTGATGCCGAGTTCGCTCAAGGCGTCGATCACGCCGTTGACGAGGCAGGGCGTGCCGCCGATCGTGCCGGATTCGCCGCAGCCCTTGGCGCCAAGCGGGTTGGTCTTGCACGGTGCTGATTCATCGAGCGCGACCGCGATGGTCGGAATGTCGTCGGCGCGCGGCAGGCAGTAATCCTGATAGCTCGCGGTCAGCAACTGCCCCTCGGAGTCGTAGCTGACGCCCTCGTACAGCGCCTGGCCGATGCCCTGGGCGACGCCGCCGTGAATCTGGCCAGTTACCAGCATCGGATTGACGACGATGCCGGCATCGTCGACGGTGGTATAGCGCACGATCTTGGTGACGCCGGTCTCCGGATCGATCTCGACCTCGCAGATGTGGGTGCCATTCGGCCAGCTCGGGCCGTCGACCTCGCCCTCGCTGTCGACGCTGAGCCGCGCGCCGCTCTCCTTCTTGGCAATCTCGAACAGGCCGATCCGCTTGTCGGTGCCGACCACGGTGAGCATGCCGTCGCGGTATTCGATGTCCTCGACCGAGGCTTCGAGAATATTCGACGCCTTCTCGCGGGCCTTGGCGATCATGTCGGCGGCGGATACCGCCAGCGCCGTGCCGCCGACGAACAGCGAGCGCGAGCCGACGCTGCCGAAGCCGGTGGCCAGATCCGTATCGCCCTGCACGATGTCGATCTTATCCATGGGGATGCCGAGCGCGTCCGACGCCATCTGCGTGTAGGTGGTCTGCAGCCCCTGCCCCATCGCCATGGTGCCGGAATGCAGGATCACGCGGCCTTCGGCTGTCGCGTGCAGGCTGACCTTTTCGGTATGGGCGCGGCCGCCGGTCCATTCGATATAGCTGGTGAGGCCGCGGCCGTAGAGCAGGCCCTTTTTCTTCGCCGCCTTCTTGCGCGCGGCAAAACCGTCCCAGTCGGCAAGCTTCGAGGCGCGCTCCAGCATGTGGGCAAACGCACCGGAGTCGTAGACCTGCCCGACGGGGTTGGTGTAGGGCAGCTGCGACGGCTTGATGTAGTTCACTTTCCGAATGGCGCGCGGGTCCATCCCGATCTGCCGCGCGGCGGCGTCCATCAGCCGCTCGACGATGAAGACGCCCTCCGGGCGGCCCGCGCCGCGATAGGCGCCGACCGGTGCGGTGTGGGTCATGACGGACTTGACCTCATAATGCACCAGCGGCAGGTCGTAGACGCCCGACTGCACGAAGGGGCCGAGCACCAGCGGGATGATATTGCCCGCCCCGCTCGAATAGGCGCCGGTGCCGCCGACCGAGCGCACCCGGTAGGCCAGCACGCCCCCCTTGACGTCGAGCGCGAATTCGCCGGTCGAGGTCAGATCGCGGCCATGGGTGCCGCCGACGAACTCGTCGGTGCGGTCGCCGCGCCAGCGCACCTTGCGGTTCAGTTTGGTCGCGGCATAGGCCACGATGCCGTCTTCCGGATAGAGGCTGGTCTTCTGGCCAAAACCGCCGCCGATATCGCCGACCAGCACGCGGATGCTTTCCTTCGGCCGCTTCAGGACCGCATCGGCCAGCAGGTCGCGGGTCGTGCCCGGCGTCTGCGATTGCACGTGCAGGATCAGCCGGCCGGTCTTCTTCTCGATCTAGGCGATGGTCGAGCGCGGCTCCATCGCCGAGGGTATCAACCGCTGGCTCACCAGATCGAGCGAGACGGTATGCGCAGCGCTGGCGAAGGCGGCTTCTACCTTGGCGGCATCGCCATAGCTCATGGCGGCGACGATATTGTCGGGCGCCTCGGCCCACACCACCGGCGCGCCGGGTTTTGTGGCCTCAACGGGATCCACCACCGACGGCAAAATCTCGTAGTCGATCGCGATCGCCTCAGCGGCGGTTTGTGCCGCGACCCGCGATGTCGCCACCACGGCAGCCACCGCCTCGCCGGCATAGCGTACGATTTCATGGGCCAGCAGCCGGCGCGGAGGCACCGTCATCGGCTTGCCGTCCGGCCGCATGAACACCGCCAGCGTCGGGATGGTGCCGATGTCGTCGGCGACGAGATCAGCGCCGGTGTAGATCGCCTCGACCCCTGGCATTCCGGCGGCCGCTTTAATGTCAACCGAGGTGATTTTGGCGTGGGCATGCGGCGAGCGCAGCACATGCAACCACAGCGCGCCGTCTTCCGGCTTGTCGTCGATGAATTGCCCCTTCCCGGTGAGCAATCGCTGGTCTTCCAGACGCTTGACGGGCTTGCCCGCCCCGAAACGCAGATTGCCGGGAAGAATGTTCATCAGTTTGTCCTTCGAGTCTCTTGTAGCGTTGGGCGGGTTTTAGCGGATTTTGCGATGGAAACAACCGACCGCCGTCATTCTCCCAAAGCGCCAATGACCCGTCCCAGGGCGCGCGCGGGCACGAGTCCCGCCGCCAGCGGCAGAGAACCGCAGGTTCACAATCGAGCCCTATTGCGGACGGCCGATGTCCACGATGTCAACGTCAAGATTGCGCGACTCTGAGCCCCGTTTCACGATCAATTTCACCGATCGGCCGGCACCAACCTGCTCGATCTCGTCAGTCAGGTCTGAGAGCCGCCGCACCGGCTTGTCATTGACCTCGGTGATGACATCCCCAAGCGCGCCTGTGGGGAAGTCGACACCGCGGATCCCCGCGCGTGCGGCTGGACCCGCGGGCGCCGTGCGAACGACGATCAACCCTTCGATCCCCAGCCGGGTCGCCAGGGCCTCGCTCGCCGCCACAATACCGATCCCGGGGGTGGGCACGCGTCCGGTTCGAATGAGTTCGGGTACGACGCGGTTGACGATATCGACCGGCACCGCGAAGCCGATTCCGGCATTGGTGCCCGACGGGGAAATGATCGCGGTGGTGACGCCGATCAGCCGTCCGGCGGAGTCCAGCAACGGTCCACCCGAGTTGCCGGGATTGATCGCGGCATCGGTCTGAATGACATTGGCGATCTCGCGGCCGCTGCTGGTCGGAAGCCGCCGCTTCAGCGCGCTGATAATTCCGCTGGTCATCGACTGATCGAGCCCGAACGGATTGCCTATCGCAAAAGCGGATTGCCCGACCTTCAGGTCGGCCGAACTTCCCAACGCAACGGGCGGCGGCGGCTGTCGCGCATTCCTGATCCGCAGCACGGCAAGGTCGTAATTCGGTGCAAAGCCGATCACCTCGGCCTCGGCCACCTCACCCGAGGCAAAGCGAAGCGCGACCGTCTTTGCACCCTGGACGACATGGTCGTTGGTGACGACGTGGCCCTGGTTGTCCCAGATGAAGCCGGTGCCAGATGACGACGGCCCCTCGTCCTCGGAAAGCGGGTTGGAGCCGGAACGGGCCGCGACCTGCACGACCGACGGCGATACCCGCTCGAAGATTTCAATCGCTCCCCGTTCGGCCTCGGAAAATGCGCCGCGCTGTTCGATCGATCGCGCCACCGAGGTCGTCGACGGGGTGAGCCAGAACTTCGCTCCGGTGAGCGCTAGTACCAGCGCCGCGACGGCTGCCAGAGCGAGAGTGGTGCGACGATCCATCTTCACTCATCTCATTGCCAATTGCAGGGGTCAGGATAGTGCGCTGCCTCCCCGCTGCTGGGCGCCAACGGGCCCGTGCAAGAACGTCTCAACAGGCCAGAAGTTTCTGGCCAGTCCTCAACCCGTCAGGAAACCGCGCCCGCGACCTCCCGCAGCACCGCCTCGACCGCCCGGCGCTCGTCAGCGGTGAGCGCGGCCTGCGGCGGCACGGGATCGCCGACCTCGTAGCCCTGGATCGCGAGGCCCGCCTTGATGCAGGCGGCAAGGTTGTAGCGCGCGAAAGCTTCGTTGATGCGCCACAATTTGCGCTGCAGCTTCAGCGCGTCGTCCCAGCGCGCGGCCTTGCAGAGATTGTAGAGTTCGACGCTTTGCCGGGGGATGATGCAGGCCGGCCCGGCCATCCAGCCGACGCCGCCGATCAGCATCACGGCGGCCGGGATATGCGCCGACGCCGAGAACACTTTAATGCTGTCGCCGCAGCGGTTCATGATCGACAGCAGCCGCCCGGTATTGGTCGAGGCGTCCTTGATGTAGCCGATGCGCGGATGCGCCGCGAGCCGGGCGATGACGTCGAGCGTCAGATCCGAGCGCTGAAACTGCGGATTGGTGTAGATCACCACGGGAATATCGACCGCGTCCGCGATGGCACGAAAATAGGATTCGACCTGCGCATCGCTGAGCGGAAAATACGCTTCCAGGATCGCCAGAATGCCGTCGGCGCCGAGCTTCTGGCAGGCTTTGGCCTGCGCCACCGCATCCGCCGTCGAGGTCGAGGCAACGCCGGCGATCACCGGCACGCGGCCTTTTGCCACCTCGATCGTGGTCTGCACCACGGCCAGCCGCTGCGCGTTGTTGAGATAGGCAAACTCGCCGGTCGAGCCCAGCGGCGTCAGCCCGTGCACGCCGGATTTGATGAGATCATCGCACAGCCGTCCCAGCACATCGGTGCGGATCTGGCCTGCGGGATCGATCGGGGAGACGAGATAGGGAAAAACGCCGTGAAAATCGGTCATGAGGCTGACTTTAGGACCTTCGCGGCGCCCGGGTCAAATTCGCAGCCGTGATCGTCAATATGGCGATGGACTCGAAGAATTCTGAATACGTGGGGTTCGTGGACGCTGAATCCGCTGTTACGGTCGCCTTCGAGATCGACCGGATTTCGGCCTGGCAGATCTACCCCCGAGAGTGACGGAGAAGCCGATGTTTTCCAGGTTTTCGCGCCGGCATTTTGCCAAGCTCGCGGGACTTTCCGCGCTCGGCATGGCGGCACCGGCGAAGTCGGCGGATGGCGACGTCAAGCCAGCAGCCGAGCGGCACGCGCCGTATCCATTCCCGAAAGATTTTGTCTGGGGCACCGCCACCTCGTCCTATCAGATCGAGGGCGCCGTCAACGAGGATGGCAGGGGACGTTCGATCTGGGACACATTCGCGCATACGCCGGGCAGGATCGAGGATGGCAGCAACGCCGACCGCGCCAACGATCATTACCATCGCTACAAGGAAGACGTCGGCCTGATCAGGGAGCTCGGCGTCAAGGCCTATCGGTTTTCGATCGCCTGGCCGCGGGTCTTTCCGGAAGGCAGCGGAGCGCCGAATCCCAAGGGCCTCGATTTCTACAACCGGCTGATCGATGAGCTGCTGAAGAACGGCATCGAGCCCTATGCCACGCTGTATCACTGGGATCTGCCGCAGGCGCTGCAGGACCGTGTCGGCGGCTGGCAATCCAGCGACACCTCGAAGGCGTTCGGGGACTATGCGGGTTACGTCGCCGAAAACCTCAGCGATCGCGTCCAGAACATCTTCACCCTCAACGAGGCCGGACGATTCCTGAATTTCGGTTACGGCTGGGGCATCGATGCGCCGGGCTTAAAACTGCCATTGGGTGAACTGAACCAGGCGCGTCACCATGTCGTGCTGGCGCACGGGCTGGCGGTACAGGCGATCCGCGCCAAAGCCCGTGCCGGCACCAGGGTCGGCCCGGCCGAGAACATCGCCGCCTGCGTGCCGGCGTTCGACACCCCCGAGCATGTCCGCGCCGCCGAGATGGCGACACGCGAACTGAACGCGAGCTTTCTCGGCGTCATCCTGGAGGGCAAATACACC
The DNA here is from genome assembly GCA_038212905.1 of Hyphomicrobiales bacterium. Taxonomy (GTDB): domain Bacteria; phylum Pseudomonadota; class Alphaproteobacteria; order Rhizobiales; family Xanthobacteraceae; genus Bradyrhizobium. The sequence goes on from JBBQUA010000029.1 coordinate 18,565, forward strand.
GATGGCTTCCTGGAATACAATGGCAAGGACGCGCCCAAATTCACCGCCGAGGAACTGAAGATCATCGGCTCGAAAAACGACTTCGTCGGGCTCAACATCTACGCGCCGCAATTCTACATCGCCGCGTCCGACAAGAAGCCGGGCTGGTCGGTGCTGCCCTTCCCCGCCTCGTTCCCGCACATGAATTCCGAATGGCTGCGGGTCGGCCCCGAGGTGATCTACTGGGCGCCGCGGCTGGCCGCCAAGGTCTGGAACATCGACAGCATCTATATCAGCGAGAACGGCACCTCCTCGGAGGACAAGCTAAGCCCCGACGGAAAAATCTACGACCTCGACCGCATCATGTACCTGCGCAACTATCTGGCGCAGCTGCAGCGCGCTACCTCGGAGGGCGTCCCGGTGAAGGGCTATTTCCTGTGGAGCCTGATGGACAATTTCGAATGGATTTTTGGATTCGAAAAGCGGTTCGGGGTGTATCGGGTGGATTTCGAGACGCAGGCGCGCGTCGCAAAACTCAGCGCGTCATTCTTTCGCGACGTGGTGGCCAGGAATGCGATCGGGGTGTGAGGGGGCAATGCGCCGCCCCGACCCTGGCGAACTCACCGGAAGAACAAGCCGAAGAAGCCGCCGGGACCGTCGTAAGGTCCGTCGGCCTGCGCGCGGCGATCGCGACGCTGGAACAATCCACCAGGCTGCCGCGCTGGCAACCGCGCCGCCACTGGCTTCGTGCTGGTCTCGCGCCGCTCGATCCGGATATCCGCGACGTTGGCATCGCTGCCCTTCAGTAGAGCGAGTATCCGGGCGTCGCGGCCATATACATCGTCGCGACGCTGCAGACTGCCGGCTTCGTCGACGAACGCCGTCTGATACGTCAGATGCACCGGGATGGGCCGGTCCAGCTTGATGTTACGCTCCCCGGCCCCATACATCCGACGGATGCGATCGACTGTGTACCCGTCCGCGGGCTGCGTAAGCGAGAGCAGGACTTCCGCGTATTTGTCGGGATCTTGCACCCGCATGCAGCCGTGGCTGAAGGCGCGCTTCGAGCGCGCGAACAGGTGCTTGTCCGGCGTGTCGTGCTGATAGACCAGGAATTTGTTGGGAAAGTTGAACCGGATGCGGCCCAGCGCATTGCGGGCGCCCGGCGGCTGGTAGATCCGTATCGTCCCATTGCGGTTCCGCACCACCTTCAGGCCGATGCGATCGAGCGCATCGGGATCCTGCGCCAGCGCCGGCAGGTACTCGTTCCTGATGATCGAGGGCGGCACATTCCAGGTCGGATTGACTGTGATGAACTTGATGGTGTCGCTGAACAGCGGCGTCGCCATGCGGCCGGGCTTGCCCACGACGACGCGCGTGGACCACACCGTGTTGCCGTGATCGACCACCTTCAACGTATAGTCCGGGATGTTGAGCATCACGTGGGTCGTGCCGAGGTCGCGCGGCAGCCAGCGCCAACGCTCCATGTTGGCGGTGATCGTGTCGACGACGTCGGAGCGGGCGCCCGCTTTGCCGTTGAGGCGAGCGAGCGTGTTGGGGCCGAGCAGTCCGTCCGGTGACAGACCCGCTTGCCGCTGGAAGCTCATTACCGCTTCGGCCACGTCGTCGTCATAGCGGAGGCTATCCGCATCGCCCGTCATGGTCAGCCGTTTGCGCAAGATCGGGACGCGGCTGTCCTCCATCCCGGGGCGCAACGTCGGACCCTCGGGGATGCGAACGATCGCTTCCGGTTCGCCGATTTTCGCCCTCGCTTCGGCGAGCTTTGCCTTGAGCGCCTTGTAGCCCGGCTGCTGCGGATTGTAGGAACCGAGCGTCTCGCCGGGATTATCGGAGGCGGCCACCCTCGACAGGACTTCGGCCGGATCGGGATATTGCAGCTGGTAGGAAATGGCTGCGCTGACACGGCTAAAATGCACCCGCCCGGTGCGGGCATGACGCGCGAAGGTGAGCACCGAATCGGTGAGCGTGACGTCGGCCCTGGCGCGCGCGTCCGGATCGGACGCTGCGGCGAAATCGGGAACCGGATAATCGTCGGGGTCGAAACCGTCGGCTGCGACCTTGCGCAGATAGGCGATGGCGCCGGACGCGCGTGCATTCGGCGCGCCCTCGGTCGTCCAGAGCGGCGCGAAGCCGCGATCACGGTAGAACGCTTCGACCGCCGCGCGATCGTCGTCGCGGCTGATGAACTTGCCGAGCCGATTGGCCAGGAGATCGCGCAGCTTCTCCGCGACGGCAACGTCGGCGGCCTCCATGCCGCCGGCGGTCGGCGCCTTGACGAGGTCCTCGCCGGTGAGCGACTTCACATCCACCGTTTCAGGATTGCGGGGCGTGGAAGTTGGCGCGGTGTCGGCACGATCGGGCGCCTCGGGTGCGACGATGCCGATATCGGCGGCCGTCGGAGGCGGAACATTGGCGGGCTCGGGAACCGGAATTGCGGCTTCGATGGCGGCCTGATCAAGAACAGGACCGGCCAGCGCATTCCCCGGCACGGCGCACAGCAACGCAAGTGCGAAGCTGACGAGAACGCAATCGATCGGAGCCACGCGCATCGAATACATCTTCACCTCAATTGAAATTTCAGGGCGCTGTCACAGCCAGCCGGTTCGGAAACAGGCTTCGTTCCGCTGCGTGACAAGGTTAGCACATTTGGACACCTGCCGGAAACCTGCGTCAGATTGTCTCCCTCGCAACGAGTTCCGAATTGTGGTCGGCGTGTGGTTCCCTCATGAATCATTCGTTGCGAGCGCTGCGGCTCGATCGTGTGGAACAATTCGAGCGGATTGAAATCGTTCCGGAAATTTTCAATGTACTGCTCGATGTCGTCGACTGATCGCGCTGACGAAGACCTCGATACTATCAGCGGCCCACGGCAACCGCGCTGATGTTTTCACGGATCGATTGGCGATAACCATATCCGCAACATTCACGATACAGCGTCGGCTGTGCCGCGGTTTGAACATCAAAGCCCGTCAGCATCGATATGGGTTGCCCTTCCTCATACATTTTCGCGGAGAATCCCCCGATCAGGGATCAGCCCATTTCGAACATCCCGACCGATGCACAGGACATCATGACGCAAACGCTACGCGCCCGCCTTGCCCCGACTTTATTATTTGCCGGTTTAGCGCTGCTGGCGGCGGACTCGCGTGCGACCGCCGCGCCCAACAGCGGCAAGCAGGCAGCGGCGCACAAGAGCGCCGGCAACAAGCATACGGTCGCGCCTCATGCGCGGAAGGCAACACTGCCCGGCAAGCGCATAGCGGCGGATCGACGCAAGCCGGGCCGGGCGAAGCCAGGCCCGCGTCTGCGCCCGTCGACGGCGCCCGGCGCATCGCCTCCATCTCGGTCTGCCGCGGCTGGCGCTCTCCTCGCCTTCGCGCCGGCGATCAAGACGTCGGCCGCGGACATCGACGCCCTCAAGGACGCCATCCGCCTGGCGCGCCGCGGCGAGGTCGGTGCGGCATCGAACCGCCGCGATCAGATTGATGATGTTGCGGGCCGCAGGTTGGCGGAATGGGTGATCCTCCGTTCCGACGACAACGCAACGAGCTTTGCACGCTATGCCGCGTTCGTGCGCGCCAACCCGCCATGGCCGGGCCGCAATACTTTCCGGCGGCGCGCGGAAGCCAGACTATGGTCGGAGCAACGCGAACCCGCCGCGGTGTTGGCTTTTTTCTCCCACAAGGAGCCGCTGAGCGCGACCGGCAAGCTGGCGATGGCACGTGCGCTGCTGGCGCGCGGAGACCGCGCCGCAGCGCGCAAATACGTCCGCTCGGGCTGGCGCGAGAATGACTTCCCGGTCGGTCTCGAAACGCAGGCGCTCGAGATGTTCGAGCCGCTGCTGACGAGGGGCGACCACAAGGCCCGCATGAATGCGCGCCTTTATGCGGGCGACCTCAATACGGCGATGCGTTCCGCGAAGCGCCTCGGCGCAGCGGACGTCGCCATCGTAAAGGCGCGCATCGCCGTCAAACACAAGGCGAAGAACGCACGCGCCTTGCTCGACGCGGTGCCGAAGGCCGCCCGCCAGGATCCGGCCTATCTGTTCACGCGCATCCAGTGGCTTCGACGCAACGACCAGATCCGCGAAGCCGCCGAATTGATGCTGCAGGCACCGCACGATCCGCAGCTCATTCAGGATGCCGATGCGTGGTGGACCGAACGTCGCATCCTGGTGCGCAAGCTACTCGACGACGGTAAGGCGCGGATGGCCTACCGCATTGCCCGCGATGCCGCCCTTCCGTCGAAGGAAAGCCTGCGCGTCGATCAGCCCTTTACCGCCGGTTGGATCGCGCTGCGGTTCCTCCGGGATACCGAGGCAGCGAAACGGCATTTCGGTCGCATCGCGCAAATCACGACGCATCCAACGTCGCTCGCCCGCGCCGGCTACTGGCTCGGGCGCACCGCCGAAGCAGCCGGCCAGGGCGATGAGGCGCGCCGCTACTATCAAGAGGCAGCACAGTGCTCGGCTGCCTATTACGGTCAAATGGCCGGCGCCCGGCTCGGCCAGCGCGCCATTGCCCTGCGGCGGTCGCCGGCGGTGGACCGCATGCAGCGCGCGGCGGTGCGGAATCCCGACCTGGTGCGCGCAGTTGAACTGCTTTACGCGACCGGCAACCGGGATCTGGTAATCCCGTTCGTCGCCGATCTCGGTCGCGTTGATGACGCTGATGTCCTGACGCTCATTGCCGAAACGGCCGCCCGGCACAAGGACGCACGCGCCATGCTGGCTGTCGGCAAGGGTGCGCGGTCACGCGGTCTTGCTTTCGACAATTATGCCTTCCCCGGCATTGGCGTGCCCAACTACACCTCGATCGGACCGAAGGCGGACACGAGCCTGGTCTACGCGATCGCACGCGCGGAAAGTGCGTTCAACCCGAACGTCATCTCGATCGCCAAGGCGATAGGCCTGATGCAGGTGACGCCGGCTACTGGCGGCACCATCGCCCGCCGCCTGGGAATCGAGTTCGACCTCAAGCGGCTGCGGAAAGATCCCGTCTACAATGTGCAGTTGGGTTCGGCCGAGCTCGGCGATCTCCTCAAAACCTATGACGGCAATCATGTGCTCGCCTTTGTCGGCTATAATGCCGGGCGCGGGCGCGTCAAGGAATGGATCGCACGCTTTGGCGATCCACGGGACCCGAAGGTGGACGTCGTCGACTGGGTCGAACGCATCCCGTTCACGGAGACGCGCATTTACGTGCAGCGCGTAATGGAGAACCTCCAGGTCTACCGGTCGCGCTTTGACGAGCCCGCGAGGCTCACCATCGAGGCCGACATGCGCGGCGCGCGCGGGTAGGATGGCGGCACGTCCGGCGCGCCCGCGGCAGCATCAACCCTGTCATTCTTTCGCGACGTGGTGGCGAGGAACGCCATCGGGGTGTGATATCACCGGCGGATCATAGGCCTGGATCGGCGGCAAATTGCCGTCGAAACGTTCGGCCTCGACGGTGGTCAATTGCCCGGTGCAGCCCTGCGCCAGCGCGGATGTGCCGATATCGCGCGTGAGGACATTCGGATTGCCGTGCACGCAGAGCGGGGCTTCTTCCTGGGGATCGGCCGGGTCATACCACGCGCCGGTCGGCAACTGGACCACACCGCGGCGGATATCGTCGGTGACGCGGACGCCGGCGAGACAGGCGCCACGCTCGTTGAACAGGCGGATGATGTCGCCGTCGGCGATGCGGCGCGCCGCGGCGTCGGCCGGATGCATGCGGGCGACCTCGCGGCCGCGATGCTTCGAGGCCGCGCTGTGCGCACCGAAGTCGAGCTGGCTGTGCAGCCGCGTCGCGGGCTGGTTGGAGACCAGAATCAGCGGCGTCGATGGCGCCGGCTGCACTGGCAGAAGCCAGGTCGGATGACCGGGGCAGTCCGGCTCCTGGAAGCTCGCGATGGTCTGCGAGAAAATCTCGACCTTGCCGCTGGGGGTCGGCAGCTTCGCGCCTTCCGGATCGTCGCGGAAACGCCGGAGCTGTCCGCCGTCATCGGATTGTTGCGGCACGATCAGGCCGTCGCTCGCCCAGAACTCGCTGAAATCAGGCGCCGGCAGATCCATGTCCGCCAGACCCTTCCGTGTCGGCTCGTAAAGATGCGCCAGCCATTGGCGCACCGTGCGTCCCTCGGTGAAGGCTTCGCGGGCGCCGAGGCGCTCGGCCAGATCGGAGAAGATTTCGTAATCGTCGCGCGCCTCGCCAAAGGGCGGCGCGATCCGCGGCATCGGCACCAGCAGCGGATCGTTGGAACTGCCGCCGATATCCTCGCGCTCCAGCGTCATGGTCGCGGGCAACACGAAATCGGCATGCCGCGCCGTCGCGGTCCAGCCCAGTTCATGCACCACCAGCGTATCGACCTCAGCGAAAGCGCGCCGCAGCCGGTTGAGATCCTGATGATGATGGAACGGGTTGCCGCCGGCCCAGTAGACAAGGCGAATGTCAGGATAGGTCAGCGTCTTGCCGTTGTAACGATAGGCGCCGCCGGGATTGAGCAGCATGTCGGCGATGCGGGCTACCGGGATGAATTCGGCGACGGCGTTGCGGCCCTGCGGCAGCGTCGGCAGCGGCACCGCATTGTTGCGGCGTCCGTAATAGGCGATCGCGCCGAGTGCGTAAGCGTAGCCGCCGCCCGGCAGGCCGATCTGCCCGAGCGCCGCTGATAGCACGGCCCCCATCCAGACTGGCTGCTCGCCATGTTCGGCGCGTTGCAGCGAATGCGAGACCACGATCAGGGCGCGGCGTCCGTGCAGTTGGCGGGCCAGCGCCACGATGGTGTCGGCCGCCACGCCGGCGATCGCGGCAGCCCAGGCCGCGTCCTTGGGCTGGCCGTCGGTCTCGCCCAGCAAATAGCGCTCGAACACCGGCCAGCCGACCGTATAGCGGTCGAGAAAATCGCGATCGTGCCGTCCTTCGACAACCAGCGTGTGCACCAGCGCCAGCATCAGCGCGGTGTCGGTGCCGGGAATGTTGCTGATCCACTGTGAAGCGGCTTCCTCGGGCAGATCGGCACGCAGCGGACTCACATTGACGAATTTGCAGCCGTTGGCCTGGGCGCATGCCATGGCGCCGCGCTCGACATGCTGGCTGACGCTGCCGCCGGCCACCATGCTGTTCTTCAACGCCATACCGCCGAAGGCGACCACGATCTCGCTGTGCGCGACGATCTGCTCCCAGGTCACGTTGCGCTTCGTCATCTGCTCATAATCGCCGGTGACGTGGGGTATCAGGACCGCGGAAGCGCCGGAGCTGTAGGTATTGATCGACCTGACATAGCCCCCCATCGCCACGTTGAGAAAGCGGTGCACCTGGCTTTGCGCGTGGTGAAAGCGTCCCGCGCTCGACCAGCCGTAGGATCCGCCGAATACCGAGCCCGCGCCATGCTGGTCGCGCACCCGGGCCAGTTCGACGCCGAGCAAATCGAGCGCCGCCTCCCACGACAGCGCAACGAACTCATCGCGTCCCCGGCGCGCGTCAGGTCCGCGTTTGCCCTCGAGCCATCCGCGGCGCACCATCGGTTGCGCCACCCGCGCGCGGTGGCGCAAGGCCCCGGGAAAATTCTCGATGAGGCGGTTCGGATCGGGATCGTCCGGATGCGGCCGAACCTCCAACTCGGAGTCCTGCCAGCGCGCCGAAAAAGCGCCCCAGTGCGAGGTATGCGGCCGGAACGGCGCCTCGGTAGCCGGAGCGGAACTGGAAGAAGGTTTTTCGGCTATCTCGGTCATTCGGACTCCCGCTCATCGCTGGTCCGACACTACACCGGCATTCCCGTGGCTGCCATGCGTATCCACCGGCGCGGTTGCACTGGCGCGTCGCGCGGGTCCGTTGTTTGAGTTCGATGTCGGTTGATCACAACAGCACGCGCTGGTCGCGGTAGGATTTTCCGCCACGCGAGAGCGTGACCGCGCCACCGCGCGCTTCGATGACAGGCAACGCGGCCAGCGCGTTGACCACATGATGCATGGTCGGCAGCTCCGAAAAGCCTGCCTTGTGGAAGCGCACGCTGCCGGCGCCGGTCTGGCGCTGCTCGACATGGTTGTCCGGATCGCCTGATGGCGTCAGCGTCACCTGGCACAGATCCGTCTCGCCCCAGGCGCCGGTGCGTGGCACGTATTTCAGCATCAGGGTTCCGTCCGAAGCCACGACCGGCCGGACCGGATCCGCGTCCTGCAACTGCGACACCTCGAGTTCGAGAAAGCGGAATCCCATCCAGCCCGCCGCGCCAATCTGTGCGCCGTTAAACCTGCGTGGCTCCGCGATCTCGGCATACAATTTGGGATGCCCGATCTCGCAACGCCCGGTGATGATCGGATCGGCGAGATTCTCCCACACCACCGCCAGAAACTGGCCGGTGGCGCGGTCCCGATTGCCGGCGAACGTCGCCGGCCAACCGACCCAGATCATGGTGTAGCCACGCCCCGCCAGCCAGTCGATGTCGGTCATGTGATGAAACTCGACCGTGACCACGGGTTCGCCGGCGAGGGTAAAACCTTCAGGCAGATGCCGTTGCAGCGCCGCGGCATCGGTGAGAAAACTCGCCGCGACGGAGAGACGGCGCGGACTGCGCTTCGGGTCGACCGCGATATCGTCAGGCAATTGGCGCGGTCCCGGCGCCGGCCCGAAATGCGTCGGCATCCGATAGATGCGCCCGGCCTCGAACTGGTAGCTCATCGATCGTCTCCTTCGGAAGATGCCCGAGGCCGTCATCCCACGAGGTACCAAACCATTGCAAAATCGAAGAATTCAGGTGATGGATGAAAAAACCTCATCTACACTGGTGGCATGAGGAAGCTGCCGCCCCTTCGCGCCCTGCATGCCTTCGAGGCCGCCGCCCGGCATCTCAGTTTTGGGGCTGCCGCGAAAGAACTCGGCGTCACGCCGACCGCGATCAGCCACCAGATAAAACAGCTGGAAGAAGCCTGCGGCGTGACGCTATTCCAGCGGCGCCCGCGGCCTCTGCTGCTGACCAGCGCCGGCGCACGGCTCTATCCCGCCCTGCGCAATGGCTTCGATGCGCTGGCCTCGGCGGTGACGCTGTTGGCGGAAGCTGATGCGCAGGCGCCGCTTCGCGTCACCAGCACCAACGCCTTCGCCAGCAAATGGCTGGTGCCGCAACTGCCGAAATGGCGCGAGGAAAACCCCGATATCCCGCTGGAAATCATCGGCACCGACGCCGTGCTCGATGTGCGGGCCGGCGCCGCCGACGTCGCGATCCGGCATGCAAGAAAGCCGCCGCTAGACTTCGTGACGCACGAAGTGTTTCGCGACGCCTACGTTCCCGTCTGCAGCCCGCGCCTGCTAGAGCAACATGGCCCAATCGAGCGGGCCGCCGATCTGCTGCGCCTTCCCCTGATCCACTACGACTGGATCAACGGTGATCCCGAGGCGCCGACCTGGCGGCAATGGCTCGATGTCGCGCGCTCGATCGATCCCGGTTTCAACGCCACCGAAAAGGCCCGCGACCTGAGTTTTAGCGAGGAGCTGCACGCGATCGACGCCGTGATCGGCGGACAGGGCGTTGCGATCGTCAGCGACGTGATCGTCAGCAATGAACTGAGGAACGGGCTGCTGGTGAAAGCCCATCCGCTGTCCCTGCCCGGCTACGGGTTTTATCTGGTGTCGATGGCGCATAGTGCGCGGGCGCCGGCGATCGAGGCGTTCTCGGTGTGGATGCGGGCGGTCAGTTGATGAAGGGAGAGTTCAGAGAGAATCACCGTCGGCAAGATCGATCTCTCTGAACCCAGTCACCGTCGCTTCGACGCGGAGGAACTGGAATTGTCGCGAGCCTCACGATTTTTCTGCGCATCTGCCAGGGTCTGCGGCTCGACCAACAAACCTTGTCGCTCGTAACGGCGACGAGTCCTGCTGAAGCGTACAACAACGGCATGTCGGCTGCTCTTCGATTTGGCACGTCGCGAGAGCAAAGCATCGCCTGCGGGCAGATATTCGAGATCATCGAGGCCAACACAGCGCAGGCACGCGGGGCCGGGATTCTCCATCATCAACAGGTCGCCACGGCCGCCGCACTGCGGCGGGCGGGCAGCGAGGCCACCTGCATGAAGTGATGGAGGGCGGGCCGGCAGGCGAGTTTTTCGCCATCGCCACGTTACTCACTGCCGGCATTGTTGCCCGCATCCCCGGCCCGTTTCTGTGGTGCTTGCGCGGACGCGACCTATTCGCTCCCGCCCCAGCGCGTATCGGTCTTCACCCGGACGGCGTCATATCACTGCCGCGACAAAGGTCTAACCACGCCGTGATTTCTGACCACGCGGTCGGCGGCTGGTCGCCCGTTTCACGCCGAAAAGTTCGAACAACAGATGGTGGCAGGTGAAGCTTTCCGGATAAGATTTTCCGGCAGGAATCGTTCTAGAATGGCGCGACATCCGATGCGCTCTCGCTACGAAGACTGCAACGGATGCTAAGGTACACTGGAGTTTCGCAGAAATCGCATCGAATGCTTTTTGCGTCGTACCACCCAGGAGATAACCGATCATTGCTCCCGACGAGGAAAAAGGCGCATAGCGACACGTGAGAAACTGAGTTCGAATATCTCCCACATAGTCTGAAACTCCCTCAGCAGTTTCTAGCACCTTCGCTTCCATCGGCCACATAATTCGCTCATTGGAGCGAAGGACGAAGGCAAGGTCGTAAGCTGGCGGCTGGGCTGGAGGTAGCGCCATAGTCTCGCGCTCGAACGGGCTGTGTTGAACATAGAACGGCTCATCACCGGACATCACATCTCGAATTCTGGGCTCTAGCAGCTGCGTGATACTCCTCTCCAAATCTCGTCCATCGATAGCAGCCGTGTTGCTTGCCAGAGCGTCGTAGGCTTGCCACACAAACCCGAGCATCAAATCGGCCTGATCACGAGACCAACTATTCACCAACGTAAGAAAGGCTGCATCGGGCGCTGACGTTACAATGACATTTCCATTTTGGACCATCAGACAGACCCCACAGAAATTGCCGCCTGATTCCAATTAAAAAGATCAGTAGCGACATCGTCTCCATCGCTGAGGCCAGCTGCTCTTGTCCAATACCTAACTTGATCTGGTTTGATTACAAAAACGGTCGGCACGCCGTTCACAGACTCATAGATTCGCGCGATCCGCCTTTGGTAAATCGTTCCCCCACGAGAGGCAGCCGCCCACTTTTCATTGAGAGTGTCCATCGAATTCAAGAGATCTGAAAGTCGGGCCTTAACGACCTCAATCGCTGCTCCAGATGAATCCCCGAGAGAGAACGCGACAAGCCTGTACGGCAAGCGCGCCTTTTTTTCATTTTCCTGAAAGATCGTGGCACGGACTGCCTTATCGCGGCCAAAACCCGCCTTAAGGACCCGCGCAAAATATGAGCAGTATTCTGTGATTTGAGGTTCGGCCTTTGTAGCATCTCCACGCGTCGTCGCTTGCCGCCCAGGCGAAGTACCGTCCCCTTGAAAATCCGCAAGAGTGATATTGAACAGGTCTTCAACCAAGACCCTTTCCGCATCCTTCAAACCGAACGCGTCGCTAATGCGGGCATCCACATCCTTCTGCGTTTCAATTCCCTTAAGAAGCCCCTCCCGAGGCTGCGGCACTGGCACCGCCAGAAGTTCTAACACGAGTGGCTCTGGTCGATAGCTTGCGAAACGACCGCTCGTCAGTAACAGGAAATAAGTAGCGAGCATGCTGTTCAAGGAAAGACAGGCAGCCTCAAGAAGGCTCGAATGTGCAGGACTTGTGTGCACGCTCACATAGCTTTGAGTGCAGATAATCGGCTCTGCCCGTCCAGACTTTGCAATCCGAGCTTGAAATCTCGACGCAGATTGCCGCCATCCCTTTTTGATGACGAGCTGAGGCGGGCTGAAAGCCGTAAAGTCTGTGGAATCTTGTTCATCGGTGCGTATCTCCGTAACTCGCTCCAGATTTGATCCCTCTAGGTAAAGCACCGAACCCTCAGGAAATTCTCCTGCGTCGAATACCCGCATTCCTGCCGCGCGAGAATATTTCTTGGCGCGATCTCCAATTACAATTCCTTTGCGAGATTTCACGGCGAAACCTTCAGGCGGGCGTGCCAAACTAGGGAACCTCAAGAGCCTGTTCAGGAGAGCCCGATCACGTCCGCTACCCCACATGTATGCCGTCCAGGAGATGGGGTCAGACGCGGCCTCCAAAACAGTCAGCCAGCGTCTATCGTGTGGTTCGATGATGATTTCGAACTCGTCGACGGAAGATTCAATTTGCTTCGGACTGGTATAAGCAATCCGGTGCTCTGGCGATGGCTTGCTACCGCGCATAATCACCGCGCATATCGGCGCCACTGACTTTTTCTTAGCATGCGCTTTGCCGGAAAAAATGCTGAATCGCAGCGCGGATAAATTGATGATCTCATCAACGCTGTATGTCGTAAAAAGTTGGCGGCGGAATGCCATCGCCTTTCCTGCTCGATTAAACAGAATCGAATTGGCCGATTGAAGCATTGCAATCGAGCCCTTTGGTTTTAAAAGTCGCGCCGCCTTGGCAAGAAATAGACTTCCGATATCCTTATTCGCAATCGGCCAAGAATGGGTCTCGGACCATTCATTGGCAGCCTGGGTGATGACGTTCTCACCCCAAGGCGCATTTCCCACGATGAAATCGTAGGTGGGAGCTGCCTCCTTTGTTTGAAATCCAACAATACTCTCCGCAAAAAAATCTGAACAAATCAAGCGTCGATCACGCATGTCCGGGAAGCTAACTTGCGTCCAGTAATGGCGTGGATCGATTTCATCGCACATCGCCAAGTAAAGGCTAAAGCACGCGACGCGCACTGCATGAGCGTCTTTATCAACCCCAAACAGATTGCGTTCCAGGAGGCGTCTTAGTACCTCAGCGCGAACCGGTTGCCCTGGATTGGCACGCTTCCATCGATGGATGAGGCGTTGAAACGCTTTAACTAAAAAAATGCCGGAGCCGCAGGCCGGATCGAATACGATTACGTCCCACTGGAGACCATTCCACGGCAATATGCGGTCCAAAACAAAATCAACCATATGTGGCGGCGTATAGTAGATTCCCTCCTTCGCGGCGCGCCGGTTCACAAACGTTTCGTAAATACTGCTGATGAACTCCAACGGGATCACATCAAACGCATACATAGGCCACAGAGACCCTTGCCCAGTCGGCATATCAACGCTGCCCGTGATAAATTGGGCAAGCAACGCAAGGTGGGCCTTCGAGACTATTCGCTTTTCGTTTGCCCAGCCGCGAGCGCGGGCCGTCGGGGTATCGCCCTTTCCCGGAAAGAGGTCGCCGTTGAAACGCTCATTGAGCCAGTCGAACAGGCGGTACGTCTCGTCGAAATCCGATAAAATACTGGCGAAGTTTTTGTGTAGCCGCCTAAGCGCGCCGTCGTCATGCAGTCGTGCGAGCTTCATTGGCGTGAGGGCGGCCGCTCCCTCAGAATCTTTTCGATCAAAAAGGAATTGTACAAAGATTATGCGAGCCAACAGGTCGTGGCAGACATCATCATCCTTTAGCCCCGCCTCAGAGAGTGCGGTACGGATGTAACGCAAATTTCCGAGAAGCATCTGATCCGCGCGTCCCTCGCGTCGAAAGCGAGAGGCGCGTTGCCGAAAGAATTCTCCTGACACTAGGTTTATCCAGTGCAAGGCCCGTGCGGCGGCCCGCTCAAGGACTGGATTTCCAGCCTCTGCGAGATCAGGCGGTTGTAGTCGGTGGACAACAAAACTTTCCAGCGCTCTATTTGGGTCTGGATGTTCGCAGCAACTCCAGACACGGAGTAATCCAGGTTCAATTGTGATCAATGCCGGGCAGTGGGAAAAATTCCACGCTAACCGCTGTGCTTCGCGCAACGTCGCGTCGCCGACAAGCTGGGTGAACTCGACGACAATACTCAGGGGCGGAGCCGTGTCCGCCGATCCGGGATCGGAGGCCAATACTCCAATGGTCGCGTCTGAGGCGCCTGGAAAGACCGCCAGCGCTCTGCCAATTTTCTCACGGGCGAGTTCTGCAAAGACCCTTGGGCCTGCACCGTCTGGAGACGTGACGTCTTCGGGTTTTGGCCATCCCAAGTCGGCGTGGGCAGTGGCAAGGGAAATCACATAGTCAGACACGGTTGCCCATCATGTTAGGAACGACCACAGGCGCAACCCTGGCGGCCTACGGCTGCCCGTGGGAGGCTATTCCATTCGGGCTGATTCCGCACGATTTTCGTGGACGGGGCAGCCCACCCACAAGCGACTGATTTTAAGCATCTTGCGCCTAACGTCGCCATCGCGTGGAGTGGGCGGGAATATTTGTTATTTTCAACTTTTCGGCCTCCGTGTGGAGGCCCTACGGGCGCTGGATGCTTCCGCGCAATGGCGAACGGTAGAAGCATCCGCTGGCGCTCCCTAGGGGAATTGAACCCCTGTTTCAGCCTTGAGAGGGCCGCGTCCTAACCGCTAGACGAAGGGAGCGTTGGCTCAGCCAATAGCCTTGAAATCCGCCGGCTGCAAGGCGGGATTGGCACTGGAATGCAGCCCCAAAGCTCGTCATGCCCGGGC
>JBBQUA010000030.1:0-32792 GCA_038212905.1 Hyphomicrobiales bacterium
GTTCTCGGCCGAGGTCTTGCCGCGATTGGCAACCTCTTCGTATTCGACCGTCTGTCCTTCGTTGAGCGAGGAAAGGCCAGCTTTCTCGACCGCCGAAATATGAACGAAAACGTCTTTGCCGCCACTCGAAGGCTGGATGAAACCAAAACCCTTGGTCGCGTTGAACCACTTCACAGTACCTTTAGCCATCACGTCGTCTCCGCGGGATCAAAACCATTAACGAGCCGCCGGTCCCCGCACACCGGCCTGCCCGAAAGCACAGGATACGCCGGATAACGCAAGCTTGATAGCGCAAACGACAGCTCGATTTCGACGGAAAACGATCGATATCGTGGCGCATTGGCGTATTTTGCCTGTTTTGCCGATGATTTGATCCGCCGAAATGCCGAGCGTTTCAAATTTTACCGGCGGACGACATTGCGCTGAAACCCGCCAAAGCAGAAAACCCAGGCCGCTGGGGGGCGACCGGGGTTTCCAGGTCGGAACCTGGGTTCCGATCAGTAGGCGCAGACATTCACGACGCGGAAGCGAAATCCGTGGGGGGTCCACACGCGGCGGGTCTGATAGCAGCCGTCGCCACCATAGCCGCCGCCATAGCCGCCGCCGCCGATCACGAAGCCAAGGCCAAGGCCGTGGTGGTGATGATGCGGATGCCAGCCCCATCCGCCGCCGGCGGAGGCCGCGGTGGGAGCCAGCGCCGCTGCGCTGAGGGAAGCCGCGGCAACGAGTGCGAGAGTCAATTTGCGAAACATGGTCGTTCTCCTTTGATGTGCGCCGTAGCGCGGGTTGATCGTCTCATCGCACATCAGTCGCGCCCCTCGGGAGCGGGGTTCGAGAAAACAGCTTGCGGATCGGTGACAATTTTCTGAATGCTTATTCAGGTGTGAAAAACATCACACAGCGATGTCGTGCGGCGATTACGCGGCGACGGCATTCAAATCATTAACCAACGCAGACAACGCGCTCGCATGCTCGACGGTGCGAACGATCATCGCCTCGGCGCGCCCGCGGATCGTGACTTCCTGTTGCGGCAGACTGTCTGCTGCCAGGCCGGCGGTGATGCGGACTTCTTCCGAAACCACAACCTCGCAGGCGAGGCTCTTGGTCATGTCCTGCAGCCGCGCGGCGACATTGACCGCATCGCCGAGCGCCGTGAACACCATGTGATCGCGATAGCCGATGTCGCCGATGATTACTTCACCACCATGAATGCCGACGCCAAAACGGATCGGCTCGCGCAGGTCGTGGCTCAGGAACTGATTCAATTCGTCGACATTGGCTGAAATCATGCCGGCTGCGCGCAGCGCCTGGCGGCAGGCGGTCTGCGGGTCCGAGGTGAGCCCGAACAGCGCCAGCTGTCCATCGCCGACGAACTGGTTGGGCTGGCCGCCGCATTCGAGCACGGCCTGCGACACCGCGCCGAGGAAACGGTTGACGATGAAGACGGTGTCGAACGGCAGTCGCTTCTCCGCGAGCTTGGTCGAGCCGCGCATGTCGACGAACAGGCTGACGAGATAGCGTTCCTCGCCGATGCGGGAAGGACTCGACGTCCGCAAGGTCGCCGCCGTGGTCTGCGGCAGGAAGATCTGGAAGAACGACAGATCGGTCTGCGGCCTGAGCTGGCAGGCGAGGCGGATCGCCGGATCGGCGCCGGCCCCGACCCGGTCGAGCACGAAGGCCTCGCGCATCGAGGGCTCCGGCAGCGACGCGCAGTCGCCGATCACCCGAATGCGGCAGGTGGAGCAGCGGGCCCGGCCGCCGCACACGCTGGCATGCGGAACGTTGTTGCGCAGGCTGGCCTCGAGCACGCTGAGACCCCTCGGTACCCGCACCGTCTTGCCATTGCCGTAGGACAACATGACCATGCCGGCCCGGCGCTCGTTGAGTGCGCGCACGCCTCTTGCCAGCAGCACAAATCCGAGCAGGCCGAGATAGCCGATCAGGAAGTATTCCTCGATGGACTTCAGCACCGCTTGTTCGGCCGATGTGCCGACCTGCTTTTGCGAAAGGTTTTCCGCCCGCCATTCCTTGCTGTCGCTGTCGACGACGGTCCGTCCGCCTTGATACAGACCCAGCATGGCCAGCGCCGGAACCAGTACCGCCGCTGCCAGCAGAAACGGCGCCGCGCTCTTGTAGAACGCCTTCATCCGCAGCCAGAAATACAGGCCGATGCAGCCGTGGACCCAGGAGATGATCAGGACCGCGAACATCAGCCACATCTTGTACGGCCACACGATCCAGAACGCGAAAAATACCTGCGGATAAAGTTTTTCGTGTCCGAACAGCGCTTGGCCGAGCCGGACGCCGGCAACATGGGCGATGATCAGCGCCGGGATGCTGAGGCCGAGCACGAGCTGCAGCGGCTCGATCGCCTTCCAGCGAAATTGCCGGCGGTCGTACAGCGCCCAGAGACCAAGACCGGCATGGACCAGTGCCGCGGTATAAAACACGATCGCGACCGGTAGAAATTGCCAGAACAGGGTGTGGTAATAGACCCCGCCGGCCAGCGCCTCCATCGAGACATTGCCGAGCGCGTGGTTGAGGAAATGGCTGACCAGGTAGGCGAACAGCACCAGTCCGCAGCCGAGCCGGACCTGCCGGACGCTGATGCCGCGGAGGAATTTCGGGAGCTGTTGCGGCGATAAGGAGGCCATGCGGTCCGATCAGAATGCCCTGTGGTTCCGCCGATGTTAGTTTGGGAACGGGCCTGACGCCATGGGGAGTTACGGCCAAGCTGCCGCAACAAGCCTGCCGCAAGTTGACACCCCGATCGGAGTCGGGGAGAAAGCGCCGTGACGATACCCCCGCCCATGCAAGACAGCGCAAAGCCGGCCAGGATTGCCTCGCGGCAATGGCTCGCGGTTGCCGCCGTGATCGCGGCGCTGACGGTCATGCGGGTGATCTATGCAGGCGTCATCGATCTGCGCACCGACGAGGCCTATTACTGGACCTGGTCGAGGGAGAGCGCGCTGTCCTTCCTCGATCATCCGCCGATGATCGCCTGGTTCATCCGGTTCGGCACCGCGATCTTTGGCGACACCAATCTGGGCGTGCGGTTTGCCGGCATCGTCGCGATGCTGGTCACGCAGCTGTTGCTCGCCGATATCGTTCGGCGTGTGACGCATGATGTCCGCGCGGTCGTCATTGCCGTGCTGATGCCGGAGGCCGCGCTTTACTATGGCCTGCTGATGGCAAAGGTCTCGCCCGACGTGGCGCTGATCCCGTTTGCGGTCGCGATGCTGTGGGCGCTGGTGCGGCTGCACGAGAGCAACGACGGGCGCTGGTGGCTGGCGGCCGGCGCCTTCGCCGGGTTGGCGCTGCTGTCGAAATTCACCGCGGTGATGCTGCTTCCGGCGGTCGCTGCCTTCATGCTGGTGCCGAAGTGGCGCGGCCGTTGGCTGGTCAGTCCGTATCCGTGGGCAGCGGCGCTGATCGCGGTCGTCGTGTTCTCGCCGGTCCTGATCTGGAATTCGCAGCACGACTGGGCGTCGTTTCGATTCCAGCTGGTGCGCGCCACCGCGACGCATGAGATATCGCTTCGCACCGTCGGAGACTATATCGGGCTGCAGTTCGGTCTGGTTGGCTTCATCCTGCTGCCGGTGGTGTTGTCGGGCGTGGCCCTGACGGCGTGGCGCGGATACCGCCGCGGCGACGCGGTAGCCATCCTGTTGTCGACCGCCGTGCTCGTTCCCTTCGGCTATTTCTTCTGGAAATCGCTGTCCTTACGGGTCGGCGATACCTGGCCGATGTTCATCTGGCCGGCCGGATTTGCCGCCGCGGCCATCAACATCACGATGCTGTCGCGCGACGGCTGGCCAGCCTGGATGGTGCAATCGACGATCCGCTGGGCAAAAATCGCGATCGTTTCCGGGATCGTCTTCGTTGTTGCGGTCTTTCTTTATTATGTCGTTACTCCCTGGAATTTTATCGGTCGGGCCGATCCGGTCGGCGGCGAGGCCGGCTATCAGCAGGTCGTGGCGCGCGCGGAGGCCCAGTTGCAACATACCGGTGCGAGCTGGATCGCGACCACGGACTATCGCACCTACGCCATGCTGCGCTGGTTCTTTGACGATCGCGTGCCGGTCATACAGATCAACGAGCGCGGCAGGTTTGAGGGCTTTCGCGATCCCGGTATGAATGCGGTCCGGGGCCGCACCGGGCTCTATGTCGGGCGCGAGCCCGACCATGTCAGTCCGGTATGGCAATCGACGACCGCGGTCAGGCAACCGCTCGAACGGGTTGAGCGCCGCTGGCGCGGGATCGTGATGGACACCTACGCGCTGGAAAAGCTGACCGGCTGGACGCCGGAGCTTTCGCCGCAGAAGGATTCGCCGCTCTATCGCCCGCGCACGCTGGCGGGGGACAGTTCTCGGCTGATTGTTGCGGACGTAGCGAATGATCGCGACAAGCCACGAGACTAGGGTGTATCCAAATGCTTGTTCGGATTGCCGACCTGGCCCCGATGGCTGGGCCGGTCGGCGGTCCGCCTTGTTTCTGACCGGTTCCATTCAGGCCTCGTTCAGTGGCAAGCTTTGATTAGTACTATTGGCTCCTCATCGCGGTGTTTAACCATGAAGCATCAACGCAATTTCGCATTGGCCCTCCTGTCGGTGCTTCTGTTCTGGGGCTTGGCCATGGCCGGTGCCCAGGCGGCGGAGAATCGCATCGCGCTGGTGGTAGGCAACGCCAGTTATGGCGCCGGTGTTCTTCCGACGCCCGCCAACGATGCCGGTTTGATCGCCCAAACCCTTCAGGCCGCCGGCTTCGATGTCGTCGGCGTCCGCGATCTCGACCAGGATTCGCTGCGGCGGACATTCCGGGATTTTATTGCCAAGGTGTCAGCGGCTGGCCCCGACACGGTGGCGTTCGTCTACCTGAGCGGTTATGGGGTGCAGCTGGAGGGCGAGAACTACTTCGTCCCAACGGACGCAAACATTGTCCGCGATGCGAACGTCTCGTCCGAGGCCTTGCGTGTTTCGGACTATACCAAGCCGCTTGCGGCACTCGGCATCAAAGCGAGCATCGTCGTTCTTGATGGAGCTCGAGGCAACCCGTTTGTCAAATCCGGCCCCTCACTTGCGGGTGGCTTGGCCCTTGTCGAGCCGGAACTAGGGACCTTGATCGCTTTCAATGCCGCGCCGGGAACGGTCGCACAGAACGAGCCCGGTCCGTATTCCTCCTACGCCCAGGCGCTTGCGGAGATGATGCGCGAGGGTGGCCTTCCGGTGACGGACCTGTTCAACCGGGTTCGTCTTCGGGTCAACGAGATCACCAAGGGCGCGCAAGTGCCCTGGAACGCTTCGAAGTTGCAGGCGCCGTTTTACTTTTTCGAGCGGGCGCCGGATGCGCCTCCACCCCAGGTTTCGCGCGAACAGACATCATCGATCCGATCGAAGCCGATCCGCGATTTTGACGCGCGGGATGCCTATCTCGCGGCTCTCGATCGCGACAATCTGCAGGACTATGAAAACTTCCTCTTTGCCTATCCCAACGATCCGATGGCACGGCGGGTACGCGCGATTGTTGCGGCCCGCCGCGAAGCAGCAACTTGGCGGCGCAGTCGGAGCGTCAATACGCCGCCGGCCTACTGGTCATATCTGCGGCGGTATCCGCGGGGCTCGCATGCCAACGATGCGCGGCGCCGGCTCGCATACTTGACGGCTGCACTTGAGCCGCCGCCGCGATTTGAAATCATCAGCTACGACGTACCGCCGCCACCGCCGGAAGAGGTGATCTACGTCGAGCGGCCGGTACTGATTTTCGACGATCCGGATTTTGGATTTGAACCGCCACCGCCGCCGCCGGTATTTTTCCTGCCGCCGCGGCCCGTCTATTTCGTGGAGTTGGCGCCGCCGCCACCGCCGGTGTACGCCTATGTGCTTCCCGTTCCGGTTTATGTTCCGGTGCCGGTCTATATCAACACGCCAGACTACGTTGCGCCGCCGCCGAACAACGTCATCTACAACAACATCCACAACACCGTGGTCGTCAATAATACGACCAATACCGTTGTAATTACCAAACCAGATGGGCAGAGCCAGACTTTCTCTCCGCCGGCTCAGTCTCCTGCATCTCAGACACAGCCTCCCCCGGCATCCAAACCATCGCCCTCCAACGCCGGCATTGTAGGAGTCGGTATCGCCGGAGCCGGCGCTGCAGCCTTGCTCGCGCCCTCGCTTCCGCCATCGGTCGCACCAAAAGCGATTCCGATTCAGAATACACCGCCGCCCATCACTGCGCCTTCCGGTCTGACCCGGCCCACTGGAACGCCGCCAGCGAATGGCAAGCCACCTGTCGTCGGTCAGCCGCAACCTGGTGCACCGCAGCCGGTACCAACGGCGACCCCGACCCCCGCAGCAACGACGCTTCCGGGGATCAAAGGCCCACAACCGCTGCCGGGATCCGCTGGACAGCCGCTGCCGCCGGTGAGCGGCAAGCCGCCGGTCGCCGGTCAACCTGTTCCTGCTACGGCGCAGCCGGTACCGTCGGCGACCCCGACCCCAGCAGCAACGACGCTTCCGGGGACCAAAGGCCCACAACCGCTACCGGGATCCGGCGGACAACCGCTGCCGCCAATGATCGGCAAGCCGCCGGTCGCGGCACAACCTGCTCCTGCCGTGGCGCAGCCGGTACCAACGGCGACCCCGACGCCTGCGGCAACGCCACTTCCGGGGATCAAAGGTCCACAACCGCTGCCGGGATCAGGCGGACAACCGCTGCGGCCAGCGAGCGGCAAGCCGCCGGTCGCCGGTCAAACTGCTCCTGCTACAGCGGCGCCGGTACCAACGGCTACCCCGGCTCCCGCAGCGACGACGCTTCCGGGGACCAAAGGCCCACAGCCTCTGCCGGGATCCGGCGGACAATCGCTGCCGCCAGTGAGCGGCAAGCCGCCGGTCGCGGGACAATCTCTTCCTGCCACGCCGCCGCCGGTATCACCGACGATTGCCCGGCCATCACCTCCACCTACCGCTGCGCGCCCTGGGCCGCCACCACCTGTTGCGCGACCGGCGCCGCCGCCACCGCCGCCTGTTGTGCGAGCGCCGCCACCGCCACCGCCACCTGTTGTGCGAGCGCCGCCACCACCGCCTCCGGCTGCGCGTCCGGCTCCACCACCTGCGGGAAAGCCGTGCGTGCTTCCGAACGGACAACCGTGTCGATGAATCAGGAACGCGCTTGGGATTGGAACTGGGAAGAAACGCCTTGAGCGCTCAAGAAATCAATGTGCACGCGTTGAGCCGCGCGCTTACTGCCTGAGAGAGGGAAGGGAGTGCTTCCTCTTTCAGTTTTGCAAAATAATCCTGGCGCTCGATCGCAGCCTTAAGAAGGTGTTAATCGCGGGATGTATGATGGTCCGAATGGAGATCATGTAACGCCATTGGGGGAAAGTATGATGAGCAAAATCACTTCGGCCATCGTGGCCGTTACGTTGGCCGCAGGCCCGCTATTGTTGCCGGCGCCTGCAAGAGCGGAGAATGGTCAAATCGCCGCTGGCGTCGTCGGTGGACTGATCGGTGGAGCGTTGCTCGGCGGCGCCCTGGCATCACGACCTGCTCCGCCGCCGCCGGTTTATTATGCGCCGGAACCGGTCTACGTTGAAGAACCAGTTTGCCGCGTGGTTCGCGAGCGTTACTGGGACGGATACGGCTGGAGTGTCCGTCGCGTCCAGGTTTGCAATTGATTGCCCCCCCTCGGTGGCGGTGTCCTGAACGATTAAAATCCGGGAACCCCCGGGTGGCGTCTTGTTTGGCCCCCGGGAAACGTAGCCGGCAATCTACTGATCGCCGTCGCGCTTGCGCATCAGGTCTTTGGCCAGATCAGCGAGTGCGGGGCGCGGCAGGGCGGTGAACGGCAGCGGGCGGGTGAGGTCGATTGCCGCAAGCCCGAGCCGCGCGGTGAGCAGCCCGTTCAGGACGCCTTCGCCGAGCCGCTGCGACAGCTTTGCCGCGATGCCATGGCCGAGCACCTGCTGGATCAGGCTGTCGCCCGCCGCCATGCCGCCGGTGATGGCGAGGTGAGCGATGACGTGGCGCATCAGCTTGAACATGCCGAGCGCGCCGGGCCGCGCGCCGTAGAGCCGCGCCAGCTGCCGGATCAGCCGCAGCGCCGCCACGAACACGAAGAGAACGTCGATCACGGCGCGCGGGCTGACGGCGGTGACGACCGAGACGCGCTGCGCCGCCGACGAAACCAGCCGGCGCGCCTCCTGATCGAGCGACGTCATCAGTTCGCGCTCCGCGAGGCGAATCATGTCGGCGCCGTCGATGATGTCATCGGCATGGCCCTGCAAGGCGGCGCGGGCCCGCGCCAGATGCGGATTCTGATGCGCAAGCCCCAGCAGATCCTGGACGATGGCGCGGCTTTCCGCGCGATCGTCGCTGGCAAGCACCGCGGCCGCGCGCAAATGCAGTTTTTCGATGGTGGCCAAGCGCGCCAGCCCCAGCGCCTCGCGCGCGACGACGACAATGAGCGCCAGCGCGGCGGCCGCCGCAAAACCCAGCCCGATGTAGCCAAAACTCTCGCTGCGCGCGAACAGGTCCTCGATTAGGCGGGTGACGGCGAGCCCGAGGCCGAGCGTGACCAATCCACCCAGCGCGCTCCAGAACATCGCGCCCCAGCGGAAGCCGCGTTGCACGGGGACGAGCGGCGCCTCGACCAGCACCGGCAGCAGCACGGGATCGGCTTCAGGCCTGACGTGAATCGTGCCCTTCGACGGGCGGCTTGAATCGTCCGGGTCCATCACGATGACGCCGGGGTCGTCGAGCTTGAAGGTCGTCGGCCGCCGGTGCAGAGGGCGCTCGCTCATTGCAGTCTGTCTCCGATCAGGAACTGGAGGGCGCGGTCAAGACGGATGTGAGGCAGCGCGGGCGCGTCGCTGCCATCGTGTTCGAGCAAGGGCGGGCGGAAGCGCAGAAAGCGGAAATCGCTCTTGTCGGCCGAGGCACTGGCGAGGCCGCGAAACCCAGCCTCGCCCTTGAAGAGGTCTTCCGGATCCGCCGGCAGGTCGCCCGGAAAGGTGGCGACCTCGTTATTGCCGTCGAAGGCTTCGCCATTCGCCATCTCGCCGGCGATCGGCGTCCCCAGGATCGAGGGCAGTTTTTCACGGCCGCGCGCGACCTGCGCCTCGCGGGTGGCGCGGACCGCGGCCAGCGCTACGACATCGATCATGGCGCCGGTGTCCTCGGCCCGTGCGGCAGCCCTGCCGACGATGCGCCGCAGCACGGCCTCGAGGCGATCATGGCTGGAATGATGCAGATGATCGGCCTTGGTCGCGGCAAACAGGATGCGGTCGATCCGCGGGCGGAACAGGGAGCTCAGGAACGTGCTGCGCCCGATCCTGAAGCAATCCAGGATTCCCGCCAGCGCCGCCTCGAGGTCGACCAGTGCTTCCGGCCCTGCATTGAACGCCGAGAGCGCATCGACCAGCACGATCTGGCGATCGAGCCGCGAGAAATGATCGCGGAAGAACGGTCGGACCACCACATCCTTGTAGGCCGCGTAGCGCCGCACCATCATCGCCCACAGCGAACCCTCGGGCGCGACGCCGTCAACGGGCACATCGAGCGGCGCAAAGGTCAGCGCCGGCGTATCGGCGAGATTGCCGGGCATCAGGAAGCGGCCGGGCGGCAGCAGGCTCATGGCAAAACGTTCGTCGCGGCAGGCGCGCAAATAATCGGTGAACAGCCGGGCTGCCGTCAGCGCCGCCTGTTCATCGGCCGGGGCTTCCGCGACCAGCGTGCCGAGATGGCCGTGCCATGGCGCGGCGAGTTGCGCGCGCAGCGGCTCCCGCGACAGCGCGAGGCTCTCGGCCGACCATTGCTCAAAGCTCTTGGTAAGTAACGGCAGGTCGAGCAGCCATTCGCCGGGATAGTCGACGATATCGAGCGTCAGGGTGCGGTCCGCGCCATTCTGGCGCTGGTAGTCGATCACCAGCCTGAGCTCGCTGATATCAACCGTCGAATTCGGCCAGTGCCGCTCCTCTATCAGGGTGCGGACATGGTTTTCATAGGCAAAGCGCGGCACCGCGTCGTCCGGTTGCGGCTCGAGCCGGGCGCGGGCGATCCGCCCGGTGGCGAACGGTTCGAAGATCGGAAAGCGGCCGCCGCGGGTGAGGCCGTGAATCAGCGCCGTGATGAAGACGGTTTTGCCGGCGCGCGACAGCCCGGTGACGCCAAGCCGTACCGTCGGATTGAAGAACTGGTCGCCATAATCCTTCAGGGCCCGCGCCGACAGGCGCGCTTCCTCCACGATATCTTGAAAGCTGGGGGCCATGCGGGAGGGGACAACTCGGTTTGGCGGAGGTAATAAGCTATCCGCAAAGTGGCGATTGGCCGGGCAAAATCAAGCTTCATACTTCCGGCGCGATTGGAACCGAGTGTGTCACGCTTCGTTGGCCTCTCCAAAGCCGCATATTCCCCAAGCATCCACCCGGACCCGATATGAGCGTCTTTAGATTGAAGCAGATCGCCCAGGCCCCGGCCCATGCCGGCGCCGGGGCGACCCGCTGGAATTACGATCGGGCCGAACTGATCGCCGACGGCGTCGTTCACGGAGTCGGCGTATTCTGCGGACTGGTCGCCGCCACCGTGCTGGTGGTGTTGACGGCCGTCTACGCCACCGCCTTTGAGATTGTCGGGGTATCGGTCTATGTCGCGGGCCTGCTGGCCATGCTGGTGCTCTCCGCGACTTACAATCTGTGGCCGGTGTCGCGCGCCAAATGGATCCTGCGCCGCTTCGATCATTCGGCGATCTATGTGCTGATCGCGGCGACCTACACGCCCGTGATCATGCAGGTAGAGGACAGCATCTTCGCTGTGGCCCTCCTGATCGGCGTATGGTGCGTGGCGATTGTCGGGGTCGTGCTGAAGCTGGCATTGCCCGGCCGCTATGACCGGGTCGCGGTCGGGCTTTATCTGGCGATGGGCTGGAGTGGCGTCATGCTCTACGACGCCGCGGCAACGGTGCTTCCCACCATGGCGATGTGGTTGGTGGTCGCAGGTGGAGCGCTGTACAGTTTCGGCGTGATTTTCCATGCATGGCAGCGGCTGCGTTTCCAGAACGCGATCTGGCATGGTTTTGTATTATTGGGCGCCGCCTGCCATTACACCGCCGTGCTCGATCTGGTATTGACCTGAAAGCTTTCAACAAACAGTCGGGGTGGGGCGATGCAGGTGGCGGGCAAAATCGTGATTGTCACCGGAGGCGCCAACGGCATCGGCCGGGCGCTGTGTGAAGCCTTCCATCGCGCCGGTGCTGCCAAGGTCGTGGTCGCCGATCTCGATCTGGCGAACGCGGAGGCCGTCGCCGCCTCGGTCGACGGCGCGGCGTTCAAATGCGATGTCGGGCAGGAAAAGGACATTCTTCACGTCATCGACGAGACCGAGCAGAAGTACGGCCCGATCGCGCTGTTCTGCTCCAACGCCGGCATCGGCGGCGGTTTCGACCCGATGTCGGTCAATGCCGGCGGCACCTCGGACGACCCTTGGGCGCGAAGCTGGGCCATTCACGTCATGGCGCATGTCTATGCCGCGCGGCATCTGATCCCGCGCATGAAGGCGCGCGGCGGCGGCTATTTCCTCAACACAATATCTGCCGCGGGACTTTTGTCCCAGGTCGGCAGCCCGGCCTATTCCACCACAAAGCATGCGGCGGTGGGATTCGCGGAAAACCTCGCGATCTCGCACAAGGCCGACGGCATCAAGGTGTCGATCCTGTGCCCGCAGGGCGTCGATACCAACATGCTCCGGGGCATCCCAAAGGGCCCGCAATCCGGCGATGGCGACCTTTCGCCTGAAGAGGTGGCGCTGGATGTGCTGGCCGGACTCGAGCAGGAAACCTTTGTCATCCTGCCGCATCCGCAGGTGCTCGGCTACATGCGCAAGAAGACCGAGAATTACGATCGCTGGATCGCAGGCATGGCGAAGATCCAGGCGAAGATGCGGGAAGCGTACGGCAAGTGAGCGGACGAGTCTCATAGTGGGAAGCGCAGCGACGCTCTCACCACGTCATTGCGAGCGAAGCGAAGCAATCCATCGAGCGGCAACAAGAAAGAATGGATTGATGCTTCGTCGCGAGCGCTCCTCGCAATGACGTTGCTGGAATGTCGCGATGATATGTCAGCTCTTCTTCGCATAAAGCAGCGGCACCGCCGAATCCACCATCACCTCGATCAGGCTGACGCCGTCAAAGGCCAGTCCGCGCTGCAGGGCGGGCGCCAACTCGGCCGATGTGCTGACCCGCATTGCATCGCAGCCCAGGCCTTGCGCGATCTGGACAAAATCGATGCCGGGCAGATCGAGGCCGGGCACGTTGCGCACCTGCATCACCTGGCTGAACGAGCGCATCGCGCCATAGCCCAGATTGTTGATCACCACGACCGTCAGCGGCAGCTTGCGCTGCGCCGCGGTCCACAGCGCCTGGATCGAATACATCGCCGAGCCGTCGCCGATCAGGCAGACGGTTCTCACACCGGGGCGGCCGAGCGCCATGCCGACCGCGGCGGGCAGGCCAAAGCCGAGGCCGCCGCTCGCCATGGTGTAAAAACTGTCCTGTCCCCGCATCGGCATGAATTTCTGCATCGCCGGACGATGTGACGGCGCCTCCTCCACCAGCACGGCGTCGTCGGGCATCGCTGACGACAGCGCATGCAGCAGATATTCCACCGGAATCGGATCGCCCGTGGGTGGTGCTGGCAGCAACACGCGGCCCGCCGGAATCGGGCGGCTGGTCTCGGGCAGCAGTTCCAGCAGCATCGCCAGCGCCGGCTTCATGGTCGCGATGATGCTGGTGCCGAATGGCGTGACCGCGGCCGCATCGGAATCGTCGGTGATCTGGAAGATCGTGGTGGCGCCATCGAAGATCGAGGCATGGCCTTCGACGTGAAAGGTGAAGACCGGCGCGCCGATCACGACCACCAGATCCTGGTCGCGCAGCGCGTCGGACAATTGGCCCGGCGAGGCATGCAGGAAGCCCGCGAGTTGCAGATGTCGCTCCGGAAAACTGCAGCGCGCCGAAAACGGGCTGATCCAGACCGACGCTCTGGTCTTCTCCGCTACCCGCACCATCAGGTCGACGGCTTCGGCGCGGTCGACGCCGGGGCCGACGACGAGGGCAGGGCGCTTGCTGGCGGATAGCGCGCTGGCGAGCGCCTGCATCGCGGTGACGTCCGGTCCGAGTTCGCGGCTGACGCTGCGGGCTTCGATCGGCTGGGTTGGATGGGTCCAGTCGTCGACCGGCACTGAAACGAAGGTGGGACCGCAGGGCGGCTGCATCGCCACGTAGTAGGCGCGCGCGATCGCGGCGGGGACATCCTCGGCGCGCGCCGGCTCTACCGAGTATTTGACATAGGGGCGCGGAAATTCCGACGCGCGCTCGGCATAGAGAAATGGCTGCAGCGGCAGAATACTGCGCGCCTGCTGACCGGCCGTGATCACCAGCGGGGTCTGGTTGCGATGGGCGGTGAAGATGTTGCCGAGCGCATGGCCGACGCCGGCGCCCGAATGCAGATTGACAAAACCGGCGTTGCGGGTGGCCTGCGCGTAGCCATCGGCCATGCCGATGACGGAGGCTTCCTGCAAGCCCAGCACGTAATCGATATCGTCGGGCCAGTCGGCGAGAAACGGCAACTCGGTCGAGCCGGGATTGCCGAACACCTTCTTGATGCCGAACGATCGCAACAGGTCGAGCGTGGCGTGCTTGACGGTGACGGGCGCCGAGGAGGTTTTGATTGGCTTGCGCGACAATGTCATGTCCCCGAAATTACCCGTAACGCCTCAACGTCATTGCGAGGAGCGCTTGCGACGAAGCAATCCATACTGCCTGTGTCGATACATGGATTGCTTCGCTTCGCTCGCAATGACGAGTCTCACCAACTCGCCGTCCCCTTCATGGTCGGCTGCCCCTGCGAATTCGCGGTCCACAATTCCATGCCGGCGCCGGTCTCGCTGGCGTTGACCGAGAACTCACTGCCCTCGAACAGTGGCTGCACGCCGCGATAGCTGAATTTCTTCGGCGCGGTGCCGTGCAGTTTGGCCGCGAGTTCGACGATGAAGGCCGCCTGCATCGGGCCGTGGAACACGAGGCCGGGATAACCCTCGACCCTGGTGACGTAATCGCGGTCGTAGTGAATGCGGTGGCCATTGAACGTCAGCGCCGAATAACGAAACAGCAGCACGGGATCGGCCATGTGGCTTTCGCGGTGCTTTGCAACGGGCGGCGGCGGTGGCGCCTTGGCGGGCGCTGCCGGCAGCGTCGTCGACATGTCGCGATAGACGATGTCCTGCCGTTCGCGGATCGCGGTGCCGCGCGGCGTGGTGATCAGGTGCTCGACCGAGACGAAGCACAGCACGCCGGTGCTGCCGGTCTTCATCGTCACATTCGATATCCGCGAGGTTCGTTTTGCCTCGTCGCCGACACGCAGCGGTTCAAAAAATTCCAGTTCGCCGCCGGCCCACATCCGGCGCGGCAGCGGCACCGGCGGCAGGAAGCCGCCACGCGTCGGGTGACCGTCCGGGCCGAGTTCCGACATCGGAAACACCGGCTGCGCCAGGCACCAATGCACGGTCCACGGCGCGGCGTCGCCGGCCTTAGGTTCGCCGATCTCCTGGAACAGGGTGGCGCGCAGGCCCTTGACGAGTTGCGCGGTGACGATGTCGGAGGCTTCAGTGGTCTTTCCGATCCAGCCGCGCAAATGCTCGAGGTCGGGTTTTTCGGTCATGATGATTGGGTCCGGAGGTGAGGCGCTTTGGCGGTCGAAGGCGTGTCGCCGATTCCAGGCACGGCGCCGTAGTGGCGCGGCTCGCCGACGAAGATCGCGGCGGGCGCGGCGTAGGTCACCTTGCCGTTCGGCGTATCGACCTCGATGCGGCGCAGATGCGGATGCACGGCGAGATCGGCCATGGTGTTGACCTCGGCAAAGGCAATGTCGGAGTCGGCAAGACGCTTCAAGAGATCGACGCGTGACATTCTGGCAAAACTGTCGCCGACCGCCTGATCGGTAAGCTGCCGGTTGCGCACGCGCTCCACCATGCTGGCGAAGCGGGGATCATTGGGCAGATCAGGTTGTTCCAGCACCTCGGCGCAGAGCTTTTTCCATTCGCGTTCGCTCTGGATCGAGATCAGGATTCCCTTGCCGTCTTTCGACTGGAAAACCCCGTAGGGCGCGATCGAGGGATGGGCCAGCGCCATCCGCTTCGGCGAATTGCCGGCTTCCGAATTGAGCAGCGGCACCGCCAGCCAGTCGGCCATTACGTCGAACATCGAAATCCGGATATCGGCGCCCGCGCCGGTGCGTCCGCGCGCGATCAGGGCCTCGAGGATCGCGGCGTGCGCGGTGGCGCCGGTGGCGATATCGACCACGGAAATACCGACCCGCGAGGGGCCCTCAGGTCCGCCGGTGATGGACGCCAGCCCGCTCTCGGCCTGGATCAACAGATCATAGGCCTTGCGATCAGCGTAGGGGCCGTCGTCGCCATAGCCTGAAATGGTGCAGCAGATCAGCTTCGGATAGTCTTTCCGCAGGCGCGCCAGCGAGAAGCCGAGCTTGTCCATCGATCCCGGCTTTAGATTCTGCAGCAGAACATCCGCGCTGGCGATCAGCGCTTCCAGGCTGGCGCGGCCTTCTTTGGTGGCGAGGTCGATGACGGCCGAATCCTTGCCGCGGTTGAGCCAGACGAAATAGCTGCTCTGTCCCTTGACGGCGGCATCGTAGCCGCGGGCGAAGTCGCCTTCCGGGCGCTCCACCTTGATGACATGGGCGCCGGCGTCCGCCAGCCGCGAACTGCAGAACGGGGCGGCGACCGCCTGTTCGACGGCAATGACGGTCAATCCCTCGAGAGGCAGCATGTTTTGACTTCTCAGTAGGAGCGGGGCATGCCGAGCACGTGTTCGGCGACATAGGACAGAATGAGATTGGTCGAGATCGGCGCCACCTGATAGAGCCGGGTTTCGCGAAACTTGCGTTCGACGTCGTATTCTTCGGCAAAGGCAAAACCGCCGAACGTCTGCACGCAGGCGTTGGCCGCTTCCCAGGAGGCGTCGGCCGCCAGCATCTTGGCCATATTGGCCTCGGCGCCGCAATCGAGCCCGGCTTCGTATTTGCGGGTGGCTTCGCGCACCATCAGCTCGGCGGCGCGCATCGCCGCGTAGGATTTGGCGATCGGAAACTGGATGCCCTGGTTCTGGCCAATGGGACGGCCGAACACGACGCGTTCCCTGGCATAGGCGGTGGCCTTGGCGATGAACCATTTGGCGTCGCCGATGCATTCCGACGCGATCAGAATGCGCTCGGCATTCATGCCGGAGAGGATGTAGCGAAAGCCCTTGCCTTCCTCGCCGATCAGGTTTTCCGCCGGCACCCGCATGTCGGTGAAGAACACTTCCGTGGTGGCGTGGTTCATCATGGTGCGGATCGGACTGATGGTGAGCCCGTTGCCCTTCGCCGCCTTCATGTCGACGATGAACACCGACAGGCCGTCGGTGCGCTTTTTGGCCTCGTCCTTCGGCGTGGTGCGCGCCAGCAGGATCATCAGGTCGGAATATTCGGCGCGGCTGGTCCAGATCTTCTGGCCGTTGACGATGTAATCGCCATTGCCATCGCGCCTGGCAAAGGTCTTCAGCGAGGAGGTGTCGGTGCCACTGGTCGGCTCGGTGACGCCGAAAGCCTGCAGCCGCAGCTCGCCGGTGGCGACCTTCGGCAGGTACCTGGCCTTCTGCTCGTCGCTGCCGTGCCGCAGCAGGGTGCCCATGGTGTACATCTGGGCATGGCAGCCGCCTCCGTTGCAGCCGGCGCGCTGGATCTCCTCGAGGATGGCGGCCGCGGCAGATAGTTTCAGACCGGCGCCGCCATATTCCTCGGGAATCAGCACCGAGAGATAGCCGGCCTCCGTCAGCGCATCGACGAAGGCGGAGGGATAGGCCATCTCGCGGTCGAGCTTGCGCCAGTAGTCGCCGGGAAACTGGGCGCACAGCTTGGCGACGGCGTCGCGGATATCGGCAAATTCGTCTTGTGGCTCGGTGGCGGTCATCTGAACTCGGCTGGTGGGAATCGAGGGCGCGTAGCAGCCCGCGGCGCGGTTAAAACCCTGAGCCGTGGATAGGCTGGTCGGAGCCGGCGATCAAGGCCGGCAAATTCATGCGGGTATGCGTACCGGCAGCGACTCGATGCCGCGCACGAAGCTGGAATAGACCCGCTTCGGCTCGCCGACCACCTCGATCTTGTCGAAGCGCTTCAGCATCTCCTGCCACACGATCTTGAGCTGCAGCTCGGCGAGCCGCATGCCGACGCAGCGGTGGATGCCGAAGCCGAACGACAGATGGGTGCGGGGCCGGGCGCGATCGATGATGAAGTCGTTGGGATTATCGATGCCCTCTTCGTCGCGATTGCCCGAGACGTACCACATCACGACGCGGTCGCCCTTCTTGATCTGCTTGCCGCCGATCTCGGTATCGACCAGCGCGGTGCGGCGCATATGGGCCAGCGGCGTCTGCCAGCGGATCACTTCCGGCACCATGGAATCAATCAGCGCCGGATTGTCGCGCAGCTTCTGATACTGCTCGGGGTGTTCGTTCAAGGCCAGCACCGAGCCGCTCATGGTGTTGCGGGTGGTGTCGTTGCCGCCGACGATCAGCAGGATGATGTTGCCCATCAGATTGTCGGGATCCATGTGCCGCGTGGCGTCGCTGTGGGCCATCATCGACAGCAGGTCGTTGCGCGGCTCGGAGTTGACGCGCTCGTTCCAGAGATTGGCGAAGTACGCCCGGCATTCGTCCATTTCATGGCGGCGCTGCTCCGGCGAATTCACGACACCGCTCTTCGGCAGCGCCGTCGCGACATCCGACCAGCGCGTCAATTTGCGGCGTTCCTCGAACGGGAAATCGAACAGCGTTGCCAGCATCTGCGTGGTCAGCTCGATCGAGACCCGCTCGACGAAATTGAAAGTCTCGTCGCGCGGCAGATTGTCCAGCACCTTGATGCTGCGCTCGCGGATCAGCTTTGCCAGTTCGTCCAGATGCGTCGGCGTGAACATCGGCGACACGGTCTTGCGTTGCGCCGAATGCTTCGGCTGGTCCATCGCGATGAAGCTCGGCCAGTCATAGCCGACCGGCGCGTCGCGGATGTTGATGCCGCCGATTGCCGCGTCTGACGAGAAAATACCGTGATTGGTGTCGACATGCATGATGTCGTTGTACTTGGTGACCGACCAATAGGGCTCGATCGGAGAGTTGGTGCAGTAATGCACCGGCTCTTCCTTGCGCAGCCGCTCGAAGAACGGCCACAGCGTGTCGTTCTGGAACAGTTTTGGGGCGCCCGGGTGAAAATCCTTCAGCGGCGTGGAATAGGCTTCTTCCCGCGCCAGGCGCTGAAGCTCGGCCTTGTCGGCGCTCACGGCGGTCTGGATGTTCATCGTTGATCGATCCCAAGAGGATGCCGAAGTGGACGTCGAAGTGGATGTCGAAGCGTCAGCCGGTGATGCGCACCGGCAGGGTCTCGTAGCCCTTGACGAAACTGGAATACACCCGCTTGGGCTCGCCGACCACCTCAATATTGTCGAAGCGCTTGAGGATTTCCTCCCATATGATCTTCAATTGCAGCTCGGCCAGCCGGATCCCGACGCAGCGGTGAATCCCGAAGCCGAAGGAGATGTGGGTGCGCGGCCGCGCCCGGTCGATGATGAATTCGTAGGGACGGTCGACGATCTCTTCGTCACGGTTGCCGGAGACGTACCACATCACGACCTTGTCACCTTTCCTGATCTGCTTGCCGCGGAACTCGAAGTCCTGCAGCGCGGTGCGGCGCATATGCGCCAGCGGCGTCTGCCAGCGGATCACTTCCGGCACGAAGCTGTCGATCAGTTCAGGATTGGCGCGCAGCTTCCGGTACTGGTCCGGGTTCTTGCTCAAGGCGTAGATGCTGCCTGACAGCGTGTTGCGGGTGGTGTCGTTACCGCCGACGATCAGCAGGATCAAATTGCCGAGGAAGTTCTTCGGGTCCATGTCGCGCGTGGCGTCGCTGTGCGCCATCATCGAGAGCAGGTCGCTCTTCGGCGGCTGGTTGACGCGCTCCTTCCAGAGCCTTGCGAAATAGGTCGCGCATTCCAGCAATTCGGTCTGCCGCGCCTCCTCGGTCGCGACCAGACCATCCGGGCCGGGAAGCGTGGTCGCGATATCGGACCAGCGCGTCAGTTTGCGGCGGTCCTCCCAGGGAAAGTCGAACAGCACCGCGAGCATCTGGGTGGTCAGTTCGACCGAGACCCGATCGACCCAGTCGAACACCTCGTTGACGGGAAGGTTGTCGAGGCATTCGGCCGACCGCTTGCGGATGTTGATCGCGAGCTGGTCGAGATGCGTCGGCGTAAACATCGGCGCCACCGTCTTGCGCTGCGCCGAATGGCGCGGCTGATCCATGGCGATGAAGCTTTCGCGCCGAAAATCAGGTGGGACGTCGCGGATGGTGATGCCGCCAAGCGACGCCGCCGACGAGAACACCGAATGATTGGTCTCGATGTCCATGATGTCGTTGTATCTGGTCACCGACCAGTACGGTCCGAACATGCTGTCCTTGCAGTAATGCACCGGGGCTTGCTTGCGCAGCCGGTCGAAATAGGGCCAGAAGGAATCGCTCCTGAACAGTTCGGGCTGGCTGACGTCGATATCGTCGAGCGGCATCGACCAGGCCTTGTCGGCGGCGGCCTTCTGATGGGAATTCACGCCAGGATCGATTGTTCCGTGCATCGGACGTCTCCTCATTTCCCCGCCGTGGTTACCTCCGGAGGGTGTCACCTGGGGCGAATTACAGCCCGTCGCGCGCGGCTTAGCAAGGCCGGGTTTGGCGCTTTTAGGCCCGTGACAAGATCATGCGCAGAGAATAAGGCTGTGCACAACAAGCCGTCATTTACCTGGAGGCCGCCGGACCATGATTCCCAACGCACAACGGATGTTCAACTTCGATCTCGGCGAAACTGCGGACGCGATTCGCGAAACCGTTCAGTCTTTCTCCAGCAAGGAGGTCGCGCCGCGCGCCGCCGAGATCGACAAGAGCAACGAGTTTCCGCGAGACCTGTGGCCAAAGATCGGCGCGCTCGGCCTGCACGGAATCACGGTTGAGGAGGAATATGGCGGAAGCGGGCTCGGCTATCTCGAGCACTGCATCGCGGTCGAGGAGCTTTCGCGGGCGTCGGCGGCGGTCGGCCTGTCCTATGGCGCGCATTCGAACCTTTGCGTCAACCAGATCCGCCGCAACGGCAATGAGGCGCAGAAGCGGAAATACCTGCCGAAACTGATCTCGGGCGAGCATGTCGGCTCGCTGGCGATGTCGGAGCCTGACGCCGGTTCCGACGTGGTCTCGATGAAGACCCGCGCCGAGAAGAAGGGCGACCGCTTCGTCATCAACGGCAGCAAGATGTGGATCACCAATGGTCCGGCCGCCGATACGCTGGTGGTCTATGCCAAGACCGATCCCGGCGCGGGTCCGCGCGGCATGACCGCCTTCATCATCGAGAAGGGCATGAAAGGATTTTCTACCGCGCAAAAACTCGACAAGCTCGGCATGCGCGGCTCCGACACCTGCGAACTGGTATTCGACAATTGCGAAGTGCCGGAGGAGAACGTGCTCAGCGAAGTCGGACGCGGCGTCAACGTGCTGATGTCCGGCCTCGATTACGAGCGCGCGGTGCTGGCGGCAGGCCCGATCGGCATCATGCAGGCGTGCATGGACGTGGTGTTGCCCTACATTCACGAGCGCAAGCAGTTCGGCCAGCCGATCGGCACCTTCCAGCTGGTGCAGGGCAAGATCGCCGACATGTACACCACGATGAACGCCTCGCGCGCCTACGTCTATGCGGTGGCAAAGGCTTGCGACCGCGGCGAGACCACCCGCGAGGACGCCGCCGGCGCGATCCTCTACGCCGCCGAGAAGGCGACGCAATGTGCGCTCGACGCCATCCAGCTGCTCGGCGGCAACGGCTATATCAACGACTATCCGACCGGGCGGCTGTTGCGCGACGCCAAGCTCTACGAGATCGGCGCCGGAACCAGCGAGATCCGCCGCATGCTGATCGGACGGGAGTTGTTCGAAAAATCGGCGTGAAGGCGAACAGTTGGCACGGCGATTCCTCCACCTCTCCCATCGGGAGAGGTCGGCGAGCAACGCCGGGTGAGGGGCTTCGCTCTATCGACAAGCCGGAACCGCTCATCCGAATTGCTGCGCAATTCCACCTCTCCCGATGGGAGAGATGGAGCGAGATGTGCTGCCGGGCCACCATTCTTATTCCGGCAGGTTGTTCAGCTTGCTGACCCAGACGCGTACGTCGACGAGCACCGCGGGCAGTACTTCCCTGACCTCCGCGACCGTCATGCCGGCCTTGACGCGCGGATCATAGAGCAGGTTGAGGATGTACTGGTCGTAGATGTCGAAGAACCCCATCGACACATTGTCGTTGAACATGGTCCAGGGCACGCTCATTGTGTCGTTGATCGGTCCGAGCGACTGCAGCAGTTCCTCATAGGCGCAGTCGAGGAAGGTGAACTCGCCGTTGTCGACGGTCAAGATCACGTCGGAGCGTTCGATCTCGAATTTCTCGTTCTTGCGAAAGCCGGACAGGCATTGCGGATCGAGCGAGCCGTGGATTTCTCGGGCTCGTTCGGGACCGTAGAATGTCATGATGGTGCGATGCAGATCGCGGTCGCGCACCAGCTTGACGATGACATTGGCCTGCTCGCCGCCCTCCGCCATGGCGATGTCGAGGTGCCGGACCCGCTGCGCGATGTCAGTGACGATCTTCGCCAACTGCGCCTTCCGATCCGAACGGTTGCCGTCCGCGAACACCCGCACCGGTACCTGATACTTCCGGATGCGGTCGACGCGGCCGGCGAGATGATATTCGGCGCCGAACGCGGTCTTGAGGAAGCCGTCGATGATTTCGCTGTCGGAAAACGTCTTCTTTTCCGCGCGCTGTCGCGACTCGATCGTCGCAATTTCGGCCACCACCGGCGCCGGCCATACCACCGCATCGTACGCCACCGCCGCCAGGGCGATCGCCAACATCCGCCGGTGAAGGGAACGATTCATGATAACGACGTTGCCGCAATCAGGGCGTGTGCGCAATGCACGATCGCGTTTACATGGTATTCCGGCGGCGCGGTGACCCGCCGCCGCCGCACCTAGTTTTTCACGATCACCGGGGTGCCGACGGAGACGCGGCTATAGAGGTCCTTGACGTCGTCATTGGTCATGCGGAAGCAGCCGGAGGAAACCGCCTGGCCGATCGTTTCCGGCTCGTTCGAACCGTGGATGCGGTAAAGCGTCGAGCCCAGATACATCGCCCGTGCGCCCAGCGGATTGTCGGGACCGCCGACCATGTGGCGCGGCAGGTCGGGCCGCCGTCGCAGCATCTGCGCGGGCGGCGTCCAGCCCGGCCATTCCTTTTTGGCAGTGATGCGGTGCGTGCCCGACCAGCGGAAGCCGTCGCGGCCGACGCCGATGCCGTAGCGGAGCGCCTGGCCATTGCCCTGAACGAGGTAGAGCCGCCGCTCGGCGGTGTTGATATAGATGGTGCCGGGGGCGTACTGGCCCGAAAAATTGACGGTCTGCCGGGGAATCGAGCTGCGGCCGCCCACGCTGAAATTGGGTCCGCCTTCCATGAGATAGGGCGTATCGCTCTGGGCCCGGGCAGGGCCGGCCCCGGCCAGCAAGGTCAGCGCCACAAACAGCAAAGCAAAAGCTCTGATCATAATCTTCCTTCTCGGAACAAATCGATTTCACCACCAGACAGGCCACAACTGGAGGAATTTCGCAAGCAACGAGCCTGTGAGCGACTGATTTTCGCAGATGGCCGTTACCGAAACAAACCGGCCTCACCAGCCGATAGCAGCAATGTCCGTGGACCCTTTGACGAAACGCGCTGGGAATGATTGACCTTCAGGGAGATATTCCAGAAAAAGAAGCGAACGGGAGCAGAACGAATGAATGGTGCGGAAAGCCTGGTGCGGACGCTGGTCGCGGGCGGCGTGGACGTCTGCTTCGCCAATCCCGGAACCTCGGAGATGCATTTTGTCGCAGCCCTCGACCGTGTCGAGGGCATGCGCTGCGTACTTGGCCTGTTCGAGGGCGTAGTGACGGGCGCAGCCGACGGCTACTTCCGCATGAAGGGCTCGCCGGCCTCGACGCTGCTGCATCTCGGGCCCGGCCTCGCCAACGGCCTCGCCAATCTGCACAACGCCAAGAAGGCCAATTCCGGCATCGTCAACATCGTCGGCCAGCATGCCACCTACCACATCGAGTACAATGCGCCGCTGACCTCGGATATCGAAGGCCTGGCGCGGCCGATGTCGTCCTGGGTGCGCACCTCGCCGGACGCCAAATCGGTCGCCCGGGACGGCGCTGCCGCCATTGCCGCCGCCCGGGGCGCGCCGCCGCAGATCGCGACCCTGATCCTGCCCGCCGACACCGCGTGGAACGAGGCCGACGGCGTGGCGCAGGTGCCGGCGGAGCCGCAGCGCCTGAGCTATTCGCCGCAGGCCGTCGACCAGGCGGCCAGGCTGCTGCGCGGTGGCGAACAGACCTTGCTGTTGATCACCGGGAGTGCCGTCACCGAGAAGGGGTTGGCGCTGGCGGCGCAAATCGCCGGCAAGACCGGCTGCAAGGTGATGGGCCCGCTGGCCAGTCCGAGGATGGCGCGCGGACGCGGGCGTTTCTCGATCGAGCGGGTGCCTTACGTAATCGAGCTGGCGCAAGCGGCGCTGAAAGGCTTTCGGCACATCGTGCTGGTCGAGGCCAACGATCCCGTGGCGTTCTTCGCCTATCCGAACAAGCCGAGCTTGCTGAAGCCCGAGGGGTGCGAGGTCCATCGCATGACCGAAAGCGGCGAGAACTCGGTAGCGGCGCTGGAGGCGCTGGCCTCGGCGGTCGGCGCCAAGCCGGCGGATGTCAAGCCGCAGGCAACAGTTGAACTGATCAAGCCGACCGGGGCCCTGAACCATCTGACGATCGCCCAGGCGATCGCGCTGGCGGTTCCGGAAAACGCCATTCTGGTCGACGAATCCGTCACCACCGGGCGTGGGTTCTTCCCGCTGACCGCGGGCGCCGCCCCGCACGACTGGATCCAGAATCTGGGCGGTTCCATCGGATATTCGACGCCGGTGGCGACCGGTGCGGCGATCGCCTGCCCGGATCGCAAGGTCATCTGCATGGTCGGCGACGGCAGCGCGATGTACACGCTGCAATCGCTGTGGACCCAGGCCCGCGAGGGCCTCAATGTTCTGACCATCGTGTTCGCCAACCGGATCTACCAGATCCTGCGCGGCGAGTTCGACGGCGTCGGCGCCGGCGAACCCGGCCAGCGCGCCCTGGACATGCTGAAGATCGACCGTCCCACGCTCGACTGGGTCGCGCTCGCCAAAGGCATGGGCGTTCCCGGCCGCGCCGTCACCACGGCGGACGAGTTCAACAAGGCATTGGCGGAAGGCATTGCCGAGCAGGGGCCGCGGTTGATTGAGGTGCAGCTCTAAGGCGTTTTTCGCTTCACTCCCCTCCCTCCACGCGCCCTTGCGCGTGGCGGGAGGGGAGAAGAAAAGTGCATCGTCTCGGTGATGTCGAAAGCGCTGTAGAGGGCGGTAGTCGAAATCGGTAGGCTTCGATGTTTCTGATGGAGGCCACATGCAGACCGAGCTGAACAAGGTTGTAACGGCGCTGCAGGAATTTTACGGCCGCGAGACCTTCCTGTTCGAGAAGGATCTCGGCGAGCGCACGCTGACGCACCGGCTGGCGGTCTATCTCGAAAAGCAGTTTTCGGGATGGGAGGTCGATTGCGATTACAACCGGCTCGGCGAACGCCGGCTGCGGCTGCCGCACGGTTCGATCGTCTCGACCGACGATGAGCTCGGAAAGTCGGTCTATCCCGATATTGTCGTGCACCAGCGCGAGATTCCCAATAATTTGCTCGCGGTCGAAGTGCGGAAGTCATCCAATCACCAGCCGCCGGAACATGACCGGCACAAGCTGCAGGCCCTGACCGATCCGCATTTGTGGTTCGCCTACGCGATCGGGGTCTATCTCGTGCTGGGCAAGACGAGCGTCGTCTCCGATGTCTACGTCGGCGGCGTGATCGACCAGGCGCAGTCGGTGTGGCTGGCCGGGCGGTTGAAGGATGCGGGGCTGGGGGCGTGAGAGCGAACGGCTAGCGGTGTTTTCCGGGCGCCGTGCTGGTCGATGTTCCCGTATTTCCGTGGTCAATCAGCGATGCCGGTTGCCGCAACGAACGAATCCCGCCAGCGCGCCTCTCGAGTCGTCCTGGCACCTCAGGAAGTCCCTGTCCCTTCCGGGCGGCTTCCTTCTTCTTGATCGCGACGTATCGATCGGTCTGGTTGGCAATCATCTTCCAGCTGCGGGTCAGGCTGGTCAGGATCGTGGCTTCCGCCCCGCTCTGCGACATCAGCATGAGACGATGGCATTCTTCGGCCTGGGTTCGGCACCGGTCTGCATGGTCCATGTTGACGCCTTTGCTCAAGTCTCAAATTGCACAAAGTATCTATTTTCAGCGGGCAGGCCCTGTCTGCCCGCAGTCGAGCATACGATGAAACTTGGATGCTGCCCCGCGTCCCTGCAGGATTGCTTGCCGCCTTCCTTGTCCTGATAATGGGACCGACAGGAGTGGAGGTTGCGCATGAGAACCGGGTTCACATCATCTATTCTCGCGGTCGGCGTCCTGCTGGCTGCCGGAACATTGGCGCCGCAGGCATGCGCGCAGGGTTCGCCCGCCGGATCTGCCGTCGAGACCGCCTTTCAGGCCATTCTCGCCAACCCCCGGGTTGCGAAGACGCTCGAGGACATCAAGGCCGATGACGAGCGGACGCTCGCGGAGCAGAAGCGCATCACCGAAATCCCGGCACCGCCCTTCAAGGAAAAGGTGCGGGCCGAATATTATCTGAAGCGTTTCCAGGAACTCGGCCTCAAGGACGCGTCGATCGACGGCGAAGGCAATGTGATTGCCCTGCGCAAGGGCTCTGGCGGCAGGCCGAAACTGGTGGTGTCGGCGCATCTCGACACCGTGTTTCCCGAAGGCACCGACGTGTCGGTGAAAGAGAAGGACGGAGCCATCCTGGCGCCCGGCATCGGCGACGATTCGCGCGGCCTCGCCGCCTTGCTCTCTCTGCTCAAATCCATCAATGCGAACGAGCTCCCCACCGTAGGCGATGTGATGTTCGTCGGCACGGTCGGCGAGGAGGAACTCGGCAATCTCCGCGGCGTCAAGGCGCTGTTCCGCGACCACACCGACATTGACGGCTTCATCTCGATCGACGGGCTCGGCATCAGCCGCGTCGTCAACCAGGCGACGGGAAGCCATCGCTTCGAGATGATCTTCAGGGGTCCCGGCGGTCACTCCTTCCAGGAGTTCGGATTGCCGAGCGCAATCCACGCCATGGGCCGCGCCATTGCAAAAATCTCCGATCTGCAAACGCCGTCCGATCCGAAAACCACCTTTACGGTCGGCACCGTCGGTGGCGGCACCTCGGTCAACGCCATCGCCGGCGAGGCGCGGATGGCGGTCGATATGCGCTCGAATTCGACAGAGGAACTCCTGAAGCTCGAGGCCCGGCTGCTCGATCTGGTCAAGGCCGCGGTCGAAGAAGAGAACGCGCGCTGGAAATCCGACAAGATGACCGTGGAGATCAAGCTGATCGGCGACCGTCCCGCCGGCATCGTCGCGATGGATTCGCCGATCGTGCAGGCCACCCAGCGCGCGGTGTCGACGATCACTCGCGGGCCGCGCGTCACCTTCGCGGGCTCCAGCACCGATTCCAACATGGCGATGTCGCTCGGCATTCCCGCCGTCACCATCGGCGGCGGCGGCGAGGGCGGCAACTGGCACTCGCGCAACGAATGGTACAAGCCGGTCGATGCCTGGCTCGGCCCGCAAAACGCGCTGCTGACGGTTCTGACGCTGGCAGGACTGGACGGCGTGAGCAAGCCGGCGCTGGCGGTGCGGGCGGGGAAGTAGCGGCGCGTTGTTAGCACGCCTTTGCGCCGTCCCGGAGCGTGGTCGCACCGGCAGCGATCCGGCGCAAAGCTCGCTGCGTTGCGGGATGCTTTTTTTGCTGGAAAATTTGAACCCGGAGGCTTCGTCGCGGTTGTTCCGTTGAACCTTGGGCCGCTGGCGCAGACTTAACCACCAGAGGCAAACCCCAGGAGGCGTTGATGACCCACTGGCACGATACGATGGTGGACCAACCGGAAACCGATGGTGCGGTTTACGCGACAGGCTGGACGATTTCCGGTCTGGCCGTGCTCGGGACCGTCATTGCGGTCTGGATTCTCGGAATTTGACCGCGACGACGTTCCTGCACTGAGCCTTGTTCCGGCCACGTCTGATCGGACGCCGGCTACCTCTGCGATACGCGCTTGCCGCCGGTCGCGAGTATCCCCAGCCTGCGGCCGGTCAAGAGGCCGAAAATCACCAGCAGGCACCAGACTGGAATCAGGAACAGGGTCAGGATGCCGGTTCCTCCGGTTCGGCTTGCAGCAGCCATTTGACCACGCCGACCGGCGCAAACAGCCCGATCGCGCCGCCGGTCAGGCTGGCGAACAGCACGACAAGCTTCCGAGGGGTCATCGGCACAATCCGGCAATCGGTTCGCGCAAACTGATCGGCATTCCAACAAGCAAGCGGGTCGTGGTGGACGCACAAGGGATCGAACCTTGGACCTCTCCCGTGTGAAGGGAACGCTCTCCCGCTGAGCTATGCGTCCGGGATTGTCGTGCAGAATCAAAGTCCGGAAAACCGGCGTCGGATCGGAACAAGCACGCCGTCCAAGCCCGCGATTTACGAAGTGCGGGGTACCGGTGTCAAGCTAATCGGTCGAATCCCAAGGGAATGAGAAGGCAATGATCAGCCCGGTTGCCGCGCCCGGGAGGCGTGGGACTGCAGCGCCCGGATCCTGTCGGCCAGCGTGCCGCCGCCCTCGGAAGCGCCGGTATGGGTGCTCGCGCCATTGGCCGGTTTTGCCGCCCTCGGCGGCGGCGCCGGTTCCGCGGCCAGCATGGCCTCGATCGGCGAATTCGGGCCCTCGAGCTGCATCGCGAGTTTGGCCACCTCGGCGGCGATGTCGTTGATGCGTTCGCGCAGCAGCGCATTTTCCATGCGCTCTGTCGCCCACGAGCTTTCGGCCTGCTGCTGGATCGCGTTGATGTCGCGCTGCAGCTTGGCGCGTTCGTCGCGCGCGATGCGGAGTTGCTCCTCGACCGCGGCTTTCTCGGCCTTCAGCTTTTCCAGCGCCGGCCCCTTGCCGCTGTTGGCGGCGGCGAGTTCGCTCTGCAGCGCCGTCGCGGTGCTCTCGGCGGTTTCCCTGGCCTGGCGCAGCTGATTGTTTTCAAAATCGCGCTCGGCCAGCAGCTTGCCCTGGGTGGCGAGCCGCGCTTCCAGATCGTTGACGCGGTTGCCGAGCATTTCGGCTTCCTTGACCTGCAGGATCAGCTGGCGGTCGAGATCGGTGACGCGCTGGCTCAAATTCTCGACGCGGCTGCGTGCCTCGACCAGTTCGCGCGTCGCCTTGTCGAAATCGCTTCGTTCCTGTTCGAGCCGGATCTGGGTGGTGGAAAAATCCTGTTCGGCTTCGCCGACGCGGGTTCTGAGCGCCTCGATCTGGGCGCGCACCGTCACCAGTTCGACCTGGCGGGTGTCCGCCGTCATCGAACGGTCCGACAATTCGCCGTTGATCTTCACCAGTTCGAGCTGCTTGTCCTTGAGCGCCTGTTCCGCGTCGCGCAGCGATTCGGTCTTGGCGGCGAATTCCTCTTCGGTCGCCCGCAGCTGTTCCTTGACCGCCTTTTCGCGTGCCTCGAGCGAAAAGATCGTGGCGTTCTTCTCGCCGAGCTCGAGCTTCATGCGGTTGATCGCATCGGATTTCTTGCCGAGTTCGGCAAGCTGGCTGGTGGTCTTGTTCTTGAGCTGGTCGACGCTCATCTCGAGCCGCCGCGCCGACATCGCGAACTCCGCGCGCAACTGGTCCTTGTCGGCCTGGATCTCGGCCATCGACAGCGGCGTCGCCGCTTCCAGCCGCCGGGTCGTAAGCCGCACCGCGCGGTTATGCACCAGCGGCATGATCATCAGCCCGAACAGCGTCGAGACCAGAAAACCGATCGCCAGATACATGATCGGCTCGATCATGAGGGTACCCCTGCGAGAAAAAAACCGGGAAAAAACGATCTCTCACAATGCCATGGGGCAGAGGATAAACGCCAGCCTAATGCCGCGTTAACGTGAATCCGTAACCAGAATTGCCGATGCCCGGCGCTGCGGGCGTCAGAACGGGTTCCATGTCGCGCGCGGGGTATATTTGAGATAGCCGATGTTGGCGCCAAGCCGCAGGCCGATGCCGGAGCGGATCGGTACCAGCACGATATTGTTGGCGGTCAGCGCGGTCATGCCGAAACCGCCGATGATGTAGGCGGAACCGTCGATGCCGCCGAAGCGCTGATAGATCGCGTTGGTCGCGGGCAGGTTGTAGACCAGCGTCATGGTGCGCGCGCCGTCGCCGCCCCAGTCGAAGCCGACCGACGGTCCCTGCCAGTAGACCTTCAGGTCGCCGGCGTTCTTGGTGTAGAGCGTGCCTTCGCCGTATCTCAGGCCGGCGACAAAGGCGCCAGAGCCCTCCTCGCCGAGAATGTAGCCGTTCGGCAGGCCCCATTGACTCACCGCGCGCTCGATCACGGACGCGAGGCCGCGCGAGACGTTGCCGAAGAACTTGTGGCCGGCGTTGACCAGTTCGTCCGGCCCATAGGTGCTGGGCGCGGTCTGCCGCTGCGGCACCTGCGGCGCCGGCGCCTGCTGTGGTTGCGGCTGTTGTGGCGGTGGCAGCTGCTGCGCGGAAGCAGGCACGGTCCAGCACA
Organism: Hyphomicrobiales bacterium; assembly: GCA_038212905.1. Classification (GTDB taxonomy): domain Bacteria; phylum Pseudomonadota; class Alphaproteobacteria; order Rhizobiales; family Xanthobacteraceae; genus Bradyrhizobium. The sequence continues at coordinate 29,879 of JBBQUA010000030.1, forward strand.
TCAGCGCGGCGAACGTCGCCGCGGCAAGGCGTGATGCGAAAATCATGAAAGAACCCCTGGGTATCGAATCCCGGCCGCCGCCTTAACCTGATGCCAACAGGCAGGGCTTTAGGTTGCGTCCAGTGTCCCCCGACTCGGATGTTATCGGCACCAACTATGACGGCACAACGGCAGGAAAGAAATGGCAGCGGCTCCGGAGCGGTTTTTCGCCCCGGAATAGCCTTGATCGGCTCGCTGGCCGTCCTCGCCTGCCTTGCCACCCTCGTCGCGCTGGCCGGCTTTCCGTCGGTGGCGGGCGCCCAGACCACCGAGCGGGTGATCGTGAACCGTTATACCGGGCTTGCCATCGAGGGGTACGACCCTGTGGCCTATTTTGCCGATGCCCGCGCCGAACTCGGCCGGCAGGATTTCGAGGCGGCGCAGGCCGGGGCGGTCTGGCGTTTCCGCAACGAGAGCAATCGGGCTTCGTTTGTCGCGCATCCCGAGATCTACGGCCCCCAGTTCGGCGGCTATGACCCGATCGATCTGGCCCGCGGCGTCACCTATCCCGGCAACCCCCGGCTATGGCTGATTGTGAAGCAGAGGCTTTATTTGTTCGGCCGGGAGCAACATCGGGATGCCTTTGCCGCCGATCCGGCACGCCTCCTGCAAGACGCCAAGGCGCGCTGGCCGGCGCTGGAACAGGGTCTGGCCCGGTAGTTGATCGTCATTCCGGAGCAGCCCGCAGGGCTGAACCCGGAATCTCGAGATGCTCCGATGTGCAATTGCACATCGTAGTTCGATGCTTCGCATCGCCCGGGGATGACGACGTTACGGACTGGCCGCCGCCGCGGGATCGCCCCAGGCGATGAATTCCGGCACGATAAAGCCGTCCCGCCCGCGGCCGAATTGCAAGGCCGCGCCGCTGCCGTCCGTGATCTTGCCGCCGGCCGCGGTGACGATGGCATGTCCCGCCGCGACATCCCATTCGCTGGTCGGGGCGAGGCGGGGATAGATGTCTGCGCCGCCTTCCGCCACCCGGCCCAATTTCACCGCCGATCCCAGCATCTGGCGAACCGCGCCGGGCCTGGCCGCGATAAAGGCTTCCGTCCTGGCGTCGCCATGCGAACGGCTGACGGCCACAATCCAGGAGGCGCCGGGCGCGGGATGCTTGCGGGTCCGGATCGGTTCGGCCGCTCCCAGCGACGTATCGTCGACGGTCAGCCGCTCCGCGCCGCGCCCGACGATGCCGCGCCAGATCAGTCCGAGCGCCGGCGCGCCGATGATGCCGAGTAGCGGCGTACCGTTGCTCACCAGCGCGAGATTGACCGTGAATTCGTTGCGGCCGGCGACAAATTCCTTGGTGCCATCCAGCGGGTCGATCAGGAAGAAACTGCGGTCATAGGGCGGTTTCGTCAGATGGACGCGCTCCTCCGACAGCGCCAATATGTCAGGAGCCAGCCTTGCCAGACCCTCACCGATGATTCGGTCGGCGGCGAGATCCGCCTCCGTTACCGGCGAGCCGTCGAGCTTGCCGTCGATCTTCATCGCCGACCGGTTGACGGCGAGAATGGCGGCGCCGGCCCGGACCACCAGATCGGTCAGGGGTTCCATCAGCGCGGCCGCGGCATCGCGGCCGATCATCGGTCCCGACGAACGTGCCTCATTCATGGGCGGTGGCCCGGGCGCTTGCGCGCGGTTTCCTGGGTGGCTTCATTGCAGTTCCGTCTTTCCGGCCGAGCCGCGTTATGTTGGCAGCACGCGCATCCGCAGTGTATCAAGCCAGCAAGCATGCGTGATTCGCCGTGTCCGCGTCTGTCACGGAATTCCCCAGGGAACACCTTATGTCTGGCACCACGACTCCCGGTCCCGCCCCCGACGCCCTCGAACTGGCGGCGCTGCTGTGCTCGCGGGTGTGCCACGATCTGATCAGCCCGGTCGGCGCCATCGTCAATGGGCTCGAGGTGCTCGACGACAATCCGAAGCCGGAAGATCGCGAATTTGCGCTCGATTTGATCCGCAAGAGCGCCAAGACCGCCTCCGCGCGGTTGCAGTTCTGCCGCCTGGCGTTCGGGGCGGCCGGATCGGCGGGCGCCCAGATCGACCTCGGCGATGCGCAGACGATGGCGCGCGGTCATCTCGAGGACGCCAAGACCAAGATTACGTGGAATCTGCCGCACGTACTGCTGCCGAAAAACCGGGTCAAGCTGCTTCTGAACATGATGGTGATTGCGCAGCAGACCATCCCGCGTGGCGGGGTGCTGACGGTTGATCAGGTCGGCGAGGGCGAAGCCATGGGCTTTCGCGTCGCGGCCGCCGGGCTCAACGCCCGCATGCCGCAGAATATCGCGGACATGCTGAGTGCGGGATCGGCTTCGAGCATCGATGCGCATGCGGTACAGCCTTATTATACGCGGTTGCTGGCGCAGGCCTGCGGGCTGAACGTGGTACTGGCCCCCGAGGGCGAATCGATTGTCGTGACCGCCTCCTGAGTGTCGGCGCGTATTCCGCCAGCATGCCCCTGGAGGTGTTTCGAGGGTAACAACCGGTTTGCGATTGGAATGCGCGCAGATATCAAGGCTCTGGCGTGCAAACATGGTTAACCAACGGTTTACGCATGCCCCCGGATTCGACGAAGTCATCTTATCTCTTTGTTGAGCCCGTTCTTTTCCAATTGCTCAACCAATATTAAACGCTTTGCATAGAAGCTGGCCACATTCCGAAAGGCGTGTCGAATTCGCGCGCCAATGCGTTCGAAGGCCTGTTTCATGGATGATTTGTTGCGGGAGTTTCTGACCGAGACCAGCGAAAGCCTGGACACGGTCGATAACCAGTTGGTGCGGTTCGAACAGGATCCGAACAACGCCAAGATTCTGGATAACATTTTCCGGCTGGTTCACACCATCAAGGGCACCTGCGGCTTCCTTGGCCTGCC
>JBBQUA010000031.1:0-32527 GCA_038212905.1 Hyphomicrobiales bacterium
CAACGACCAGGCCAACACCCAGCGCCGGATTCCGGCCAACGCCACGGTCGACTTCAAGCTGAGCGGCGAATACGGCCACTTCTTCTGGTCGCTCAGCGCCAACAACCTGCTCAACGCGCTGTATTACGACTACGCGATCGCCAGTTCGTTCACGGCGGGCCGCTTCAGCGCCTATCCGCTGCCGGGCCGGACCTACATGGTGAAGGCCGGCGCGACGTTTTGAGCGCGGCGCGTTGCTCCTTCTCCCTCTCCCCGTTCTTCACGGGGAGAGGGTTGGGGTGAGGGGCTCTCTCAACCAGTACGACTCGCAGAAAGTCCCCCTCACCCGCATCACATCTACGATGTGAAGCGACCTCTCCCCGCAAGCGGGGAGAGGTGAGTAAGCCCCGGACCGGCTTGTCCTGACCGCACCAGACGATATTCTCCGGGCCCAAAGGCTGGGAGAATATCGAACGATGAATGCTGCGACGATCGATCTGCTGCACCGGGCGATCGCTGATCCCGACACGCAATGGAGCCTCGGCACTTTCGGCGCCATCGCCGAATTCTCGCGCGATCCCGACGAGCCGGTTACCCTGCGGCAATCCGGCGACGCCGTTTCGGCGGTCACGGCCCGCGGCGGCATCGCCATCGAGCATCATCCGCGCCACCGTGCGCTGGCGTCCGAAAGCATCACCAAATCCGGCTGGAATCAGCGCATCGCGTTGTGCCTGTCCGAAGCCGATGGCGCGATGGGCGGTCGGACTGTACTGACCGAACTCGGCGCCGACCGCGAGGCCCTGCGTTCGGGGGATGGGGATTCGATCCTGTTCGATCTCGGCCTCGGCGCGCCGCATGCGGATTTCTGTGTGCGCATCGACGACCGCGACACTGCCGCGGGACTACGTCAGCATGCCGGTCGGGCGGTGTTCGAGCCCGGCAATCCCGCGATGGGACTGATTCTCGCGGCCAATCCGCATCGCGTCTTCATCAGCCGGCTCGGCCGCATCGAGGTCTATCAGCCGATCCCGCCAGCCTCGGGCAGAAGTCCCGAGGGGCCGCACACCCATGTCTTGCCAAAACTCTTGAAGAGCAGGCGGACCCATCCGGCGACCGAGCCGATTCCCTGGGGATGGGTACCCTGCGCGCATCTTTATCCGCCGCATCCGGCGCGCGATGGATCGGGCGAAGCCAGGCCGTTCGACCCGGCACGCCATGATGCCTTTCAGTCTGACATCGCACGGTTCGGCAGCCCTGAAATTGTCGCGATCAAGCGGCGCGTCAGGGATGCGATAGCGGCGGAACAGCCGCCATCGGCAATGCCTGGGGATCGCCACAGCCGCGCCGGTATCCGGATCGCGTTGCGCCAGCTGAAGGCCGCCGGCCATGCCTCGCCGGTATTGCAGTCATGGCTCAGCGACTTCGATCCGGCGGGCCTCGAAACCGACGCCGACGAGGCCGACCTTCACCACGATTGAGGATTTGGCCTGAAAAGCGGCCATTTCGCCTCCATATCCGGCCTAAAATTGCCCGCTGGCGAGATGATGCATGTTAAGAGGGGCAGCAGGACGCCGCACCATGATGCGCGCCGTAAAATTCGAGGCACAAGATGGATGACGAACCGAAAACCCCGGCCGAATTGAAGGAGATCCGGCTGAACCGGAGGGCCGCCCAGGATGCCGAAGGCATCAAGGCGATGGCCGATATTGCGGCAGCCGATATCGCGATACGAAAGCGGACCGCGGCTCTGCGCGAGGAGCGATTGGCGCGGGAAGCCGCCGAGCTCGCTAATCCGCCGGAGCCGAAGGCCAAGGCCAAGGCCAAACCCAAGAAAAAGAAGACGATCTAAATGTCAAAAGAAGACCGCGACCGCGCCGATGCGCGTTTCAACAAGGCCGCGCGCGCGGCGAGCGACGCCAAAGTCGTGAAATCCGACCGCGATGTGACGACCAAAGCCGTGCTCGACAACATGGCCAGGCTGAAAGCCCTGCGCCTCGCGCGCGAAGCCACCGCACCACCCGTGGCGGCGAAGAAGCCACGCGCGAAATCGTCGTCCGCGTCGTCAACCAAGAAGACCGTGGAAAAGAGCCAGGTTCTGGCCGATTGGCTGGCCGGGCGGCAGAGCGGCGGCCACCGGACCTAGCGAGTATTGAGAGAACGTCGTTTCGGGACAGCGGCGTATCGTTGCAAAGGGTGTCATCGCCAGGCCATAGCCGTCCGAAGGACGGCGTCGCTTCCGCTCGCCTTTGACCGGGCGTCCAGTACGCCGCAGCCTCTCGATTTATCTCAAGCGCCTCTGGAATACCGGGTCCCCCGCTTTCGCGGAGGACGACAACCCTGGCATCACACCGGCGCGGGCCACTCGATCATCGATCGGGTCTTGGTGGCGGCGTCGTAAACCTGCACCTGAAGCATCTGGTACTGATTCTTCAACGCCATGCCCGCCTCTTCGGCGGCTTCGACGGTGGCGTGGTGCGACTTGAAGTGACCGTCGACCACCAGCGAGTAACCCTCGGTCGGCGCTTTGTCGGCGCGAATGATTTTGCGCGGCTGCTGTTCTTCGGCTTCGATCTTCGGCTTTTTCATCGGGGCTCCAGATCATGATCCGATCGGATCATGATTTCATTTCGTTGGTTGGGCATGATGTCAGGGCAAACGCTTTGCGTTTGACCCGAGGGAAAACCGGTTCCCGCCATGCGCTTGTGCGGCGCTTCGGGTCCGGACCATGCTCGGGTTGCGCCTCCCTTTACACCGAACGCCGGAAAAAGGCAGGAAAGATTGTCCAACTGCGGCTAATATACTCATCAAACACGGCGAAATGAGCCGATTAGAGGTGTCACATGGGCGGAACCGGCAAAAAAAACGAGCCTCCAACGAAGCACGACGGCAAGCCCGGGAAGTCGCCGCCTCGCCCGGTCGAGGACGATTACGAGGATGGCGACATGGCCACGCCGAAACGCGACCGCCATGGCGACGACGACGAGCCGCTATAGACGAGTGAGATCAGGCTCTAGCCAAACTCTTCACTCTCAATCATCCGGATACTCGCTATATCCAGCAAATGCGCGCCCCAGCCGCCGCGCGCGAGCGCGACACCGCGGCCGGGGGCGACGAGCAGTACCGTCGCGATCATCGCCAGCGGCACCGCGCTGATCCAGTCCAGCCGCAGCGGCGTCAATTCCTCGGTGCTGCCGGCATAGGGCCCGCCGCCGGTCGCGAGATGCCAGCACTCCCCGATCAGATCGCGCCGCGAACCGCCGCGCGACGCGCATCCCAACAGCGCCTGCATCGCCAGATGCGTCCGCACATCAGCGCGGCTTTCGCCCGCCATCGCGGGCACCTCACCCAGCGAAACCTTCAACAGCAGGCCAACCAGATCGAGGCCGGCGAGATATGCGCTCATCGGCTCGACCAGCCGCGGATTGCAATCGGTCAGCAGCGGTGCGGCATGATCGTCCCGCATGATGCAATCGACCGACAACGCGCCGTGCCAGCTGAGTTCTTTTCCGATTTGGGCGACATGGGCGCGCAGCTGCGGCCTGACAACGCTTTGCTTGATCGCCTCGCCGCCCCCGGCGCCGGCGGCGATCTGCCGGTAGGCATGAAACCCGAGCAATTCGCCGCGGCAGAACACCGCCTGCGCCTTCTCGATGGCGCCCGCGACGAATTCCTGCACCAGCACGTCATCGGCGAACGCCCCGCTGGCATTCAGATCCTGCAGCGCGCGATCCAGATCGTCGCCGTTGCGCACGACCCAGATGCCGCGGCTGGCGGTGCCGACCGAGGTTTTGACGACGGACGAAAATTTTATGGTGTCGCGCAGCGCGTTCGGCGAATTCACGATTCGCGTCGCCGGCTGCGGCACGCCCAGTCGGTCGAGCAGCCGGCTGAACCCGGCCTTGCTGTGCGCGGCGCGGTAACTTTCAAACCCCGGTAGCGCCAGCCCGACCCGGTTCACCAGCCGCTCCTGTACGCGCGCGAACAAAAACCCCTGTTCATGGGTGGGCAGCAGCACATCGTGTTGTCCGGTAGCCAGCAGCCGCTCGACAAAGCCCAGGAAGCCGGCGGGATCGTCCCGCAGCCCCGGGCAGCGATGAAATTTCCGGACAAAGCGCGAGAACCGTACGAGGCAGAATGGCGCGGGATCGCAGACCTCGATGTGGTGACCCGACAGCCCGAGAATCGTGATCGCCTCGCGCGCGGAAGTGCTGTTTCCCTCGGAAACCAGCACCCGAAGCGGTCTTGAAACATGGGCTATTGCGGCCATGCAGGCATCATCCCCGCCTCCGCGCGCTTTGTCTTGCCGAATTTGATGACGCATTTCACCGTTCGCGGGGGCTGCCATGCAGCGGTATTCATGGACAAATAACCGGCAGCCGGTATTTTGACGCGCCTTGCCGGGCCGCATCGCAACGGGGTTTTCAGCTCAGATATGGTCGACGTTCTCGCCGCACCGCAACAGGTCAAGACTCGAAAGACGGACAGTTCGCTGCGCACGCTGACGGCGATTTCGCTGGCCCATTGGGTCAGCCATTTCCATCTGTTCGTGCTGCCGATGCTGTTCCCGTTCCTGAAGGAGCAACTCGGCGTCGGCTATATCGAGCTTGGCTTTGCGATCACCGTGCTCGGCCTCGTCTCCGGCCTGACGCAGGCCCCGATCGGATATCTCGCCGACCATATCGGCGCCCGAAAAGTGCTGCTGATGGGGCTGACGCTTGGTGGCTTCGCGCTGGTCATGCTCGGCCTTAATCTGAGCTATCCCTGGCTGCTGGTCTGCGCCGGACTGCTGGGGCTCGCCAACAGCGTCTATCATCCCTGCGATTACGCGATCCTGTCGGCGCATATGGATGAAGCGCGGATGGGCCGCGCATTTTCGATCCACACCTTTGCGGGCTTCCTCGGCGGCGCGGTGGCGCCCGCCATCATGGCAACACTGGTAGCGACGGTCGGCGGAACAGGTGCGCTGATCGTGGCAGGCGCGGTGGGACTGGTGGTAGCGCTGGTGCTGGTCGTTGTCGGCATTCCCGACGCCAGCGCCGCCGACCGCCATGTCGATGGCGTGCCGGCGCCGAAACAGAGCATCATCACACCGGCCATCATCGTGTTGACGATCTTCTTCATGCTGCTGGGCCTGTCCAACGCCGGCATCAGCAATTTTGGCGTGGTCGCGCTGATGACAGGCTATGGCGCATCGTTCTCGTCGGCCAATCTGGCGCTGACCGCCTTTCTCGCCTGCAGCGCCATCGGTGTGCTGGCCGGCGGCTATCTCGCCGACCGCACCAGCCGCCATGGACAGGTCGCGGCCGCCTGTTTTGCCATCAATGCGGTCCTCATGCTGGTCATTGCGACCACCACTTTGCCGTCGCTGTTGCTGACGGGAATGATGGCGGTGGCCGGATTTCTCGGCGGCGTGATCGCGCCGTCGCGCGACATGCTGGTGCGCAACGCCGCCCCGCCCGGTGCTGCCGGCCGCGCCTTCGGCATCGTCTCCACCGGCTTCAACCTCTCCGGCATCTTCGCGCCCTTGCTGTACGGCTGGATCATGGACCAGAGCCTGCCGCACTGGGTGTTCGGCGCCTCCGTGGTGTTCATGACCCTGACCGTGCTGCTGGCGCTGGTCACCGACCGCAAGCCCCGCCTCCGCGCCGCCTGATGCATTCCTGAGCCGCATCCCGACCGGTTGACAGGTCGGTGCAGCCACCCATGATGCGGGCAACAAGACTCAACCCGGGATGACACGCCATGGCCTCCAATCCAGATCTCGTGATCCGTGGCGGCAGCATTGCCGACGGCCTCGGCGGCGAATTGTTCGAGGCCGATATAGCGGTCACGGGCGGCCGCATTACCGAGGTCGGCAAGGTCGCGGCCAAGGGAACTGAAGAGATCGACGCCCGCGGCAAACTGGTCACGCCGGGCTTCGTCGACGTCCATACCCATTATGACGGCCAGGTTACCTGGAGCCAGGACATCACGCCCTCGTCGCAGAACGGCGTCACCACCGCGATCATGGGCAATTGCGGCGTCGGCTTCGCGCCGTGCAAGCCGGCGGACCATGTCCGGCTGATTCAGCTGATGGAAGGCGTCGAGGACATTCCCGAGCCGGTGCTGAGCGCCGGGATTCCCTGGGCCTGGGAAAGCTTTCCGGAATACATGGACTGGCTGTCGCAACGCCGCTTCGACATGGATATCGGCGCGCAACTGCCGCACGCCGCGTTGCGCGTCTATGTGATGGGCGAACGCGGCGCCAACCGCGACCCCGCCACCGCGGACGACAACCGCGCCATGGCCGCGCTCGCCGGCGATGCCGTGCGCGCCGGCGCGCTGGGATTTTCCACCTCGCGCACCCTCAACCACCGCACCTCGACCGGCGATTACACCCCGACCCTGAAGGCCGGCGAGGATGAGCTGACCGCGATTGCCGGCGCCATGCACCGGACCGGCCGCAGCGTGTTCCAGTTCGTTCTGGATCTGTCGACCCTCGATGAAGACCTGCCGATGATGCTGCGGGTGGCCGAGAACACCAAAATCCCGGTGTCGTTCTCGATCACCCAGAACGACAAGGCGCCGCGACGCTGGCGCCAGACCCTCGATACCATCAACGAGGCTTCCGCGCGCGGGCTGTCGATCACGGCGCAAATCGCCGCGCGTCCGGTCGGGCTGCTGCTCGGGCTGGAGCTGTCGCGCAACCCCTTCCAGACCCTGCCGAGCTACAAGGCGATCGCCCATTTGCCGCTGGCCGAGCGGTTGCAGCGGCTGCATCAGCCTGATGTGCGCGCCGCCATCCTGCAGGAGACGCCGACCGCGACCGACGATCCGCTGTTCTTCCGGCCGAACTACGACAAGATGTTCCTGCTCGGCGACCCCCCTGATTACGAGCAGCCGCCGGAGAATACGCTGGGTGCGCAGGCCCGCCACCAGGGCCGGCAACCGGAAGAACTGGCCTATGAGGCGATGCTGTCGGACGAAGGTCGCGGCATGCTCTACGTGCCGTTTTTGAACTACGCCGACGGCAATCTCGACGCCACCCGCGAGATGTTGTGCGATCCGAATTCGGTGCCGGGACTTTCCGACGGCGGCGCCCATTGCGGCATCATCTGCGACGCCAGCTTCCCGACCTATCTGTTGTCGCACTGGACCCGCGACCGCAGCCGCGGCGAGAAACTCTCGATCCCGTTCGTCGTGGCGGCGCAGACGCGCAAGACCGCACTCTCGGTCGGTCTGCTCGACCGTGGCGTGATCGCGCCCGGCTACAAGGCCGACATCAACGTCATCGATTACGACAGGCTGCTTCTGCACCCGCCGAAGGTGCATTACGACCTGCCGGTCGGCGGCCGCCGCCTGCTGCAGCAGGTCGACGGCTACGACGCCACCATCGTGTCAGGCGTGGTGACGCAGCGTGGCGGAACAGCCACCGGCGCGCGGCCGGGCCGGCTGGTGCGCGGCGCGCAGGGCGACGTGCGGAAGTTCGGGGCCGCGGCGGGTTAGCGCGCTTCCTTCTCCCCTCCTCCCGCGAGCGTAGCGAGTGGTGGGGAGGGGTCGGTGGTGGGGGGTCTATAGGCGCACTCGACTGGCAGCGAATTTGCGGAGGCGCCCCCCCACCCCCGACCCCTCCCCGCCACGCGCAAGGGCGCGTGGGAGGAGGGGAGAAGATTGCGACCGCTACGCCGCGTTTCTTCCCTTCGCCGTTTGCGCGCCAAGCAACCCCGCCTCCACCAGCGCGTCCCGTATCCGGGCAATTTCCGCGTCTGATATCTTGACCAGCGGCGGACGCACGACCGCGCGGGGCAGTTTGCCCAGCAGCACCAGCGCTTCCTTCATGCGGTTGTGCATGTCGATGAAGGGATCGGCGTAGAACACCCGCGCCGTCGGATAAATCCGGTCGTTGAGCCGGCGGGCTTCCGCGAGATCATTGGCCTTGACGGCGCAATAGAGTCTCGCCTGCAGATCGGCGATGACGCTGCCGCTGCCGGACAGCAGACCGTTGCAGCCGAGCACCAGCGAACTCAGCAGCCACGCGCTGTTGGTGGTGAGCACGTTGATCGGACGCTTGCGCCCCTGTAGCGCGCGAATCTGGCTCTCGTGCTGCGGCACCTGGGGCGTCCAGTCCTTGATGGCGCGGATGGTCGGCACTTCGTCGAACAGCCGCTCCAGCGTCGCCGCCGGATAGCCCTGCCCCGTGGCCAGCGGATATTGAAAGACAACGATCGGCAGATCGCTCGCGTTCGCGATGGCCTTGAAATGGGCCAGTGCCATTTCGGCGGACTGGCCCATGGTGAAGGGAGCCGGTGGAAATACCAGCAGCGCCGAAGCCCCGCCGTCCTGCGCCTGCCGTGCGATTCGCGCCGCCTGCAGGCTGCCGTCCGCCCAGACACCGTGAATGATCGGCAGCCTGGCGCCGACTTCCTCGCCTGTGATCGCCATGACGCGGCGCTGCTCGTCCTCGGTGCAGGAGGCGACCTCGGTCGAGTGGGCGTTGATCGTGATCGCCGACAATCCCTGCACCGAGCTGACGTCACGCAGGTGGGCCCGAAAACTCGGCTCGTCGATCGACAGGTCCTCGTGGAACGGCAGCAGCACCGCCGGAATCACTCCGTGAGGCACGAAATCGGGATGGCGGCGCATGTCTCGTCTCCTTCAGTATTGTTCTTTTTTCTTACCTCTCCCGCTTGCGGGGGAGGTCGACGCGCAGAGCGCGGCGGGTGGGGGGGCTCTCTCAATTTGCACCGGCGTATGCCGAGAGACCCCCACCCCGGCCCTCCCCCGCAAGCGGGAGAGGGAGCAGATTCCTCACGCGAATTTCGGCTGCGCCGCCTGGGCCAGCAGCCGCACGCGCTCGGTGTTGGGCCACAGCAGCAACAGGCCGAGCAATCCGGATGAGACCATGACGACGGCGTTGATGGTGAAGCCGGTCATGTAGCCGTCGAGCGGCACCGCCGCGTGCTGGATCACGCTGCCCATCACGAACGGCGCCACGATTCCGGCGAGCGTGTAGATCGCGCCGTAGATCGCGATGACAGCGCCACGCTGCTGCACCGGCGTGAACTCGCCAAGCATCGGCGGACAGACCACATAGATCGATCCACACAGGCCCGATCCGACCACCAGAAATGCGATCTGCCAACCGGCGCCGTCGACATGCGGCAGCGCCGAGAGGATCACGCCGCCGACGATCAGCGGCACCGAGCCGAGCACGCCGCGGGCGCCGCGGGTGGTGTAGCCGCGCGTCAGCATCACCTGCGATATCCAGCCCGTCAGCATCACGATGGTAGCGCCGAACACCCAGGGCAGCACCGAAACCCACCCCGCGTCCTTTTGCGAAAATCCCAGCCCCTTGACGATGAAGGGCGTGAACCAGGTGAGGCCCAGCGAAAGCGCCCAATAGGCGCCGAAGGTGGCCGCGCAGCAGCCGATGAACGTGCGCGAGGTCAGAAGCTGGAAATAGGGCACGCGGGGATCGGCAGCCGCCATCGCCACCGTCTGCACCAGCGGCCCCTCTTTGCCCATCACCGCCCACGCCGCCACCCACATCAGGCCGACCACGCCGAGCGCGCCGAAGGCGTAGTGCCAGCTGTGATTGACGATGATCCAGTTCAGCGCCGGCACCGCCAGAATCACGCCGAACGCCGAGCCCTGCGACAGGATCGCGGTAGGCAGCGTTCGCTTCTCGTCGGGAAACCATTTGTAGATCGCATGCGCCGCCACCGCGAACGCCGGCCCCTCGCCGGCGCCGAGGATGACGCGGCAGATCACCAGCGTGGTGAAACTGACGGTGCCGACCATCGGGAACTGGGCCACCGACCATATCACGGCCATCACCAGCAGAACCCAGCGGGTATCGACGCGGTTGACGATGAAGCCGACGGCGATGGCCGAGGTGGAGAACAGCAGGAAGAACGAAGAGCCGAGGAAGCCGAACTGCTCCGGACTGAGTTTCAACTCGTCCATGATCGGCGCACCGGCCAGCCCGACCACGATCTTGTCGGCGAAATTGACCAGCATGAACAGGAACAGGAGAAACGTGATTGTCCAGGCGCCCTTGAGCGTCGGTTGCGTGGTCATGAGGCCCCCCGTTTTTGATTTGCTGGCCTGTTGATCGACCTTCCCGGATGCTACCCGCGGGGCAAGCCGCAATGCAACCCGGACACCCGGCATTTTTGAGCCGAATTACCTGCCGCGGCTCCCCGCGCGCCCATCACGATCGCGTCGCCGCCACGATTGAGACCGTGATCTCCCGTGGTGGCCTTGGTATACTGAGCAACCCCGAGAGGGTTTTCAAAGAGGCATCGCATCCGCTTGGCATCGCAACCGGCAATCCCATCGTGCTGAGCGTCAGGAACCTGACCAGGACCTATCGCTCGGCCGGCGAGCAGGTCGCGGTGCTGCGCGGGGTCAACCTCGATATCGCCGCGGGCGAGCGCGTCGCACTGACCGGCGAATCCGGCAGCGGCAAGAGTACGCTGCTGCATCTGATCGCCGGGCTGGATGCGGCCGATGGCGGCGAGATCACACTGGCCGATGCATCCGTCACCGGCCTCGGCGATGCCGGCCGGGCGGAATTACGGCGCGACCGGCTCGGCCTGGTATTCCAGCAATTCAACCTGATCCCGAGCCTGAACGTCGGGGATAATCTGGCGTTTCAGTCCCGCATCGCCGGCCGTCACGACGCCGCCTGGCACGCCGAACTGGTGGAACGGCTCGGGCTCGGCGCGCTCCTGAAGCGTTATCCCGAGCAATTGTCAGGGGGACAGCAGCAACGGGTGGCGATCGGCCGCGCGCTGGCGACAAAACCGCTGCTGCTGCTCGCCGACGAGCCGACCGGCAATCTCGACGAGGCGACCGCGGACGACGTGCTGGCGCTGACCCGCGACCTGGTGGCGCGCACCGGCTGCGGCTTCCTGATGGTGACGCACAGCGAGCGGCTCGCCGCCACGCTCGATCGCCGGATCCATCTCCATGGCGGGCTGATCGCATGAGCCGCGCCCTCTGGATTCTCGCGGTTCTCCTGAGCCACTGGCGGCGGCATCCGATGCAGCTGGCCACCCTGCTGATCGGGCTGATCTCCGCGACCGCGCTGTGGAGCGGCGTGCAGGCGCTGAACGCGCAGGCGCGCATCAGCTACGACCGTGCGGCCGCGACCTTCGGCGGTGCGCGCATCGCCATGCTGGTCAGCCGCGACCATGCGAGCTTCCCGCAGGCGCACTTTGTCGAGCTGCGCCGCGCCGGCTGGAACGTGTCGCCGGTGCTCGAGGGCCGCGTCCAGATCGGCGGACGGTCGTCCCGGCTCATGGGAATCGAGCCGGTCACGCTGCCAAGCGAGGTCGGCAACGCGCCGACGGTCGGTCGATCCGGCCTGCAATCCTTCGTCACCCCGCCGGGCGAAACGCTGGTGGCGCGCGAGGTGCTTGCCGATCTCAATCTGCCGGAGGGTGCGACGCCGATAACCAGCAGCGGCGTCATGCTGCCGCCGCTGCGCGTGCAGCCGCAATTGGTGTCCGGCGTGCTGGTGGTCGATATCGGCATTGCGCAGCAGCTGCTCAACATGCCGGATCAGCTCTCGCGGCTTTTGATCGGCAAGACAAAGGGCCCGCGCACGGCGCTGGAAGCCGTCACTGGCGACAAATTGCGGCTGGTCGAGCCGGATGCCGAGAGCGATCTCGAACGGCTCACCGACAGTTTTCACCTCAATCTGACGGCCTTCGGCCTGCTGTCCTTTGTGGTCGGACTGTTCATCGTCAATTCGGCGATCGGATTGGCCTTCGAGCAGCGGCGGCCGATGCTGCGGACGCTGCGCGCCTGCGGGGTGTCGGCGCGAATGCTGAACGCGGTGCTGGTGTTCGAGCTGGTAGCGCTGGCGCTGGTTGCCGGCGTCGTAGGCCTGGTTGGCGGTTACTTCATCGCGGCATCGCTGCTGCCCGATGTCGCGGCAAGCTTGCGCGGTCTCTATGGCGCGCAGATCCCCGGGCAGTTGACGCTGCGGAGCGAATGGTGGATCGCCGGCCTCGCCATCTCCGTAACAGGCGCGCTGGCCGCTGCGGCGGCAAGCCTGATAAAAGCCGCGCGCCTTCCGGTGCTGGTGGCGGCGCAGCCGCAGGCTTGGCAACAGGCGCAGCAGCGCTGGCTGGTATTCCAGAGCGCGGTCGCGCTCGCCGTGTTCGCCGCCGCCGGTTTCCTGCTGTGGTACGGCGACTCGCTGCTGTCAGGGTTCGCCGTGCTCGCCGCCCTGCTGCTGGCCGCCGCCCTCCTGCTGCCGGCGATCCTGGAGCGCGTGCTGTCGCTGGGCCAGCGCATCGCCCGCCGCCCGCTCGCGGTCTGGTTCTGGGCCGACAGCCGTCAGCAACTCTCGGGACTCTCGCTGGCGCTGATGGCGTTGTTGCTCGCGCTCGCGGTCAATGTCGGCGTCGGCACCATGGTCGAGAGTTTCAGCCGGACGTTTGTCGGCTGGCTCGACGGTCGGCTGGCGGCGGATGTCTATGTCAGCGCCAGAGACGACGCCCAGGCGATCGCGATCAAGGCCTGGCTGCGCGGCCGTCCCGAAGTCGAGGCGATCCTGCCCGGCGGCCGGGCCGACGCGCAATTCCGCGGCGCCCCGATCGAGATTTTGGGCCTGCCCGATCACGCCACCTATAGCGAGCACTGGCCGCTGCTGGAAGCCACCGCCAACGCCTGGGTTCGCCTGCGCCCCGGCGATACGGCCCTGGTCAGCGAGCAATTGTCGCGGCGTCTGAAGCTTGGCGTCGGCGATCGCATCGAAATCCCCGCGCCCGGCGGCAACTGGCGGCTCGAAATCGTCGGCATTTATGCCGATTATGGCAACCCCAAGGGCCAGATCGCGGTCAACTACGCCGCGCTGACCCGGCGTTTTCCCGCCATCCCCGCCACACGGTTTGGCCTGCGGGTCGCCCCCTCCGAAATCCCGGCGCTGCTGTCGGCACTGCGCGACAAATTCGACCTCGGCGACCGCAGCCTCGCCGATCAGGCCACCATGAAGGCCGAGTCGAAACGGATTTTCAATCGCACCTTTGCGGTGACCGCCGCGCTCAACACCTTCACCCTCGGGGTCGCCGGCATTGCACTGCTCACCAGCCTGCTGACCCTGAGCAATTCCCGGCTGCCGCAGCTGGCGCCGTTGTGGGCGATTGGAATCACCCGGCGGCGGCTGGCGGGGATCGAGTTGACAAAAACCCTGTCGGTGGCGCTGATCACCGCGCTGCTGGCGCTGCCGCTCGGCCTCGCAGTGGCGTGGTGCCTGATCGCGGTGGTGAACGTCAAGGCGTTCGGCTGGCGGCTGCCGTTTCAAATGTTCCCGCTGCAGCTGCTCGAACTGCTCGGTGTCGCGATGGCCGCGTCGCTGCTGGCCGCCCTGCTTCCGGTGCTGAAACTGGCGCGCATGCAGCCGGCCAGCCTGATCAAGATTTTCGCCGATGAACGCTAGCCGCAAAATCTCGCGCCGCGCCTTCGCAGGCGGCCTTGCCCTGCTCGGGCTCGGCGGTGGAACGGCGCACGCGCAGGGTTTTGCCGGGCTCGGCGAGAACGCGGAAGGGTTCGCAGCCGTGGTGCCTGGCAGGACCTTTACGTTTCCCGCCGACCACGGCGCGCATCCGGAATTCCGCATCGAGTGGTGGTACGTCACGGCGAACCTCAGGGATGCCACCGGTGCGGCCTATGGCGCGCAGTGGACGCTGTTTCGTCAGGCCACCCGGCCGGGCGCGCCGCAGCCGGGCTGGGCCAACCAGCAGATCTGGATGGGCCATGCCGCCGTGACATCCGCGGACACGCATCGCTACGCCGAAGCCTTTGCGCGCGGCGGCGTCGGCCAGGCCGGGGTCGAGGCAAAACCGTTTCTCGCCTGGATCGATGGCTGGGAAATGCGCGGAGGCGGTGCCATGCGCGACGCCATGCCGGCGACGCTCGACCTCAAGGCGTCGGGCACCGATTTTTCGTACGCGCTGCGGCTCGACGCCGACCAGCCGCTGGTGCTGCAGGGTAACGCCGGCTACAGCCGGAAATCGGAACGCGGACAGGCCTCGTATTATTACAGCCAGCCATTTTTCGAAGCGAGCGGCCGCATCAGTATCGGCGACAAGCCCGTCGAGGTTACCGGCCTTGCCTGGATGGACCGGGAATGGAGCAGCCAGCCGCTCGCCCCGGACCAGACCGGCTGGGACTGGTTCTCGCTGCATCTGAACTCCGGCGAAAAGCTGATGCTGTACCGGCTGCGCCAGCAGGACGGCCGCAACGATCTCATGGGCAACTGGATCGCGCCCCACGGCCGCTCGGTCGAGATTGCGTCAACCGGCAACAGCATCACGCCTGTCGTCATGACCGAGGTCGCCGGCCGCAAGGTGCCGACCGGATGGCGCGTCGTCATTCCCGCCCGCGGCCTTGCGATCGAAACCACGGCGCTGAATGCCGGGAGCTGGATGGGCACCAGCTTTCCCTATTGGGAGGGCCCGATCAGTTTTACGGGCAGCCACGCCGGATTAGGATATCTTGAAATGACCGGGTACTGAGACCAGCACCGTCATTCCGGGATGGTCCGCAGGACCAGACCTCAGATGTGCAATTGCACATCGGGGAATCTCGAGATTCCGGGTTCGCTCACTTCGTTCGCGCCCCGGAATGACGTCGAAAAGGGGAATTGCAATGTACCACTTCACCGCGCTCGTCACCTGCCTCGCCATCGCGTTCTACTTCTCCACCGGCATTCAGGTATCGAGGGCGCGCACGGCGTTTGGCATCAAGGCGCCGGCGACCTCAGGCCATCCCGATTTCGATCGGGTGTTTCGCGTGCAGATGAACACGCTGGAATGGATGCCGATCTTCCTGCCCTCGCTCTGGCTGTTTGCGATCTACATCAGCGATTCCTACGCGGCCCTGCTGGGCCTGATCTGGATCGCCGGCCGCGTGCTCTATTTGACCGGCTATTCGCAAGCCGCCGCCAAGCGCGGCGCCGGTTTTGGAATTCAGGCGCTGGCCGGCATCCTGCTCTGGGCCGGCGCGCTGGGCGCGATCGTGTGGCGGATTGTTCAGGGATGAGGCGGCCCGTCATTGCGAGGAGCACTTGCGACGAAGCAATCCAACCTTGCTGATATAAAGCTGGATTGCTTCGCTTCGCTCGCAATGACGGATGAGAGACGTCGAAGGTTACGCTCACTTCGTCAGCGGGCAGCCCGAATCCTTTGCCGACGGGAACGCCTTGTCGCCCGGCACCACCGCGAGTTGCTTGTAGTAATCCCAGGGCTTCTTCGACTCCGACGGCTTCTTGACCTCGAACAGATAGAGGTCGTGCACCATGCGGCCGTTTTCGAGCACCTTGCCGCCCTGCGCGAACAGGTCGTCGACCGGGAGTTCCTTCAGCTTCTTGGCAACCGCTTCGGTGTCCTTGGTTCCGGCAGCCTTGACCGCCTTGAGGTAGGACAATGTCGCCGAATAGGTGCCGGCCTGGATCATGTTCGGCATCCGGCCAGTGCGCTTGAAAAAGCGCTCGGCGAGGTCGCGGCTCTTGTCGTCGCGATCCCAGTAATAGCCCTCGGTCAGCACCAGGCCCTGCGCGGCTTCCAGGCCGAGGCCGTGGACTTCAGCCAGGGTCAGCAACAGTCCGGCCAGCTTCTGGCCGCTCTTGACGATGCCGAATTCGGCCGCCTGCTTGATCGAGTTGGTGGTGTCGAGGCCGGCATTGGCGAGCCCGATGATTTTCGCCTTCGAGCTTTGCGCCTGCAGCAGGAACGAGGAGAAGTCCGAGGAGTTCAGGGGAATGCGGACCGCGCCCAATACCTTGCCGCCATTGGCCTTGACGTAATCGCCGGTGTCTTTTTCCAGCGCGTAGCCGAAGGCGTAATCCGCGGTCATGAAGAACCAGGTGTCGCCGCCGGCTTTCACCAGCGAGCCGCCGGTGCCGACGGCGAGCGCGTGGGTGTCGTAAGCCCAGTGAAAGCCGTAAGGCTGGCAGGCGTCACCGGTCAGACGCGAGGTCGCCGCCCCCACCACGATGTCGATCTTCTTCATCTGCTTCGACAGATCGTGAACCGCGAGCGCCACCGAGGACGTCGTCAGCTCGGTGATCATGTCGACGTTCTCGACTTCGTACCAGCGCCGCGCGATGCTGACGCCGAGGTCGGGCTTGTTCTGATGGTCGGCGGAGATGATCTCGATCTTGTGGCCGAGCACGCTGCCGCCGAAATCCTCGACCGCCATCTTGGCCGCCTCGAACGACCACTTGCCGCCGTAATCGGCATAGACGCCCGACTGATCGTTCAGGATGCCGATCTTGACGCCCTGCGCCGACGCCGGAACCGCAAGCAGCAGGCCGCCTATCGCAGCAGCAGCGGACAACAATCGCAAATTCATTTTTAACTCCCCGTTTTTATGTTCCGAGCACAATATTTAATAACCCTGCGGCTGCCCATCTATTTCGAGTAGGCCAAAAGTATGGAGGGCCGCGACGCGAGGGATCGATAATCTCCGGGTGAGGATGTTGACGTCCTGTCCCATGATCCTCACGCCCAGTGTCGCCGCCAGCACCAGGAACACGAACCCGTCCGCGTAGCGTGCCGGCGGAGATATCCAGCCGGTTGTCGAGGAAATTCATCGTGCCTTCATGCGAAGGCTTGATGCGAAGGCTTGGCTTCGCCGCTCAGCGTCACCTGGACCGGATGAGCCGGGTCGCGCGAACTCGGACGCCTGCCTTCGTGTCAAAGCCGGCTGGTCCTCTGATAAGATCGCTTCAGCCATGCACAATCGTTATGCATCGCCCACGGCACATGGCTCCGATTTCGCACCCGATCGGCACGGAATCGATGTCCCGCGCCAACCAGCGGACGGATTTCAGCTGTCAGTAGCTGGACACTCACGGCGCAAGCGGGCGAGACCCGATCACTAATCCGAGATTGTGAACCAGTTCACATTTGCCGGTCGCGGTGGGGGCTATCGGTCTGGAACCCCTTTTTCGGGAGGCAGCGATGCCATCGACCGATCAAGCGTGCGCCCCGGTTCCGCTGTCCATCGATCCAGCCCCACTGGCTGGCGGTCGTTCGCGATGCCACGCTGCGCGCGCTGTCATAAACGGCGGCATCAGCCGATCGATTTTCGCTCCAGCACCGCTGCCCGCTGACGGATTGCAGCAATATGACAACCGGGTTGTCCCTTTCCATGGCGGTAGCGCCCCAACGGCACCACAACCCCGGAAAAACAGCGAGAAATGGCCTCCGGCGCGGGCGTCAAGGTTAACGACAGGTAACCGCCGCCGGTCCGCAGCTCAACCTAGGGAAACATTGACTCTAAAGTTCGCGCTAAATAATAGTGAAATCGACGGACTTGGTTGCCATCGAGTTAATTTTGCCTCCGCTGCTTTTTCACGTGAACATTTATCGATCCGTCCGGGGGTGCATACGAGTAGTCGGGGCGTCGCGCGAAGATGACGGATCTGACGGTCAATGTTGATCTCTTCGTGGACGGCCTTGTCGTGGACGGGCTTGCTCTCGTTCCGTCGTTCTCGCAGCGGAGCCGGACCGCCTCGCCGACCGCGCGCACTCCGAAATTCAGTTGTTCGACGATTCTACGCCGCACTTTGCGCGGTCGTAAGGAGTAACCATGCCCAATACGATCGCCGCGTACACAATCGGCGGCATTACCCGGCCGGAGCTTATTCTGGACAACGCGGGAAATATTATTCTCACTCCTGAAGCAGCGGCATTTCAGGCGGCTTACGGGACCAAGGCGCTTTATTTCGGCTGCCCGGTCAACACGCCTTTCCCGCCGGTGGCGCCGACGCTGTCGGCGCCGGTTGACAGCAATGCGGGCATCAACAGCGTTCTGGAAAATGCTGCGGTCGGTTCGCAGGTGGGGTTGACCGTCCAGGCTACCAATCTCAACGGCTCGCCGGTGACGTACGCGCTGACCGCCGATAGCTCCGGCGGCGCTTTCAAGATCAACGCCACCACCGGCGTGGTCACCGTGGCCAACGGCGCACTGCTGGACTACGAAAGCAGCACCGGCCACACCATCACCGTGCAGGCGATCAGCGGCAGCCTCACCACCTCGCAGACCTTCACCATCGCCGTCGCCGACATCAACGACAACGCGCCGGTATTCAATTCCGGCAGCGGGGCGAACGCGGCAAATACGCCGGAGAACGTGCCGACCACCACGGTGGTTTATACCGCCCACGCCAGCGATGCCGACGGCACCGCGGCCAACAACACCGTAACCTATTCGCTGGCGGTTGGCGGCGACAACGACCTGTTCAACATCAACGCCGTGACCGGCGCGGTGACGTTCAAGGTGTCGCCGGATGCCGATCACCCGCAGGACGCCGACCTCGACAACGTCTACGACATCACGGTGATGGCTTCCGACGGCCTGCCCGCGCACAACGTAAGCCTCAACGTGTCCATTACCGTCATGGACGTGAACGAAGCCCCGGTCATCGACTCGAACGGTGGCGGCAACTCGGCGACTGTCGGCATCGACGAGGGCACCACCGCGGTGACCACGGTGACGGCAACGGATCCGGACGTTCCGGCGCAGACGCTGTCATTCTCGGTGCTGACCGGCGCCGGCTCGCCCGATGGCGCCAAGTTCAGCATCGATGGCTCCGGCAACCTGACATTCATCGCCCCGCCCGACTTCGAAGCGTTCGGTTCGGCCGCCGGAAACAATACCTATGTGGTGCAGGTCCAGGTCACCGACAACGGCAGCCCCCCGTTGAACGACATCCAGACCATCACCGTCAATGTCGCCGACCTCAACGAGAGCACGCCGGTCATCACCAGCCCCGCTTCGATCGCGATCGACGAAAATCTGGCCGACGGCGCCAGCGTCGGATCGGTTGTCGCGACCGACGCCGACGGGTCGGCGCCGAACAATGCGCTGACCTACACCGTGACCGGAGGCACCGGCCAGGCGCTGTTCGACCTCAATCCGACCACCGGCGCGTTGACGGTCCGCAACGGCGCCGTGCTCGACCGCGAAGCGGCCCCCAGCTACACGCTCGATATCCGTGTCGCGGATGGCGGCACGCCGTCCCTCTTCACCACCCAGACGCTGACCATCAACCTCAACGACCTCAACGACAACACGCCGGTAATTACCAGTGCGGTGGCGATGGCGGTCGACGAGAACGCGGCAGGCGGAACCCTTGTCGGCACCGTGACGGCGGTCGATAATGATGCGACGGCAGCGAACAACGTCCTGACCTATACGGCTGTCGGCGGCAGCGGCCTCGCTCTGTTCGACATCGATCCGGTCAGCGGCGCGATCACGGTCCACGCCGGCGCGGTGCTCGACCGCGAAACGGCGGCGAGCTACACGCTGGACGTTCAGATCGCGGACAATGGCACGCCGGGTCTGTTCACGATCGAGACGATCCAGATCAACCTCAACGATCTCAACGAATTCGCGCCCACGATCACCAGCCCGGCGACGATGTCGGTCGACGAAGGTTCCGCCAGCGGCACGCTCGTCGGAACGGTGACGGCGACCGACGGCGACGCTACCGCGCCGAACAACACCATCACCTATGCCGCCACCGGTGGTACCGGCTTTGGACTGTTCGACGTCAATCCGACAACCGGCGCTGTCATGGTCAAGGTCGGGGCTATCCTGAACTTCGAGGCCGCGCCGAGCTACGCCCTGGACATCACGGCGACCGACGGCGGGGCGCTGTTCGGGACCCAGACCCTCACGATCGAGCTCAACAACCTGGCTCCAGTGTTCGCCACCCCGCCCGACAGCAACGCGTCGAACAACCAGACCTATCACGGCGCGCCGGCGGGATCATCGATCGGAATCGGCGCCGCGGCGAACGACCCGGCGGGCGGGACCGCGACCTATTCTCTGCTGGATACGCTCGGCGACCGCTTCGCGATCGATCCCGCGACCGGTGTCGTGACGGTCGGCATCTCGCCGATCGTTTTCAGCACCACAACGTCGGCCGACAACACCGTCACCATCACGGTGCGGGCCTCGGACGCCGCGGGCCTGTACGCCGACCACAGCTTCAACATCGTCATCCTCGATGAATTGCCGCCCGAAGTCACCGCCGGCCACACCCTGAACTATACCGAGAACCAGAATGCCGCCGTCATCGACCCGGCATTGATCGTCACCGATGCGAACAACGCCACGCTGACCGGCGCGACGGTGCAGATTACCGCCGATTACGTGCAAGGCGAGGACGTTCTCGCCTTCGCCAATACGCCGAACATCACCGCGACGTTCAACCCCGCCACCGGCATGCTGACGCTGGTCGGTATCGACACCGTCGCCAACTACCAGGCCGCGTTGCGCGCCGTCACCTACTTCAACACCAGCGACAATCCTTCGGCGGCGCCGCGGGAGGTGACGTTCAAGGCCAATGACGGCATCGTCGAAGGCGGTGCCACCGGCACCATCAACGTGACGCCGGTGAACGATGCGCCGTCGATCAGCGCGAGTCACATCCTCGGATACACAGAGAACCAGGCTCCGACCGCAATCGACCCGGCGCTCGCGCTGATCGACCTCGATAGCGCCGATATCACCGGCGCGGTGGTCCAGATCACCGGCAATTACGTGATCGGCGAGGACATCCTGGACTTCACGCCCTTCGGGAACATCACCGGCGTGTTCACCCCCGCGAACGGCAAGATGACGCTGTCCGGAACCGACACGGTCGCCAATTACCAGGCCGCGCTCCGCGCGATAACCTATTTCAACACCAGCGACGATCCGTCCACGCTCTCGCGCACGCTGACGATCACGGCGACCGACGGCGCGGCGACCAGCACGCCCGTCACCGACACCATCATCGTGACGGCGGTCGACGATGCGCCGGTGGTGGTCGCCGGCCACACGCTGAGCTACAGCGAAGGCAATCCGGCAACGGTAATCGACGCGCTCGTCACCGTGTCCGATGACGACAGCGCCAATCTGACCTCGGCGACCGTGCAGATCACCGGGAACTATGCCGATGGCCAGGACCTGCTGGCCTTCACCCCGCAGTTCGGCATCACCGGCTCGTTCAATCCGACGACCGGCACGCTCTCGTTGAGCGGCATCGCCACCGTCGCGCAATACCAGACCGTGCTGCGATCGGTGACCTATGCCAACGGCAGCACCAATCCGTCGACGCTCGATCGCACCGTCACCATCACCACCAGCGACGGCAACAGCAGCAGTGTTCCGGCTACCGCGACGATCCAGGTCGCGGCGGTCAACAGCCCGCCCGACCTCCAGCCGCATGCCCCGCCGGCCGTGGGCTACACCGAGAATGCGGCTACCGCCACCGCGCTGCTGGCGGGCGGCACGGTGGTCGATCCCGATGCGCCGCTCAATTTCGCCCTCGGCAGTTTCACCATTGAAATCACGGCCAATGACGCGGCCGGCGACCAGATCGTGATGTTGGGATCGCCGGCATTCGCCGTCAGCGGCGCGTCGCTGCTCTATAACGGCCATCTCGTCGGCACCATCAGCGGGCTCGGTACCATCTCGGTCTCGGTCGCCGACCTGACCGCGATTGCCACGCCGACGGTCGTCAATCTGCTAGCCAGGGCGTTCGGCTTCCAGAACACCACCGAGACTCCGGCCGCCGGGCCGCGCACCGTGACCTTCACCTTCCATGACGGCGGCAACACCGGCGGCGGCGATCTCTCCAACAGCGTCACCCAGACCGTCAACGTCACCGCGGTCAACGACGCGCCGGTCAATACCACGCCGGCCGGAACGCAGTTGGCGACCGAGAATACCGATCTCGTCTTCAGCGCCGCCAACGGCAATGCGATCTCGATTTCGGATCCCGACATCCTCGGCGGCACCGAGACCGTGACGCTGACGGCGACCGGCGGCACGCTGACCCTGGCGTCCACCGCCAACCTGACGGTAACCGGAGATAACAGCGCATCCGTGGAGCTGACCGGTACCATCGCCGATATCAATGCGGCCCTGAACGGCCTGATTTATCATGCGACCACCGCCGGCAATAACACGCTGACGATCGTCACCAGCGACAACGGCAATACGCCGGCGCCGGCGCAAAGCGATTCCGATACGATATCCATCCTCGTTGTCACGCCTGCGGTTGGCGTAACGCTGGATCTCGATGACGATGGAGCTGGAACCGGCTTTTCCACCATTTTCTCCGAGAACAGCGCGGCGGTTCCGATCGCCGACACCGATGCCATCATCGGCACTGCCTCGCTCACCATTGCATCGGCCACGATCGTGCTGACCAATCATCAGCCCGGCGACGTGCTTTTGGTCGGCTCACTGCCCCCGAGTATTGCGGCCTCGAGCTACGACACCACGACAGGCGTGCTGACCCTGACCGGAACCGCTGCGACGGTCGCCGAGTTTCAGACCGCGCTGAGCCAAATTACGTTCTTCAACGGCACCCAGGATCCCGCGACTTCGAACCGCACGATTTCCGTCGTCGTCAATGACGGGACCAGCAACAGCAACATCGCGATCACAACCATCCAGGTCACCGGCAGCAACGACGCCCCTGTCGTCGATCTCGACGGCAGCAGCGGCGGCGTGAACTACGCGACGAACTACGTCGCGACAGGATCCTTCACTGCGATCGCCGCCGCCAATGCCACCGTCACCGATGCCGACAACGCCACGCTGGCTTCGGCCACGGTGGTGCTGACCAACGCCCAGACCAACGACGTGCTGGCGATATCTGGCGCGCTGCCGGGCGGCATCACCGCGAACATCGACACTGCGGTGGCCAACCAGATTACGGTGACGCTGTCCGGCCCGGCCAGCACGGCGGATTTCCAGGCGGCGCTCAAGCAGGTCGTGTTCGCCAACAGCGGTCCCACCCCGGATCTCACCCCGCGCACTGTCACCGTGACGGTCAGCGACGGCACCGACTCAAGCGCTGTCGCCACCACGACCATCACCATCGCGGCCAATACCGCGCCGGTGGCGAATGACGATGCTGCTTCCGCGGTCGAAGCCGGCGGCATCAACAACACAGTGGCCGGCAGCAACCCCACCGGCAACGTCATCACCGACGTCGGCGGCGCCGATATCGACGCCGAGGACGGCCCCGCGGGGCTGACGGTAGTTGCGGTGAAAACCGGCCCCGAGGGCTCGCCCGTCACCACCGGCATTGTCGGCACCGCGCTGCAGGGGACTTACGGCAAGCTGACCTTGAACGCCAACGGTTCCTACAGCTACGCGCTCGACAACAGCAACGCCACCGTGCAGGGGCTGACGTCGGCGAGCCTGCCGCTGACCGACGTCTTCAACTACACCATCCAGGACAGCGGCGGGGCCTCGGACACCGCGCTCCTCACCATCACCATCAATGGCGCCGACGATCTGCCACAGGCGGTCGCCGATTTCAGAACCATCACCGAGGACGCCGCGCCGACCACCTTCAACGTGCTCGCCAACGACGTCATCGATCCCGATGCCGGCGCCTTCAACACCATCACCACGGGCACGGTCACCGCGAGCGGCCCGGCCGGCGCCAACATCGATCCCGGCGACGTCACCGTCGAGTTGGTCAACGGCGGTACCGAGATCAGGGTGACGCTCGGCGCCGATTTCCAGCGGCTGACCGGCAGCGAGACCGCGACGATCACGATCCCCTACACGCTGACCGGCAATACCGGCGAGACCTCGACGGCGAACCTCGTCATCACCGTCAACGGCGTCAACGATCTGCCGGTCGCGGTCAACGACTCCGGCTCCATGACGGAGAACGACGGACCCACCACCTTCCCGTCAGTGCTCGGCAACGACACCCTCGACAAGGACCACGGCGCGCTCAACACCATCACCACCGGAACGGTGACGGCGAGCGGTCCTGCCGGCACCAATATCGACGGCGGCGACGTCACCGTCAGCGTAATCGGCGGAACGCAGATCCGCATCACGCTCGGCGCCGACTTCCAGCGCCTGCAGCAGGGTCAGACCGCCACTATCGACGTGCCCTATACGCTGCATGGCGACGGCGCCGATGCCTCCAGCGCCACGTTCCAGGTCACCGTCAGCGGCGCCAACGATGCGCCGGTGGTCACGGCGGGAGCCGGCGCCACTTTCACCGAGAACGGCGCGGCGGTCAGCATCGCCGGCAGCCTGACGCTGACCGACATTGACAACACCAGCATGACCGGCGCGGTCGTGACCCTGACCAACGCGCAGGCCGGCGACGTGCTCAGCGTGCAGGGCCAGGGCACCAGCGGCACGCTCGCCAGCGGCGTCCACTTCGAGGTCGACAACGTCGCCCACACCGTCACCTTCAGCAATGTCGACTCGGTGGCCGACTACCAGGCCGCGCTCCGCCTCGTGCAGTTCAGCAATCCGGGCGAAAATCCCTCCGCCACGACGCGCTCGTTCACCATCACCGCCAATGACGGCGAGGCGTCGAGCAACATCGGCTCGGCATCGGCCAGCCTCACCGTGGTCGCCATCGACGACGCGCCGGTCAACACCGTCCCCGCCGATAGCGCGGTGCCCACTGCCTTCTCCAATACCGACACGCCGATCTCGGGGATTTCGGTCACCGACGTCGATGCCGGAACCGGCATCATCACCACCCAGCTCTCGGTCGCGCATGGCACGGTGGCGGTGACGCTGGCCGGCGGCGCCACCATCAGCGCCGGCGCCAGTGGCAGCGCCACCCTGACGCTGTCCGGCAGCGTCGACGCCATCAATGCCACGCTGGCCAACAACGTCATTTATCGCAGCACCGATGGCTATCTCGGGCAGGATGACCTCGTCGTCGTGACCAACGACCAGGGCTTTACAGGAAGCGGCGGCCCGCTGACCGACACCGACACCGTTCATATCGGCGTGGTGCCGCAGGTCTGGTACATCGACAACACCAATTCCGGTTCCGGCAACGGTTCCGGCACCGCCGCCGACCCGTTCCACTCGATCGCGGCCTTCAATGCCTCGGCCGGCCCCGGCATCAACGACTACATCGTGCTGCGCACCGGCACCGGCACCTATTCCGGCGACGGCATCAACCTTCAGGACGGCCAGCAGCTCTACGGCGCGGGCGAGACGCTGCAATTCACCAACCCCGTCACCAGCCAGACCATCACCATCCCGAACGCCGGCGCGCGGCCTACCATCAACGTCACCACCAACGGCGACCAGGGCATCGATCTCGCCGCCAACAACACCGTCAAGGGCATCAACATCACCACGGCGGCCGGCACCATCGGCCTCGACGACGGCGAAGGCGTCGCCGGCAACAACGTCGGCAACCTCGTCATCGAACGCGTGACGATTTCCGGTGCAGGCTCGGCGGTCGACATCGATCACGGCGGCGTGCTGAATGTGAGCCTCGAAGCCGTCAGCTCGAGTGGCGGAGCGCAGGGCATTCAGCTGGCCGGCGGCCTCACCGGCAACTTCACCGTCACCGGCAACCTCAACATCACCAATTCGACGACGGCCGGCATCGACATCAGCGGCAACACCGGAAATTACACGTTTTCCGGCAGTTCCAATGTCATCAACACCGGCACCCACACCGCCGTCAGCCTCAACACCGGGGGCAGCGTCAACTTCGGCGGCGGCCTCGACATCGATACCACCAGCGGCACCGGCTTCAGCGCCTCCGGCGGCGTCATCATCACCATCACCGGCGGCGGCAACAGCGTCACGTCGACGACAGGCCAGGTTCTCAACTGGAGCGGCGTCTCGGTCGGCGCCAGCGGCGTGACGTTCGGTTCCCTCGGTGCCACTGGCACGGTCGCCAACACCGCCATCAAGGTCAACGACGTCGATGGTACCGGGACCTTCTCCGGCGGCAACGTCACCATCGCCGGCACCAGCGGCGGCGGATCCGACGGCATCCGCATCGACGGCGGCTCGGCGGCCACGTTCAATTTCTCCACCACGACCATCGACAACACCGGCGGCGACGGCATCGAACTCAACGGCGCCAACGGCAATGTGACCTTCTCGAGCGTCGATATCGACGGCGTCGCGGGCTCCGGGCTGAATATCGCCGGCAACACCAACGCCATCACCGTCTCCGGCGGCTCGATCGGATCGACCAACGACCCCGGCGGCAACGCGGTCAACATTGCCGGCGGCAGCGGCAACATCTCGATCGCCGCTTCGGTGACAAAGAACACCGCCGGGGGCGACGTCGTCGAGATCACCGGCCGTACCGGCGGCACCGTCACCTTCTCCGGCGCCATCAGTGCCAGCGGCGGCGGCGGCGGCATCGACATCGACGCCAACACCGGCGGCACCATCAATTTCAACGGCCAGACCGCGCTCAGCACCGGCGCCATCAACGGCGTCGACCTCACCAGCAATACCGGCACCACCATCAACTTCAACGCCGGCGGCAACGGCCTCGACATCACCACAACCACCGGCGTCGGCTTCAACGCCACCGGCGGCGGCACAGTCAACGTCCAGAGCAGCGGCAACTCCATCAGTTCGAGCAGCGCCACCGCGCTCAACGTCGTCAACACGACCATCGGCGCCAATAACCTGACCTTCGAGAGCATTTCGTCCGGCAACAACACCGCCGCTGCGGACCCGGTCAGCGGCATCATCCTCAACAACACCGGCACCAGCGGTCATCTGACCGTCACCGGCACCGGCAGCACGGCCGGCTCCGGCGGCACCATCCAGAACACCACCGGCGACGCCGTCAGCCTGACCAACACCCAGGATGTCAACCTCAACTACATGAACATCAGCGGCGCCGGCGGGAACGGCATTGCCGGCAATACCCTCAGCGGCCTGGTGCTGAACAAGCTGAACATTTCCGGCAACGGCAACAGCGCCTCAGGCAATGGCGAAGGTAATATCTATCTGTTCGAACTGACCGGCAACGCCAGCCACGTCACCACCTTCAACAACCTCAGCGTCACCAACTCCTATGTCCATAACGTCTTCATCCAGAACACCGGCGGCACGCTGGCGGATCTGGTGGTGACCAACAGCACCTTCTCCAACAACGGCGCCTCGACCGTCGCCGGCAGTGAGTTCGTGATCAACCTGGCCACCGGCGGCATCACCGGGACGCCGACCGCGACGGTTCATGCCACCCACAATACGTTCAGCGGCAATCTCACGACTCCGTCGACCTACACCGCGACCGGCTTCCAGGGCTCGTCCAACGACGGCACGCTCAACGTCCACCTCGGTGACGGCACGGCCGGCGGCCTCAACACCTTCGATACCAACAATTCCGGCATCACCCTCAGCAGCGCCCTCGCCGGCAACCTGAATTTCGACGTCAACAACAATCTCGTCACGCATAACCGCGCGGTCGGCATCGCCGTCAACCATTTCGGCACCGGCACCGTCACCGGCTTCCTGCGCAACACCACGGTCGGCACCCAGGGCCAGGCGGGTTCCGGCGCCCAGATCGGCAACGGCCTCGACCTCCACGACGAGGCTGCCAGCGGCTCGATGACGCTGAGCGTCACTAACAATATCATCCAGAGCGTCGGCGGCAGCGGCTTGGGGTTCGAAGGCATCAACGCCCAGATCGGCGTCGGTGCCCAGAACTCGGCGAGCACCTTCAACCTCACTTTGACGGGCAACACCATCCGCGACATCGTCGATGACCGCGGACTCTTCGTCAATAATTTCAATACCGCCGGCGCCAGCGTGATCAACGCCAATATCAGCGGCAACACGTTCTCCAACGCCAATGCCAGCGGCGCCAACACCACCGCACGCGTCGGCGGCGCCCCCGGAGGCAGCGATCATGTCAACGTCACGCAGGCCAGCGCCGCGGCGCTCGCTGCAGCCAACGGCCTGACCGCCAGCGCCGCCCCCGGCAACAATATGCGGGTCGACACCAACGTGTTCTTCAACCAGGCCGCACCGCCGTCGCCGCCGGCGACACCGCAAATGGCGCTGAACGGCCAGGGTCCGGGCAGTTCGGAAGTTGTGAAGCCGGATGAGCTGACGCCACTGCTCGCCGTCGCAATCGCGCATTGGGTCGCCGCCGGCGCATCGGCCGCGCAGAAGGCGCAAATGGAATATGCTGCCGCCCATATCATCATCGACGACCTGCCGAATTCCGGCTTCCTCGCCAACAGCGACGAACATGGCATCATCACGATCGACGGCAATGCCGCCGGCTGGGGCTGGTTCATCGATTCCACGCCGGCCGACAATGCCGAATTCCACACAACGACGGTGCCGAACCAGTTGATGGCCAACGGCGGCAACGCAGCCAGCCATATCGACCTGTTGACCGTGCTCGTTCATGAACTTGGTCACGTGATCGGCCTAGCGGATTCGACCAGCGCCGGCGTCATGAATGTCGCACTGGATGCCGGCGAGCGCCGGCTACCCGACCCGGCCGATGTGGCGCTGGCCAATCCTGGCCAGGCGCAGGCGCAGGCCCAGGCCCAGGCGCCTCTGCTGCCAATCATCCGCGGCACCGCGGGCAATGATACCATCGATGCCGGTCATGGCGGCGTTATCCTGGTCGGCGGGGCCGGTGCCGACAATTTCGTGTTCGCGAATGTCGATGTCCGCGGCTCGACGCCGCCGCCGCTCACCCATGTCGCGGACTACAAGTTCGCTGAAGGCGACAGCTTTGATTTCTCGGCATTGACGGCGAAATTCCATTATTCGGACGTCGTCGACGCCACGCTGGTACGCGTGGTGGAGGATCCGAGCGGCTCTTTCGCGACGCTTCAGTTCAACACAAACGCGAAGAGCGATTTTGGACCGCATTGGACCAATGTCGCGCAGATTGACGGGGCACATGCCGGCGACGACGTCGGCGTGCTACTCGACAGCCACGGCGCGGTTCACCTGGCGCATCTTCATGTCGGCTTGCTGGCATAGCAGCGCGCCTTGGCGGCTGTTGACGTGACACAACGATTGAACCGGGGCTTCCGTGGCGCGGGATGACCGATCGTTGTCGCCCGCTCGATGGGCGCCTGCCGTCCGCCGCGCGCAGATTCATGTCGACTTACGGCTACAGATCGTATAAACCTCAAGTAGTATATTGAACGAAGGGGGCATTGCGTGAGTCAGCCTTTTGTTGGCGAAGTAAAGCTTATCTCGTGGAATTATCCTCCCAAGGGCTGGGCCTTTTGCAACGGCGCGCTGCTGGCCATCAATCAGAACCAGGCACTGTTTTCTCTCATAGGAACAACTTATGGCGGCAACGGGTCGACCACTTTCGCATTGCCTGACCTGCGCGGGCGAACTGCGATCCATCAGGGACAGGGCTTTGTCAGGGGCCAGGCCGCCGGTCAGGAATTCCATACGCTGAACCAGAGCGAAATGCCGGCGCATAACCATTTCGTCACCGCGTCTTCGACCCAGGGCAACTTGAATACCGTGTCGGGCAACCTTCTCGCCCGCGAAGTCGGCATCCCCTACGGCGGCTTTACCGATCTCACCACCTTGAACCTCACCTCGATATCGAACACCGGCGGCAGCCAGCCGCACGAGAACAGGCAACCTTTTCTCGTGGTGAATTTCATCATCGCCCTGCAGGGCGTTTTCCCGTCGCAAAATTAAGAGGAAGCTTGCATGAGCCAACCCTTTATCGGCGAGATTCGCATGTTCGGCGGCAACTTCGCGCCGCTCGGGTGGGCCTTCTGTGCCGGCCAGTTGGTGCCGATTTCCGAAAACGATGCGCTGTTCAACTTGATCGGAACCACCTTTGGTGGCGACGGTCAGGAAACTTTTGGCCTGCCCAACCTGCAGAGCCGTATCCCGGTTCACGCGGGCCAGGGCCCAAACATCTCGCAGAATTATCAACTCGGCGAGATGGCCGGGGTGGAGAGCGTCACGATCACCATACCGCAACTGCCGATCCACAATCATGCTGTGATGGCCTCGACCGCGACCGCCAGCAACCCAAATCCGGACGGCAACATCCTCGCAACGTCGCCGACGATCGAGTCCTACGTCATCGATGTCGCCGGCCCGGCGCTGGCTCCCAACACCGTGCAGTTCGTCGGTGGAAGCCAGCCGCACGACAACATGATGCCGTTCCTCTGCATCAATTTCATCATCTCGCTGTACGGTATTTTTCCGACGCAAAACTAGAGGGCGTTCATGTCCGATCCTTTCGTCGCCGAGATCAGAATCTTCACAAGCTACTTCGCGCCAAGGGGCTGGGCCACGTGCGACGGACAGTTGCTGCCTATCTCCCAGAACACCGCCCTGTTCTCGCTGCTCGGCACCTATTACGGCGGCGACGGCAAGTCGACCTTCGCGCTTCCCGACCTGCAAGGCTCCGCTCCGATCGGCGCGGGACAGGGCGGGGGATTGTCCCAACGCTTTCTGGGCGAGACAGGCGGCGAGCCAAACGTCACCCTGTTGCAGTCGGAAATGCCGTTGCACAACCATCTGTTTCAGGGTTCGACTGAGAATGCGACGCTGAAGAGTCCTTCGCCGACCGAATTCATCGCGCGCTCGAAAGCGGGCACGATTTATCAATCCACGACCAATGCCAATCTGGTCAACATGAACTTCCAGAGCTTGTCGATCACCGGAAGCTCCCTTCCGCACAATAACCTGCAGCCGTATTTGACCTTGCTTTACATCATCGCCATGCAGGGCATTTTCCCCCCGCGCGGTTGATTGTCACCGCCATGAATGCATCCCCGCCAGCGGTCCCGTTCGGCTGGGCGCGCGCGGCCGGTGCAGGTCTGGCGTTCCGCCGGATGACCGAAGCCGACCTGCCGTTCCTGGCACTGGTCTATGCCTCCACCCGTACCGAGGAACTCGCCGTCACGCCGTGGACCGACGCGGAGAAAGCCGCATTCCTGGACATGCAATTCCGCGCGCAGCATGCCCATTACCAGCAGTATTATCCGGACGCCGACTGGCTGGTGACCATGCGCGCTGGCGAGGACATCGGCCGGCTCTATATCGAGCGCTGGCCGAGCCAGCACTGCATCATCGATATCGCTTTGCTGCCGTCGCATCGCGGGAAGGGCCTTGGCGAAGCGCTGCTGCTGGACCTGATGGACGAGGCCGCCGCCGCCGCCAAGACGGTGACGATTCATGTCGAAAAAAATAATCCGGCGATGCGGCTCTATTGTCGTCTCGGTTTCAGGACCGAGGAGGACAAGGGCGTCTATGACCTGATGCGCTGGACCGCCGCGCCGGCCTGAGCCGGAGAAGCGGCCGGCACGCCTAACCGAACACCGCGTGAAAGCCGTGCCCGTCATGGACCGGCCCGGTCGGCACCAGGAATACTTCGAGAGTGCCGAGCTTGGGATGCTTGATCGGGTAGATCCCCTGCTTCAGCCGCGAGCTTTCGGGCGCCACGAATTGCAGCGTGAAGCCGCCGCCGTCCCGGATCTTGTGCTGCTGGCCCTCGCCTGTTTTCACGGTCTCGGGCAGCGGGTGTTTGTGCGAGGTCGCTTCAGCGAGCCGCAGCGGCACCTTGCCATGCGGCGAATCCATCTCGAAGACGGCATTGAGATGCGGTTCGAAATCGCAAAGCTGCAGTTTGCCCAAGTCTGCCGGTGACGCCATTTTTCAATCTCCCTGAGGTTGAGCGATTTTCATATCATGTCATGGGCGACGAGTCAGCGAAAATGCCACAGGCCAGCGCCCGCATTGCACCGCAAACGCCGGATAGTGTTGGAATAGTCGGCCAGAAGGCGATATTGAGCGGACGGCCACGGCAACGCGCCGCCGGCCGATCGGACGATCCGAAGCGAGGTCCACCATGCACGCGCCTTCGTCCTACCCATCGTCCGGCGCCGCCGCGGCGCAGGATCCGAAACGCGGCGCCGATCACATCGCGCCGGATGGCGCGGGACAGAATTTCTATGCCGTCGATCGCGGCCTGCGCGACCTGCTCAGGCTCTATCTGCAGCCCAACGACTTATCCCGGCTCGAGCCCCATTTCGACCGCCTCGGCGCACTGGCCGGTGGCCGGCTCGACGAGCTCGCCAGAGCCGCCGACAAGAATCCGCCGATGCTGCACCCGCGCGACCGTTTCGGGCGCGACGAGGACTGGATCGACTACCATTCCTCCTACCGCGACATGGAGGCGATCGCGTTCGGCGACTTCCAGTTTCACGCCATGAGCCATCGCGCCGGCACGCTCGGCATGGACCGTCCGCTGCCGGCGGTCGCCAAATACGCGCTGCAATATCTGTTCGTGCAGGCCGAGTTCGGGCTGATGTGCCCGATCAGCGTCACCGACACCTCTATCCATCTGATCCGCAAATTCGCCAGCGCCGACCTGCAGGATTATTTGCTGCCGAAGATGCTGTCCGGCGACCTCGCCACGATGTGGAAGGGCACGCAGTTCATGACCGAACGTTCCGGCGGCTCCGACGTCGGCGCCATCGAAACGACGGCCCGCAAGGTTGACGGCACATGGCGGCTCAGCGGCGACAAATGGTTTTGCTCGCATGCCGACGCCGATGTCGCGCTGCTGCTGGCGCGGCCCGAGGGCGCGCCCGCCGGCACAAAAGGGCTTGCGCTGTTCGCGATGCCGCGCCGGCTGAGGGACGGAAGCCGCAACGCCTACCGCATCGTCCGCCTCAAGGACAAACTCGGCACCCGCTCGATGGCATCAGGCGAAATCCTGATGGATGGCGCCGAGGCCTGGCTGGTCGGCGCGGCCGACCGCGGCCTC
>JBBQUA010000032.1:0-31634 GCA_038212905.1 Hyphomicrobiales bacterium
CCGTTATCGGGTCAAAAACCTAAATGCAAACGATAACGTTGCATTGAACGAAGTGCGCCTCGCGGCGTAACCGTTCGGGGTTGGTCCACCTAGCAACAGAACGGCCATCGCCGCGTCAGCCTTCGGGCTGGCGCGGCTTTAATTTGTGGGGAGGGGCGGTTGAGCGGCCAGATCTATCGATCGCCGGTCCAGGCTCGCCGCGAGGTGTGGCGGATGTGCAAAATCTCGATGGCAGTCTCGCTGGACCGATAGAAGATTTTGTAAGGGTAGCGAACAACGAACATGATCCGGACGTCGGGATTTTCAGTTCGATAGCCACTGAGCGGTTGATCGCCAAGTTGCGTCACCGCTTCGCGGATGCTCGCTGCAACCTTCCGCGCTCCACTCGGCGAGCGCTCTCTGAGATATTCCAGAATTCGTTCCCGATCTGCGAAGGCTTCCGGGGTGTATCGAACCCTCATCGTTGGTGGCGCTTGTCAGCCTCTGCGACCGTCTCGTCGGCGACGAACTCACCGCGATCCGCCTCGGCCAAACCCCTGCCCACGGCCGCTCGTTCATCATCGGACATGGTGTAGACGCCGGTGCGCCGCGCTTCGATCTCGCGGGCATATTCCGCGAGATCGTTCTGGTCCTCCACGGGCCAGGTCGCAGCGTGTTCCAATATCTCTTTTAGAGCCTTGGTTGTCATTTCGCAATTGTATCACAACGTCGCTCTTCGAACACCGGTCCTGGTGCGCGTTCCCGTCAAATCCGTGTGCCGGAGATCGATAACTATCTGATATCATTGGCCGTGCCGTTTGATCTCCTGTACGCTTCGCGGGCTCCAAACCAATTCGAGCAAGGGGAGGTGAACGTTGACCGACGCGATGGCTGCCTCCGACCGATCCCGCAACGACCTCCTGAAGGTCGCGGTTGCCGGCATCGTGACCGGCCTCCTGACGCCACTGCTGCCGCCCGTGATCGACAAGCTCGGCGGCACGCCCGGCGATATCAGGATCGCGCTGGTGGCGCTTCCGTTCGCCGTGCTGGTGTTCGTTCTGGTGCGGCGGCTCTCCGTCAATCCGGGGTGGGCGGCGCTGGCCGCCGCCATCGTCACCATGATCGCCTTCGTTGCCGCGGTGAACGCCGCGATCTTCACCGATGGGCTGGCCAACGGCGCCGGCAAGATGTTGAGGAATATTCTGGCCGGCCTGACTGGCGGCTTTGTCGGCGCCGGCATCATGGCGCTCGGGATGGCTTTGCTGCCGGCTGGTCCGCGCAGCTTCATGGCCTGGCTGCCGATGCTGATATCAGGCACCGTGACGGGCGCCCTGGTGGCGCTCGACAGCGCGCTCGATCTCGATCTGACCTCGGTGCTCTATCCGGTCTGGCAGGCCTGCGTGGCGGTCGGGCTGGCGCAGGCGTTGCGCGCACGATTACCCCGGCCCGTCGGAGCAATGGCGTTTCCCGGTCAAGCGCCGGGCGGCAGCTGATCGAGAAATCCGGTGATGCTCCGGATTCGTCCATCGCTGACGACGGCGAAATCCGTGCCCTTGATCGGGCTGTCGGCGCCGTCGGGGCCGAGGCCCCAGGAAAAGCGGACGTGATCGCCGAAGCCGTTGGGCTGGCCGATCAGCTTGAAGCGGAAATCCGGAAAGCGCTCCTGCACGCCTGATATCAGCGCGTCGACGCCGGCGTGACCGTCGCCCGACGTCAGCGGATCGACATATCTGGCGTCGCTGGTCCAGTTCGCCGCGAGCATGTCGCGCCTTCGGTCCGGCGACCGCTCGTTCCACAGATCGATATAGCCGCTGGCAATGGTATGGACGCCGGTCATGGTCTCTCTCCTTCGATAGCGCCGGATGGATCGGCTGATTGACTATCGAAGGTTCGGGACGCCCAATCGATTACCTTCGAGGTCATGGATTTCGATTGAGAGATTTCAATGGCCGCACGCCAAGACTACGGCGCGACCGTCAGCTTCGCCTTCATGTTGGGATGGAAGCGGCAGTAATATTCGATGCTGCCCGCTTTCTTCAGAACCGACGTGACGGTCTTCTTCGCCGGCATGTTGATGTCCCAGTCGCCGTTTCGCGCCGTGGCGGTATGGACGAAGACATCCCTGTTGATCCATTCGACGGTGTCGCCGACCTTGGCTGAGGCTTCGGCCGGCGAGATCACCAGATTATCCATGGTGATTTGAAGCGTGGCGGCCGGTGCCGGGACGGACATTCCCGCCATCAGGCTGGCTGCGACGGCAAGTATCCATCCCGGCTTCATCGGCGGCTCCCTACTTCAGCGCCGCGGCGACGTGCTCGGCATGCTGCTGGTGACCCTGAAAGATCTTCAGGCCGGTTTGCAGCAGGCTCTTCAGTTCGGCATTGCCGGCGTTGGGGATCAGCAGCGTCTCCAGCGCGCCGTTGACCGCCTTGTGATAGGCGACTTCATTGGCGGCATAGGCCCTGTCGAATTCAGCGCCCTTCAGCTTTTCCAGCTCGGCGTGCTTGTCGGCGGCCTGTTTTGTCAGTGCCTTGCTGGTGTCGTTGTCCTCGGGCGTGACCTTGAGCTTCTTCACAAGGTCCAGCGCCTGCTTGTTGACGGCCTCATGGTCGCGCAGCATGTCGGCGGCGAAGGCCTTGACGTCCTTGTGGCTGGCCTTGGTCATCGCTTGTTTCGCCGCCGCGATATCGATCACGCCCGCCGTATAGGCGATATGCGCGATCTGCGGATCGGTAGGTTTTGCGGCGCCTTGCGCAAGGGCCGGACTGCCGAGCAGGCTCACCGCGGCGATCGCCGCGCTCAATCGAACGAACATGGTTTTACTCTCCTGTGGCGTCGGGCCTTGAACCCTGGCGCGTGGTTGATCACAGGGGTTGGATGGCGCATGCGCGAAAACGTTCCCGAAAAAATCAGGCGGGCAGGCCGAGCCGCTTCAACACGGCCTCGGTCAGGCGTTCGCAGCGTTTGCCGGCGAACGGAAACGCTTCCATCACCACGGGACCTATTTTCCTTTCGACATCGTCGCGCAACATCGTGCGGGCGCGGTGCAGCCTTGTCTTCACGGTCTCCGGCTTCAAACCGAGGATTTCGGCGGTTTCCTCGACATTCATGCCCTCGATCACGCGGGTGATGAAGACGATGCGAAAGGCTTCGGGCAGGTCATCGATCGCGTGCTCGACCACTGCCTGGATTTCACGTTGTGCCATGGATTTTTCCGGATCCTCTGACGGCGCCGAGAGCGGGAATTGAATGATCTGCGCCTCCAGCACGCCCGGCGCCAGGGTATCGAGGTCGACGCTGGCGCGCTGGCGGCGCAGCCGGCCCAGCGCCTCATTCATCGCGATGCGCGCGAGCCAGGTCGCGAGAGCCGAGTCGCCGCGAAACCCCTCGAGATGGGTGAAGGCCCGGACATAGGTCTCCTGCACCACATCCTCCGCCTCGGCGTCGTTGCGCAGGATGCCGCGGGCGAGCCGGTAGAGCCTGCGGTTGTTCGCCTGCATGATGCTGCGAATGGCGGCTTCGTCGCGGGCCAGCGCGCGGGCGACCAGCGCGGCGTCGGCGGACCCGGTTGCGGCAATTTTCGGAATGGGTGCGTGGCGCATGGTGACTTTGCTCGATCCGTCGACAGGCTACTGCTGACGGTTGGATGCGGCAAAGCCGAATAGGTTCCCGAAAATCGATCGGGGGTCGGCTCCCCTCCCCACCACTCGCTTCGCTCGCGGGGGGAGGGGAGAAGAAAGAGCGTTACTTGGCCGCAATCACCATGATCTCGACATTGTATTTCGGCGATGCCAGTTGGGCCTCGACGGTGGCCCGCGCCGGGGTATTGCCGGCCGAAACCCAGCCGTCCCATACCGCGTTCATCTCGGCGAAGGTCTTCATGTCGGTGATATAGATCGTCGCCGACAGCAGCTTCGACTTGTCGCTTCCGGCCTTCTTGAGATGGCTGTCGATGGTCGCAAGCACGTCCTGCGTCTGCCTGGTGACGCTCTCGCCGGCCGCATTGCTGGCAACGACGCCGGCAAGATAGATGGTGTCGCCATGGACGACGACCTGGCTCATGCGCGGGCCGGTATCGAAACGCTGGATGGTCATATGCTTCTCCTGAAGATGGGGCCGATTACTTAGCGCGCGAGGGCGCGCTTGGCAAAGCGCGTCATGCCCGGGCTGGGCAACAGGTTCATTTTCTTCAAATTCCGGAGCGCCGCGAGGACGAAATGTGCTAGGCTGCGCCCATGGTCAAGACGCTCGAACAAGCCATCGTCCAACTTTCGCGCCTGCCGGATGCCGACCAGGAACAGATCGGCCGCAAGCTGCTTTCACATGTCGAAAAGCTGACCGCGCTTCGTGCCGAAATAGACAAGGGCGCCCGCTCGCTGGACGCGGGCAAGGGCAGCGCTTTGGATATCGAGGACTTCCTTCGTCGGAAGAATTCGGGGCATGGCGGAGCATAGGTCTCGGGTTATCTGGTCGCCCGAAGCCGTCGATGATATCGACAGCCTATGGGAATACTACGCCGATACCGCAGGGCGAGTGACCGCCGACAAACTCTTGCGCGAAATTGCCGAGGTCGTTGCGACGATTGACGACTTTCCTTTCGCAGGACGATCTCGCGATGAAATCCGAACTGGCCTGCGCTCGCTCGCCGCCAGCCTCCATGTTGTGTTCTATCGTTTGAAAGATGGTCGACCGGAAATCGTGCGTGTGCTCGATGGGCGTCAGGATATCGAAGATATTTTTTCGGAGGGCTGATGTCAGCACGGAGACTGATTCTCACCCCGTCGCCTTCGCCGCGGCCCTCCCCGCATTCCTCCCCGAAAACAAACAGCCGCCCAGAAACGTGCCTTCCAGCGAGCGGTAGCCGTGCATGCCGCCGCCACCAAAACCGGCGGCTTCGCCGGCGGCGTAGAGCCCGGGCATGATCGCGCCCTCGCTGCCGAATACACGGGAGTCGAGGTCGGTTTCAAAACCGCCCAGCGTCTTGCGGGTCAGGATGTTGAGTTTGACGGCGATCAGCGGACCCTGCGCGGGATCGAGAATGCGGTGCGGTTTGGCGGTGCGGATCAGCCGGTCGCCGATATATTTTCGCGCGTTGTGAATGTTCATCACCTGCGCGTCCTTGACGTAGGGATTTGCGATCTCGCGGTCGCGCGCCTCGATCTGGGCTTTGACGTAGTCCAGCTTCAGGAGGTTGTCGCCGCTCAACGTGTTCATGGCGCCGGCGAGATCCTCAAGATTGTCGCGCACAATAAAATCGACGCCGTGGCTCTTGAAGGCTTCGACCGGCGCGGGCGCGCCCTTGTTGGTGGCGCGCCGTGCCGTCGCCAGCCAGCTCTTGCCGGTGAGGTCGGGGTTTTGTTCGGAGCCGGAAAGCGCAAACTCCTTCTTGATGATGCTTTGCGTCAGCACGAACCAGGAATAGTCGTAGCCGGTCCCCATGATGTAGTGCAGCTGCCCCAGCGTGTCGGAGCCGGGAAACAGCGGCGCGGGCAGGCGTTTTCCCGTGGCGTCGAACCACATCGAGGATGGGCCGGGCAGGATGCGGATGCCGTGGCGCGGCCAGATCGGCGCCCAGTTCTTGATGCCCTCGACGTAGTGCCACATCCGGTCGCGGTTGATCAGCCGCGCGCCGGCTTTCTCGGTGATGCCGATCATCCTGCCGTCGACATGTTCGGGCACGCCGGAGATCATGTTCTTCGGCGGCGCGCCGAGCCGCTTCGGCCAGTTCTGCCGC
This sequence comes from Hyphomicrobiales bacterium, assembly GCA_038212905.1. GTDB lineage: Bacteria > Pseudomonadota > Alphaproteobacteria > Rhizobiales > Xanthobacteraceae > Bradyrhizobium. Next base: position 5,714 of record JBBQUA010000032.1, read on the forward strand.
ACCAGATCGTGGTTGCCGCCGATGCCGCCGGAGGCGACGATGACGGCCTGCGCGCGCAGGCTGAACTCGCCGGCGGTTTTTCGCGAGGAACTGATGCCGCGCTCGACGTTGTCGGGCGCCAGAATCGCGCCGCTGACGCCGTCGACGGTGCCGTTGGTGATGCTGAGCGCATCGACGCGGTGGCGGAACTTGAAGGTCAGGCGGCCGCTGGCCTGCGCCTCGCGCGCTCGCCGCTCGAAGGGTTCGACGATGCCGGGGCCGGTGCCCCAGGTGACATGGAACCGGGGCACCGAATTGCCGTGGCTCATCGCGTCATAGCCGCCGCGCTCGGCCCAGCCGACCACCGGAAAAATCCGGTGGCCCATCGCCCGCAGCCATTCGCGCTTCTCGCCGGCGGCGAAGGCGACATAGGCTTCGGCCCAGCGTCGCGGCCAGTAGTCATCGTCGCGGTCGAATCCCGCCGATCCCATCCAGTCCTGCAGCGCGAGGTCAAAACTGTCCTTGATGCCGAGCCGGCGTTGTTCCGGACTGTCGACCAGGAACAATCCGCCGAACGACCAGAAGGCCTGGCCCCCGAGGCTCTGTTCGCCCTCCTGGTCGACCACGATGACGCGCTTGCCGGCGTCGGCGATTTCGGTTGCCGCGACGAGACCCGCAAGGCCCCCGCCGACCACGATTACGTCCGCATCCTCTGCCATCGCGTCATTCCCTCCACCTTGCGCGATTGAAGCCCGCACCCTTTCCCGCGGTCAACGGCAAACGGCTGCCCGCGGCGGCCAGGGCGTGTCCAGGATGCGCTCAAGCCGCGCGAAGGATTTGTTAACCTGTTCCAGTTTGGGACCTTTTCCCGCCGCCAGGTGCAGCGTGGCTGCAACACTTAATTTGAATTTGTTTGGAGGGGTCTCCGCCATCTGGACAAAATCACGATCCGGCAACACGCTGGCGAAACGCTTTGCATCGCACAAGGCAGCAGATTCGGGTTCGACGGTTTGGACTGGGGCTGGGACATGAAGCTCGTGACGGGGTTGCTCGCGGCGGTTCTCCTGATGGCAGGGATGGGGGCGAGCCATGCTGTGGTTCGCATCGCCGATGACCGTGGTGGCCGGATCGGGACTTACGTCGACAAGTATCAGGGCCTGCGCACCTCGGGCGAGCAGGTGATCATCGACGGTCTGTGCGCCTCGGCCTGCACCATCGTGCTCGGCGCGGTTCCCCATGACAAGATCTGCGTGACCTCTGCCGCCAATCTGGGCTTCCACGCCGCATGGGATTTCGGCGCCAATGGCCGCGCCATCACCAACCCTGAAGCCACCCAGATGCTGTATTCGATGTATCCGACGCCGGTGCGGCGCTGGATCGCCCAGCGCGGCGGGCTGAAATCGCAGATGATTTTCCTGCGCGGCAAGCAATTGCAGGCGATGTACAAGCCTTGCTACCTCGATGCCCAGGCCGCGCCGCGGCCGTCGTCGCGCCGGGATCGCGCCATCGGTCAGCGTGAAGTGATCGCGCCCAATCCCGCGGCGCTTGCCCGGCAGCCCGACTAGTCCTATCTGAACGGAACAGGCAGGCGAACCGACGGCAACGCCGGTCAGACGCCAGTGCTTTCAGATGGTTGTCCATGGCTCAGCCGGTTTCCACGCAGCCCGAAATGCCCGCGATCTTGCCGGGCCGCAAAGTCGCGTTGGCGATCGTGGTCGGCAGTGCTGCGCTCGGCGCCCTGGTGCTTGCCGGCGCACTGGCGCTCTGGTTCCATTACGGCACCACCGTGTTTTTCGAGATGATTACCTCCGGCATCTCCGCCTGCTTCTGATCCCGGACAGTTAGGAAACATCATGACGGATCAGCCCACCCGCGCGCAGGCCGTTCGTCCGCTGATCATCCTCGCCGCGTTCGGCGCCAGCCTGGTGGTCGGCCTCGTGCTGATGCTGTGGGCGATGGGCGGATTGCGCAATGTGACCGCGCCTGCCGCGATCGGCGGTCCGTTTCAATTGACCGACCAGGCCGGTCAGACCGTAACCGACGCCAACCTCAAGGGCCGGCCGACGGTGATTTTCTTCGGCTTCACCCACTGCCCCGACGTTTGCCCGACGGCGCTGTTCGAAATGTCCGAGGTGCTGCGGGCGATGGGGAAAGATGCCGACCGCGTCAATGCCTGGTTCGTTTCGGTCGATCCGGAGCGCGACACCCCTGCGTTGATGAAGGATTATCTGTCGAGCTTCGACCCGCGCCTGAAGGGGCTGACCGGCAGCCCCGAGGCGGTGGCGAAGGTGATTTCGGGCTACCGGGTCTATGCCAAGAAGGTTCCGCTGAAAGACGGCGACTACACCATGGATCACACCGCGCTGATCTATTTGATGGACCGCGACGGCAAGTTCGTGGCCCCCTTCAATCTGAAACGGACGCCCGAAGAGGCTGCCGCCGACCTCAAGCGGTATCTCTGAGCCCGGTACCGGAACCGGGGGCGTTGTCGCGCAACCCCACGTTGACAGTTTCCCTGGCTCTGCCCATCATCGGGTAATTTGGGGGGCTCATGGCCAAAGGCAGAAAACCGAAGACACCGGCAAAGACACCCGCCGCGGAAGCGGGGACGGCGAATCGATCGTCCTCCGGCGCCAACCAATCGTCCGCTCCTTCTCAGGACAACCCGAAAGACGAGTCCTTCACCCCGCGAACGCTTGATCGTACGATCATCGCCCTGCCGCTGCTGGAAAAGATGCGGACTGCTGCGCCGGGCGTGATCTTCGACATCATCATCGACGTCAATCTGGAGTACTGGGGCGGCAGAAAGGCCGCTCGCTACGATCTGTGGGCATGGATCGACCAGCTGCCGGGGGTGCGGCCCTCGCATCCGGACAGAGTCAAAAAAGATGCGGTCCCTGCGCCCGCCGCAAAAGACCTTCAGGAAATCGACGCCAGCAAGAGCGAATACAGCCAGCAATATCTGTTCGGACGGTTGAGCGCTGAAAATATCAAGGCGCTCGTCCAGCGCAGCGAGCTGGAAAGAAAGGCAAGGCCGACGGCCGACGGCAAGCCGGCCAGGCCGGCGCTTTACCGGATCTGGCAGGACGACGAGGTCAGTGTTTTCACCAATCTTTCCGTCAGCACCGTCAAGGCGGATGCCGCCCGCAACTCCTTCGGTACTTCGGGAAAGAATGTTTTATGGGCGGTCGTCGATACCGGGATCGACAAGACGCATCCGCATTTTCAGAAGTACAAGAACCTGGAGCTGAGCGATCCGCTGGTCCATCGCGACTTTACCGGGGACGGCACCTCGGCCAGCGCCTGCACCGATGAGAAGGGGCACGGCACCCATGTCGCCGGCATCATTGCCGGCGAGTACCAGGCGCAGGCTGCGCAGCCCATCGTGGCAACGATCCAGCGCCGCAACGAGGATGATACCATCGTCAGCGAGACGGTGACCGACATCCCCAAGATGTCCGGCATGGCGCCGGAATGCAAGCTTCTGAGCCTCAAGGTGCTGGACAAGGACGGAAAGGGCCGCGCCAGCAATCTGATCGCCGCGCTCGAATACGTTCAGGAGCTCAATGGCGGCGGCCGGCGCATTCGCGTGCACGGCGTCAACATGAGCGTCGGGTATGATTTCGAACCGAAATGGTTTGCCTGCGGCCAGAGCCCGCTATGCGTGGAAGTCGATCGGCTGGTGCGTTCCGGCGTGGTCGTCGTGGTCGCCGCCGGCAATACCGGCTACGGCTTCAATCAGGCGCAGGGCCGCGGCTCGGTGCCGGCCGGACAGGATGTGACGATCAACGATCCCGGCAATGCGGAACTGGCCATCACGGTGGGCTCCACGCATCGCGAGATGCCTCACATTTACGGCGTTTCCTACTTCTCCTCGAAAGGGCCGACCGGAGACGGGCGTCTCAAGCCGGACATGGTGGCGCCCGGCGAGAAAATCATTTCCTGCCTGAGCGGTAACATCGATGCGGCCGCCGTTGCGGGGAATGCGCCGCCCGCCGATGCCGCGGGTGCGCCGCCAGCAGCCCTCACCGCCAACTACAAGGAAGACAGCGGCACTAGCATGGCCGCGCCGCATGTCTCCGGCGTCATCGCGGCGTTTCTGTCGGTACGTAGAGAATTCGTCGGCAATCCCGAAGCCGTCAAGAACATCTTCATGTCGACGGCAACCGATCTCAAGCGCGCGGTTTATTTCCAGGGCAAGGGCCTCGTCGACCTGATGCGCGCCATTCAATCCGTCTGACAATATCGAAGCGGGAGATTGCCCATGGATACGATTGCGGGTCAGGCTTTTTTTCCCCTGGAAATCACCAAGGACGGCCGGCTGTTCAACCCTGATCAGAAGTCCGCGATCGAGGCCGCGGCCGGCCAGTCCGGCGCCGGCAAGGTGACGGACTTCTTTGTCGTGAGCCACGGCTGGAATAACGACATGGCCGAGGCGCGGGAGCTTTACAACGGGCTTTTCGGCAATGTGTCGGCGCTGATTCCCAGGCATGCCTCGCTGGCCAACAGGAAGTTTGCGATCATCGGGGTTTTCTGGCCTTCGAAGAAGTTCGCGGACAGCGAACTGATACCGTCCGGCGGCGTCGCCAGCCTCGACGGCGATGATGTCAGTTCAGCCGAGGTCAAGCAGAGGCTGGAATCGCTGAAGGGGGCGTTCGATGTGCCGGACGCGGAGGTGCTGGAGCACGCCAAGACTTTGATCGACGGCATCGAGAACAGCCCGGCCAGGCAGAAGGAATTCGTCGACCTCATCCGCGGTCTGATTCCCAAAGCTTCAGGCGATGCCTCGGACGCTGGTTCCGACAAGTTTCGTGCCCACCCTGCCGATGAAATGCTGAAAACGCTGCAAGACCCGATCGTGATGATCTCGCCGCCATCGAGCGACGAAGGCGGAAGTCTTGGCGGAAGTCTTGGACTCGACGACGCGACCGGTGGCGCGGCCTCGTTCGGCGATATCTTCAGCGGAATAAAGGCGGCCGCCATGCGGCTGCTCAATCTCGCGACCTATTACCAGATGAAGGAGCGTGCCGGCGTCGTCGGCAAGGCCCTCAACGGGATGCTGGCGTCGATGCGGCAGTTGCGTCCCGATCTTCGCCTTCATCTGATCGGACACAGCTTTGGCGCGCGTGTCGTCACGGCGGCGGTCGACGGGCCGGTCGGGGTCCGGCCGGCCAGCCTGGCGCTGCTGCAGGGCGCCTTCTCGCACAACGGTTTTTCCGAAAAGGTCGACGGCAATACGAATGGCTTCTTTCGCAAGGTGGTCGCCGAATCGAAGGTGGACGGTCCGATTTTCGCGACCCACACCGTGAATGATCTGGCGGTCGGGATCGCCTATGCGCTGGCCTCCCGGTTCTCGAACGACAAGACGCTCGGGCTTGGCGACGAGAACGATGTGTATGGCGGAATCGGCCGTAACGGCGCGGTCAAGATGAAAGCCGGTGAATTCGTCAAGGGCAGCCTGCTTCCGGAGACCGTCGCCTACCAGTTCGCCGCCGGGAAAGTTCACAACCTGCAGGCCGACCAGTTTGTCAAAAGCCATGGCGACGTCGGGGGCAAACAGATCGCCAATGCGCTCCTTTTCGCGGCCGGGGCTTGATGCGGCAGCGGCCTTGCGCTGCCCGGCCGTCCCGGTAGTCGCTGGGGTCCGATGACGCAAACGACACTCGCGTTATCGACCGGATGGTCTATAACGCCGTCGAAATCCCTCGGAATCGTCGGCAACGCAGTTCCAGATGTCCTTTCTGCCTCATGTAACACCGCTTCGGACCACCCGACCGGCCGGATGGTCGCTCGGGGCGATGCTGGCGATCATGCTGTCCACGGGGCCCGCACACGCCCAAACCGTCGCCAAACCCGCTGTGGAGGCCGCCCCGCAGGCGGTGCCCGGGTTCTGGGATCCGCGGCGGCGTCCTGACAGGCCCGATCTGTCCCGCCTCACAGTGATCCGGTTCCTCACCGAAACCGACTATCCGCCGTTCAATTTCACCGGCCCGGACGGCAATCCCGCCGGCTTCAACGTCGATCTCGCCCGATTGCTGTGTGAAGAGATCAAGGTGACCTGCACGGTCCAGATGCGGCGGTTCGAGACGCTGCTGGATGCGATCGCCAGCAACCGCGGCGACGCCATCATCGCCTCGCTGGCGGTGACGCCGCAATTGCGCGCCCGGGTCGATTTCACCGATCCCTATTACCGCGCGCCGGCGCGGTTCGTGTCGCGGCGCGACGCCGTGATGGCGGAAGTCCGTCCGGAATATCTCGAGGGCAAGAAGATCGGCGCCGTCGCCGGCTCCTCGCACGAAGCCTACCTGAAGGCGATGTTCACCGACGCCGAGTTGCATCCCTATGCCAGTGACGACGCGCTGCGGCTGGCGTTGCGGCGCGGCGAGGTCGACTTCATTTTCGGCGACGCGATCTCGCTGGCGTTCTGGATCAACGGCACCGACTCCGCCGAATGCTGCGCGTTCTCCGGCGGGCCGTTCGTCGAGAGCCGCTATTTCGGCGAGGGCATCGGCATCGGCGTGCGCAAGGGCAACGACCTGTTGCGGCAATCGCTGAACTGGGCGCTGTTCCGGCTCTGGGAAAAAGGCCGCTACACCGATCTGTGGCTGCGCTATTTTTCGGTCAGCCCGTTCTAGTCGATTCTCGTCATTGCGAGGAGCTCTTGCGAAGAAGCAATCCATCTTCCTTTCCTGCGCAGCCGAATGGATTGCTTCGCTTCGCTCGCAATGACGACTCGTTTGCATTTGTCCGCGGAAGCGCTAGTTTCCGCGGCCCTGGAGACCACTGATGTCCACGATCGATCTTGCCGTAACCCCAAGCGACCTGCGCGCGCTCGCCGAACAATCCAACGCCTGGCCGTTCGAGCAGGCCAAGGCGATCGTAGCGCGGCTGAAGAAGAAGCCGAAGGAAGAAGTGCTGTTCTCGACCGGCTACGGGCCGTCAGGCCTGCCGCATATCGGCACCTTCGGCGAAGTGGCGCGCACCACCATGGTGCGCCACGCCTTTCGCGTACTGACGGAGGACAAGATCAGGACAAGGCTGCTGGCGTTCTCCGACGACATGGACGGCCTGCGCAAGGTGCCCGACAACGTGCCGAACAAGGAGATGCTGGAGAAGCACCTGGGCAAGCCGCTGACGACAGTGCCCGATCCGTTCGGCACCCATCCGAGTTTCGGCGCGCATAACAACGCGCGGCTGCGGGCGTTTCTCGACACTTTCAAGTTCGACTACGAGTTCGCCAGCTCGACCGATTATTACACGTCCGGGAAATTCGACGCCGCGTTATTGCGCGTGCTGGAACGGTTTGACGCCGTGATGGCGGTGATGCTGCCGAGCTTGCGCGAAGAGCGCGCGGCGAGCTACTCGCCGTTCCTGCCGATCTGCCCGCGCACCGGCACGGTGTTGTATGTGCCGATTATCGAGCACGACGTGAAGGCCGGCACGGTCTCCTACGACGATCCCGAGACCCGGGAGCGCGTCACGCTTCCGGTCACCGGCGGTCACTGCAAGCTGCAGTGGAAGCCGGACTGGGCGATGCGCTGGTACGCGCTCGGCGTCGATTATGAAATGGCCGGCAAGGACCTGATCGAATCGGTCAAGTTGTCGGGCAAGATCTGCAGCGCGCTCGGCGGCCTGCCGCCGGAAGGGTTCAACTACGAACTGTTCCTCGACGACAAGGGCCAGAAGATCTCGAAGTCGAAGGGCAACGGGCTCACCATCGACGAATGGCTGCGCTACGCCTCGCCGGAATCGCTGTCGCTGTTCATGTACCGCGAGCCGAAGTCGGCGAAGCGGCTGTATTTCGACGTCATCCCGCGCAACGTCGATGACTACCAGCAATTCCTTGACGGTCTTTCGCGGCAGGATGCCAAGCAGCAGCTCGCCAATCCGGTCTGGCATATCCATGCCGGCCAGCCGCCGGCTTCCGACATGCCGGTCACGTTCCAGCTGTTGCTGACGCTGGTGTCGTCGTCGAACGCGGAGAATGCCGCGACCCTGTGGGGTTTTATCGGCCGCTATCGCCCCGGGGTAACGCCGCAAACGCATCCGAAGCTGGATGCGATGGTCGGCTACGCCATCAATTATTATCGTGACTTCGTCGCGCCGACCAAAAAATTCCGCGAGCCGACCGACGCCGAACGCGTCGCCTTGCAGGATCTGCGCGATGCGCTGTCGCAGCTGGCGGCGGATGCATCCGCCGAGGATATCCAGAACGTGGTCTACGAGATCGGCCGCCGCGAGCCGTTCCTCGATCTCGTGAAAAAGGGCAAGGACGGCCGTCCCGGCGTCTCGCTCGACTGGTTCAACATGCTCTACCAGGTGCTGCTCGGTCAGGAAAAAGGCCCGCGCTTCGGCTCCTTCGTCGCGGTCTACGGGCTGCCCAACGCGGTCGCGATGATCGACGGCGCGCTGGCGCGAAGCGCGTAGCTTTCTTCCTTCTCCCCCTGTGGGAGAAGGTGGCGCGAAGCGCCGGATGAAGGGTCTCTATCCGCGGGCACAGAATTCGCGGAGACAACCCCTCACCCGTCCGCAATGCTTCGCATCGCGGCCACCCTCTCCCACAAGGGGAGAGGGGAAGAGCCGCTCGTCGCTGCGACAATTCGAGATAGCTGGCCCGCTGTAATTTCAGCCGCGCTTGTTCCAAATCACGCTACAATGCTCGCCAGCAAAGCTCCAAGCCTCCGTTGAGGGGCAGGCAACCAACGCCATTTCAGCAGGGAGAAGGCCATGCAGTTCAGGGTTTCGCCGAAAGCGCTCGATAATTACAGCACCGAGGAATGGCAGGCGCGGGTCGATCTCGCCGCCGCGCACCGGCTGGCCTTCAACCAGGGTTTCAGCGAGGGCATCTTCAACCATCTGACCCTCACCGTGCCGGGCCGCACCGACCGCTACTACCAGATTCCGTTCGGCACGCACTGGTCCGAGGTGACGGCCTCGACCTTCATGGAAGTCGGCATCGACGATGGCGAGGTTAAGCGCGGCGAGGGCGACGTGGAGCGCTCCTGCTACTGCATCCACGCGCCGATCCACAAGGCGCTGCCGCAGGCCAAGGCGGTGTTTCACACCCACATGCCCTATGCCAGCGCGCTGACGCGCCTCGAAAACCCCCGTATCAAGGAGATCGGCCAGACCGAGGTCGGGCTGTCGGGCGAAATCGCCTATGACGACGAGTACAGCGGGCCTGCGCTCGATCCGGCCGAAGGCGCTCGCCTCGCCCGGGTGATCGGCGACAAGTCGGTTTTGTTCATGGCCAATCACGGCATCTCGACGGTCGGCGCCACGGTTGCTGACGCCTATGACCGGCTTTATTACATCGAGCGCGCCGCGCAGGTTCAGATCTATGCGATGTGGACCGGGCAGCCGCTGAAGCAGCTCCCGGAAGCGGTGGTCGAGAAGACCCGGCGGGACTACGGCGGCACCAGTTTGTTCGAGGGGCCAACTCCGGCGCAGCGGCACTTCGATGCGCTGAAACGCATGCTGGACCGCAAGGAGCCGGATTACGCGGAGTAGAACAAAATCTATCGTCGTCCCTGCGAAAGCAGGGACCCATAGCCACCTGCGTTAGCTGTCGGCGAAGGGCGTCTGCCACATCGCAAAAACGAAAGATCACGCGGTATGGGTCCCGGCGTTCGCCGGGACGACGCTGAGGGGCGGGCGCCTACTGACTCGCCCAAACAATCCTTGCGATCCATTCGACGTCGCCTGATGCCAGCGTGCGGTCGACATGGGCGGGGTTGAGCGAAGCCAGTTCCAGCGCCTTCGCGGTCCGGCGCTTCAGCTCCTTGACCAGCATTTCGCCGCCGGTGGTTTTCACCACCACGCGGTCGCTGCGGCGGATCGGGGTGCCCGGCGACACCACGATGATTTCGCCATCGCGATAGGCCGGCTTCATCGCGTCGCCTGATATCTCCAGCGCATAAGCGTGTTCGTCGTTGACGGCAGGCAGGCCGACCTCGTCCCAGCCCTTGCCGGTGGGGTATCCGTGACTGTCGAAATGGCCGCCGGCGCCGGCTTGCGTAAAGCCGAGCAGCGGCACCGACTGGACGGTCCGCGGCGCGTCGCCGATCAGTTGCACGAAAGTATCAATCGAGGTGTTGGTGGCGGCGAGCGACTTGGCCACAGATTCGGTGGATGGCCAGCGATCGCGGCCCTCGGTGGTGATCCGCTTGGATTTATTGAACGTGGTGGGATCGAGCCCGGCGCGTTTGGCCAGCGCCGAGGTGGTGATCCCGGCGCGCCCGGCCAGCCGGTCCAGCGCGGTCCAGATCTGGTCGTGGGTAAGCATGCCCTGCGCTTTCGGAACTTTGGCCATGGTCCGGCTCGGCGACTTAGGAATTATTACCTTAGTAAACCCGTTTCCGGCGCTGGCGCAAGGATCGAAAGCGGGAGCGGAAGCGGCCCTTGAAGTGGGCAGGGTGCGCCGATACGGTCGGCGCGCGATCCCGGAAATTCCGGAAGAAACCCAAGCAACAGACGGGATGTTCGAACCGGTGCGAAGGATCTACAAAATTTGTCCCGCTTCGGCCTGGCGCGAGGCCGAGCGGCAGGGCGTTTACCGGGGCAGCGCCGACGATGCGCGCGATGGCTTCATTCATTTCTCGCTGCCGGCGCAGGTGGCCGAAACGGCGAGGAAGCATTATGCCGGGCAGACCGGCCTGTTCCTGATCGCGGTCGATGCCGATGCGCTGGGCGATGCGCTGCGCTTCGAGCCGTCGCGCAACGATGAGCTGTTTCCCCATCTCTACGGCGAACTCGATCTCGGCGCGGTCACCGGCGTCCACGAGATGCACGCGCGACCCGACGGTTTTCACGACATCCCGGAGCTCGAGCCGTGATCCGCGCCTTCGACACCTTTTCCCTGCCGCTGCTGCGCTGGTTCGATCCGGAGGACGCGCACCGGCTGGCGATCCAGGGCTTGCGGCTGCTGCCGCCGGTCCGTCCGAGGCCGAACGACCCAAAACTCGCGGTGCGGGCGTTTGGCCTGAATTTCCCCAATCCGGTCGGCATGGCCGCGGGCTTCGACAAGAGCGCGGAGGTCTCCGATGCGCTGCTGCGGCTCGGCTTCGGCTTTGTCGAGATCGGCACGGTGACCCCGAAGCCGCAAACCGGCAATCCGCGGCCGCGGCTGTTCCGGCTCGAGCGCGACGAAGCCGTCATCAACCGCATGGGCTTCAACAATGACGGCGCCGACGCGGTGCTGCGCCGGCTCGCGGCGCGCGCCCATCACGGCGGCATCGTCGGGGTCAATGTCGGCGCCAACAAGGATTCCGTCGATCGCGTCGCCGACTACGTCAGACTGATCGAGACCTTCGCGCCGGTGGCGAGCTATTTCACCGTCAACGTCTCGTCGCCCAATACGCCCGGCCTGCGCAATCTGCAGCAGGCCGCCGCACTCGACGATCTCCTGGCCAAGGTGATCGACGCCCGCGAACGTGTCCGCCAGAACGCCGGCGACTCGCCGGTGCTGCTCAAGATCGCGCCCGATCTCAGCCTCGCCGAACTCGACGATGTCGTTCATATCGCGCGCTCGCGCCGGGTCGACGGCATGATCGTCGCCAATACCACCTTGGCGCGGCCCGCGAGCTTGCGCGAGACCAACCGGGCCAAGGAGCAGGGCGGGTTGTCGGGCCGGCCGTTGTTTCGGCTGACGACACGAATGGTGGCGGAGACCTATGTGCGCGCCGAGGGCGCGTTTCCGCTGGTCGGCGTCGGCGGCATCGATTCCGGCGGCGCGGCGCTAACGCGTATCCGCGCCGGCGCCAGCCTGATCCAGCTCTATTCATCGCTGATCTACAAGGGCCTCGGCCTGGTCGAGGACATCAAGAACGACCTCACCTCGACCCTGCTGCGCACGGGGCGCGACTCACTGTCGGAAATCGTCGGCGCCGATGCGGCGACGATTACCGCGGAGGACTGGCCGGTTTAGGTGAAACACCGTCATTGCGAAGCAATCCGGTCCATCAACGTCATTGCGAGCGCAGCGAAGCAATCCATCTAACAGCGGTACTGGTTGGTGGATGGATTGTTTCGTCGCAAGCGCTCCTCGCAATGACGAACTCAAAGCTCCATCACCATCCCATCGCTCGCCGCGGTGTACGTCAGCGTATCCAGCCGCCCGAGCATGTCGTCGCTCATATGCGTCAGCACCAGCCGCTTCGGTCGGATCTCGCAGAGATGCGCCTCCAGCGTCGTCAGGCTGAGGTGGTTCTTCACTACCCTGTCGTAGGTGTAGGCCTCCGCGATGAACAGGTCGGCGTCGCGGCCGAGCGGGATCAGCGTTTCCGTCCATTCGGTGTCGGCGCTGTAGGCGATGACGCGGCCCTCGGCTTCGATCCGGTAGGCCAGGAACGGCCCGCCGGATTCGCCGTGCACCACCGGATATGGTGTGACATCGACCGCGCCGAAGCTGTGTTTCTCCTCAGGCCTGAGCGCGACAACCGACAGCTCGAAGCGCGGCCTGGTCTTCGAGGAATGCTCGAACAGCGCTTCCATCACTTGCGCCAGCCGGGTTTCGATGCCTTGCGGCCCGGCGATCACAAGCGGGCGGCTTCGTCGCGTGAACTGCGCATCCAGCAGCAGGAACGGCAGGCCGGCAAAATGATCGCCGTGGAAATGGGTAATTAAAATCAGGTCGATATCGTCGCGCGCGATATCGAGCCGCTTCAAGGCCGGCAACGAGGTCGCGCCGCAATCGATCAGGAAATTGACGTGGTCGCCGGTGACGTGAAAGCAGGTATTTTGCCGGCCGCCGGAGCCGAACGCATCGCCGCAGCCGATAAACTGCAATTGCATCGGTGCGATCCTCCTGGAATTCAGCCGGGCTTTGCCCCGAACGACTTCCGCAGCATCGCCGGATAGCGCAGCGCCTGCAAGCCGCCGCGCGCGGCGTAGTGCACCAGCAGCGCGCCCCATAGTCCGGCATTGCCGAATGATCGCAGCGCCAGCCAGGCGGCGAGAAAGATCGCCAGCGAGAGCACCATCAAATTGCGCATCTCGCGCGCCCAGGTCGCGCCGATGAAAATGCCGTCATAGGCGAAGGCGAACACGCCGAGCACCGGGGCCAGCGTCACCAGCCACAGATAGTCGCGCGCGCTGCGGCGGACCTCTTCGCTTGCGCTCATGATGTCGATCAGCACAGGGCCGAACAGCGCGTAGGACGCGGTCACCGCCAGCGCAAAGCCGAAGCCCCACGCGATCACCAGGCGCGTCGCGCCGGTGAACGCGCCGCGGTCGCGCGCGCCATAGGCGCGGCCGCAGAGTTGCTCGGCGGCGTTGGCGAGGCCGTCGAGGAAGAACGCGCTGATCAAAAGGAAATTGTTGAGCACCGCATTGGCGGCCAGCGTCACGTCGCCGTGGCGCGCACCCTGCGCGGTGAAGAACAGGAAGGCTGATATCAGCGACGCCGTGCGGATCATGATATCGCGGTTGACCGCCAGCATCCGGATCAGTTTTGTCCGGTTGAGCAGTGCGGCACGCGGGATTGCAGGCTGTCCGCGCGAAAGCCCGCGTGCGATCAGGACGCCGAGCATCAGGCCGGTGGCTTCCGCGACCAATGCGGCGATCGCCGCGCCGGCGATGCCGAAATCGAACACCAGCACCAGCAGCGCCGTTGCCGCCATGTTGATGAGGTTGATGGCGATCTGAACAGCCAGCGCAGTCTTCGCGCGGGCCTGGCCGATCAGCCAGCCGAGCACGACATAATTGGCGAGCACCAGCGGCGCCGACCAGATCCGGATGTCGAAGTAGATTTGGGCGGCCCGGGTGACGCCTTCGCTGCCGCCCATGGCGCCGAACAGAAACGCGGCAAGCGGTATCTGCAAGATAATGAGCGCGATGCCGATCACGGCCGCGATCACCAGGCCCCGCAAAAAAATGGCGCGCAATTCCCCGGTTTCGCGGGCGCCGAGCGCCTGCGCGCTAAAGGCCAGCGTGCTCATACGCAGGAAGCCGAACAGCCAGAACAGGCAGTCGAACACCACGGACGCGATCGCCACCCCGCCGAGCAGGGTCGGATCGCCCAGCCGCCCGATCGCGATGGTCGAGACGATGCCGATCAGCGGCGTCGTCAGGTTCGCCACCATCGCCGGACCGGCGATGGCAAAGACCTGCGCGGTCGTAACCCTGGAGGAGGAAGTCAACGAAACGGCCTTGCGCGGAACCTCTAGCGTCCGCGCGGCGTGCCGAACAGCCGCGACAGCAGCCAGATCGGGATCACGATCACGGCGCCGAGCAGGAAGTAGCGCCACACCCAGTTGATGGCGTCGAAGCCGAGATTGTAGATCCAGTCGAACAGCCGCCGGATGCTGTTGAGGATGTTCCAGGGATCGAAGCCGATGGCGGAGAGCACCACGCCGACCAGGATCGAGAGCATCATCAGCCGGAACGCCACCGCCAGAGGCGAACCGCCGAGAAAGCGATAGAGGCCGCTATTGGCTGCCGGCAATTCTCGGGTGTCGTTGGGCATCGATGGTCTCCCGGCGCGGATTCGCCCGCACAGTATAGTCTGGTCGCCCTGACATGGGGAACTTGCGGGTCGGCGTCAATGGCCTGTTACCGCGAGCAGCTTCCCGGGCGCCTCGGCTTTCAGCATCCGCTCCAGCGTTTCCAGCCGGTCGGCCTCGCGCGGCGGCTTGTCCCAGCGCAGCCGGCTGATGCGCGGAAACCGCATCGCGACGCCGGATTTGTGCCGCGGCGAGCGCGCCAGCCCCTCGAAGGCGACTTCCAGCACCAGCCCCTGATCGGGCGCGTGCACCACATGCCTCACGGGTCCGAATTTCTCCGTGGTGTTGCGACGGACGAATCTATCGATCTGCAACAGCTCCTCGTCGGTGAATCCGAAATAGGCCTTGCCGACCGGCACCAACTGCTCGCCGCCTTCGCCCGAAGTCCAGACCCCGAAAGTGTAGTCCGAATAATAGGACGAGCGCTTGCCGTGGCCGCGCTGGGCATACATCAGCACGGCGTCGATCAGATGCGGATCGCGCTTCCATTTCCACCACTGCCCCTTCGGGCGGCCCGGCAGATAGGGCGCATCGCGGCGCTTCAGCATCACGCCCTCGACCGCCTCGGTGTCTTCCCCGGCCCCGGCGCCGGCGGGATCGGCGCGGGCTGCGGTGAGCGCGTCCCAGCTATCGAAGGCGATCATCGGTGACAGGTCGACCTTGGGATCGCCGAGCTTTGCAATGAAGGTCTCCAGCCGTTTGCGGCGCTCGACGAACGGCAGCGTGCGCAAATCGTCATCATCCTCGCCGAGCAGATCGTAGGCGCGCAGATGGATCGGATATTCCTTTGTCAGTTTCGGCGACACCAATTTCCGGTTCAGGCGCTGCTGCAGAACATTAAATGTCTGCACGCGGCCGTCGCGCAGCACCAGCAATTCGCCGTCGATGGCGCCGGGCAGATGCAATGATGGCAGCAAATCCGGAAAGCTTTTTGTAATGTCCTCGCCGCTGCGCGAATAGAGCCGCGCCTGCATCTGGCCGTCGGCGTCACGGCCGCTGACCGCCTGCACCCGAATGCCGTCCCATTTCCATTCGGCGATGAAATCCGCGGCGTCGAGACTGACAAAATCCGCATCCTCGATCGCATGCGCCAGCATCACCGGACGGAATGGGGTGGGATCGAGATTAACAGGCGCTTCGGCGCGGCCCTCCAGCCACGCGAACAGATCGAGATAGGGCGTCTCGAGGCCCGGCCACATCAATTCAAGTTCGTGCGGATCCTTGTCGCCGAGCGCTGCCGCCGCGGTCTTGGCGAGCCGCGCCGAGATCCCGATCCGCATCGCACCGGTGACGAGTTTCAGCATTGCCCAGCGGCCGGTCTCATCCAGCTCGTCGAGCCAGCGCGACAGCTGTTTTGGCAGTTCGGTCTTGCCGAGCGTGCGCAGCGTGGTGACGACCTCGGCGAGGGTCGGCGGGGGCGGGTTGTTGTGGTGGTTCGATACGGGCCGTTCGTCACCTCTCCCGCTTGCGGGGGAGGTCGGATCGCCCTTGGGCGATCCGGGTGGGGGTTCTTTTTTGGAGACTGCCGATGCTGCTTGCCCCCACCCCAACCCTCCCCCGCAAGCGGGAGAGGGGGCAGACTGTGCGTGGGTCGCCGACCGCGGCCACATCAGCGCCACCGTCTCCGAGAGATCGCCGACATAATCATAGGACAGCGCGAACAGCACCGGATCGGTGCGGTCGGTGATCAGGTCGCGGATCAAACTCGGCTTGGCGTGCTTGAACGACAGCGCGCCCGTCAAAGCGGCCAGCGCGTAGCCGCGATCGGGATCTTCTGTCTCGCGGAAGTAGGCCGTGAGCAGCCGCAGCTTGTTGTTGCGGCCGGGCTCGTAGGCGAGGCGGTCGAGCAATTCGGCAAAACGGTTCATGCCCCGGCGCCCCCGGCCGGCGCCGCATCGCCGTCATCCTCGTCGCCGTAACCGACCAGATCGAGCGGCCGCGCCGCGAGGCCTCGTGTCTTGCACCAATGCACCAGCGCGTCTTCCTGGCCATGGGTGACCCAGATTTCGCGCGCGCCTGTGGCTTCGATGGTCGCGGTCAATCCGTCCCAGTCGGCGTGGTCGGAAACCACCAGGGGCAGTTCGATGCCGCGTTGTCGGGCGCGGGCGCGTACCCGCATCCAGCCCGAGGCGAAGGCCGTGACCGGATCGGGGAACCGCCGGGTCCAGATGTCGGAGATGGCCGACGGCGGTGCCAGCGTCATGGTGCCGGCGAGATCTGCCTTCTTCATGCCCTTGGCCGGGCGCAGATCTCCCAGTGCAATCCCCCGGCTCTCGTAGTAGCGCGTGATCGGTTCCATCGCGCCGTGCAGATAGATCGGCGCGTCGTAGCCGGCGCGGCGAAGCAGCGCGATCACGCGCTGCGCCTTGCCCAGCGAATAGGCGCCGACCAGATGGGCGCGCTCCGGAAACAGCGTCACCGAGGCCAGCAGTTTTTTCACCTCGTCGGCCGCGTCGCCATGCCGAAACACCGGCAGCCCGAAAGTGGCCTCGGTGATGAAGACGTCGCAACGCACCACTTCGAACGGTGTGCAGGTGGGGTCGGGCGCGTCTTTGTAGTCGCCCGACGCGACGATGCAGGTGTCTTCGCAGGTGACCGCGACCTGCGCCGAGCCCAGCACATGGCCGGCGGGATGAAATTTTATCCTGACATCGCCAAGCCTGAGTTCCTCGCCATAGGCGATCGCCTGCGTGCTGCCAGCGAAATGGTCGCCGTAGCGCAGCCGCATCATGTCGAGCGTTTCCTGGGTGGCGAGCACCGCGCCATGACCCGGCCGGGCGTGGTCGGAATGGCCGTGGGTGATCACGGCCCGCTCCACCGGGCGCACCGGATCGATATGAAACCCGCCGGGTTTGCAGCACAGGCCGGCGGGAGCTGGCAGCAGGATGTCTTGCGGACGCATGTCAGGTATATAGTCCGGCCTGAGCTTCATTCGAGTCTTCTTCTCCCCTCCTCCCGCGAAGCGGTGGGGAGGGGTCGGGGGTGGGGGGTCTATCGGCGGAACCGCAGCTTCAGTATACGCCGCGCTACCCCCCACCCCCGACCCCTCCCCACCACGCGCAAGTGCGCGCGGGAGGAGGGGAGATGAAGAGTCGGCATCGCCATATCTTGTCGCGCCGGTTCGCTGTACGGTCTGACACCGGCGTTGTTCGCGTGTAGCGCGCCCCGCAAATTGCCCTCCGATCGATCGGTTCCGCACCATGCCAGCCCGCCTGTTCATGTCGTCCGGCGACATGCTCGCCGACCGGCGTTTCGACTTCGCCCGTGACTTGCAGCTGAGTGGCGATCTGGTCGCCGCCGAGGACCTGTTTGTCCAGGCTACCGATCTCGCGCCCGGCTTTGCCACGGCCTGGTTCACGTTGGGGGAAGTGCGCGAATTGCTCGGCGACCGGCAAGGCGCCATCACCGCGTTCCGCACGGCGGAGACGTCGGATCCCGGCGATCGCAACGGCGCCGGCCTGCGGCTGATGCGGCTGGGTGCGGCCGATCTCGCCGGCATGCGGCCGACCTATGTGACGGCGCTGTTCGATCAATATGCGCCGAAATTCGATGCGGCGATGGTCGACGATCTCGGCTATCGCGGTCCGACGCTGCTGCTGGCGGCGGTGCTCGGCGCGCGCGCCGCGGCGGACCTGCCGCCGGCACTCGGTCGTGTCATCGATCTCGGCTGCGGCACCGGGCTTGCCGCGCGTGCCTTCGCAGCCGTCGCCGGTGACATTATCGGCATCGATCTGTCGCCGCGCATGATCGAGCGCGCCCGCTTGACCGGGCTCTACGCCGAACTCGACGTCGCCGAGATCGTGGAAGGCCTGTCGCGCCGGCCGGACGCGAGCGCCGACCTGATCCTCGCCGCCGACGTGATGGTCTATGTGCATGACATGGCGCCGCTGCTGGCCGAGGTCGCGCGCGTGCTGGCACCCGGCGGGCTGTTCGCGTTCACGCTCGAAAGCCATGCCGGCGACGGCGTGGTGCTCGGCGAAGGGCTGCGTTACGCCTACACCACGGCCAGCGTCCGCGCGCTGATCGCAGCCAGCGGCCTTGTGCTGGAGTGGCTGGAGCCGGCGTCGTCCCGCACCGAGAGCGGTGCGCAGGTGCCGGGCCTGGTGGCGGTCGCGGCGAAGGGCTGATTTTCGGATTTTGCCGTTGCGCGGAATGCCGCATGCGACGGAACAAGGCGGCGTTGCGCCGCGAGCTATTGCCTGGTGGGAGGGAATGTCAGATCAATGCTCTCAACAACAATGAATTTCGGGAGAAACAACCATGAAAATCAAACAGACTCGCCGCGAGTTCGGCGCCACCGCTCTTGCCGGTATCGCCGCTTCCGTCCTGCCCGCGCCCTATGTCTGGGCGGCGGAGAAGAAATACGATCCGGGCGCGACCGACACCGAAATCAAGCTGGGCCAGACCGTGCCGCACAGCGGCCCCGGTTCGCTCTACGGCGTGCTCGGCCGGGTCGGCGAAGCCTATTTCCAGATGCTGAACGAAAAGGGCGGCATCAACGGCCGCAAGGTCAAATTCTTCAGCCTGGACGACGCCTATAGCGCGCCGAAATGCGTCGAGGCGACGCGGCGGCTGGTCGAACAGGAAGAGGTGCTGGCGCTGTTCGGCTCGCTCGGCACCGCGCCGCAGACCGCCGTGCACAAATATCTCAACGCGAAGGGCGTGCCACAGCTGCTGCTCAACACCGGCGCGTCGAAGTGGAACGATCCGAAGAACAACAAATGGACCATGGCGGGCCTGCCGCTGTATCCGACCGAAGCGCGGATTCTCGCCAGGCATGTGCTGGCCAAGAATCCGAACGCCAAGGTCGGCATCCTCTACCAGAACGACGATTTCGGCCGTGACTTCCTGGGCCCGTTCAAGAAGGTGCTGGCGGATGCCGGCGGCACGGCCAAGGTGATCATGGAGCAGACCTATGATCTCACCGAGCCGACCATCGATTCCCAGCTCATCAATCTGTCGAAGTCGGGCGCGGATGTTTTCTACAACATCTCGACCGGCAAGGCGTCGTCGCAGTCGATCCGCAAAGTGGCGGAGCTGGGCTGGAAGCCGCTGCATTTGTTGTCCGCCGGCTCCACCGGCCGCTCGATCCTGAGCGCCGCCGGTATCGAGAACGCCGCCGGCATCGTCGCCATCCGCTACGCCAAGGAAGTCGGCGTGCCGCGCTTCGAGAAGGATCCCGACGTGATGGCGTTCGAGGCGTTGCGCAAGAAGTATCTGCCGACCGTCGATCCCGATAACACCATCGCCTTTGCCGGCTATGGCCAGGTGGCGTCGATGGCTGAAATCCTGCGCCGCTGCGGCGACGATCTGACCCGCGCCAACGTGCTGAAGCACGCGACCACGCTGGCGGGTTTCCACTCGCCCTACTTCCTCGACGGCGTCAATTTCAGCTACACGCCCGACGACTACACGCCGATGAAGACGCTCTACATCTCGCAGTTCAACGGCAAGGACTGGGACATTTCCGACAAGCCGGTCACGGAATAGGCCAGGCATCATTGCGGGGCGATGCGCAAGCATCGACCCCGGATGTGCAATTGCACATCGGGGAATCCCGAGGTTCCGGGTTCTTGCTATCGCAAGCCCCGGAACGACGGCCGCATCATCGGCGAACTGCCCCAACAAAAAACCCCGGCCGCGAGGCCGGGGTTTTCGATTTTCGGTTGATGTCGCAGCGATCAGTACTTCGCCACCACCGGCGAATTGAAGTGATAGTTCAGGCCGCTGCGGAAGATGTGTTCCGTGACTTTGGTGGCCGAAACCGCGGGGTTACCGGGATCGGCGATGATTCCCGAGGTCGAGCCGAGGTCGATATAGAGATACTCGCTCTTCGACGTCCAGTTCGGTCCGAAGAAGCTGAACAGCGTAGCCGGGGTTTCGATGCCCGCGCCGACGGTCCAGCCACCCTTGGTCTCGGAGAAGCGGCTGGTGACCGGCCCGTTCAGGAAAGCCGAGTCGATATTGGTCTTGATGCTGCCATAGGCATAACCGCCGGTGGCATAGAGCAGGGTCGATCCAGCCGAGTAGCCGAGGCGACCGCGAACCGTGCCGAACCAGGGCAGCTTGGCGTCGTAGTTGGCAAAGGAGCCGTTGGCGCCCTGGCAATTCACGACGCAGGTGCGGTTGTCCTTCTGGGTCGAGCCCTGGATATCGGCCTCGACGCCCAGCACGAAGTTCGCCGCCTGCCAGTTGTAGCCGGCCTGCACGCCGCCGATCTTGCCCGCCGGTGCGAGGGTGAACCGTTCGTTGGTGCCCAGAACGGCCAACGAGGTCTCGTTGCGCGCGCTGGCGGAACCGAAATTGCCGCCGAGATAGACGCCGCTCCAGTTCGCCGCCGGCCCGGGTGCGTAGGCGCCGTTGCCGCCGATGCGGTAGTTCAGGCCGACCCGGTAGATATTCTGCCGGACTTCGCTGTCGAGCGTCTGCGGGAAGCCGCCGAGCGCGAAGGTGTCCCTCTTGTTGCCGAGATCGACGTAGAGGTATTCGATCTTGGCGGTCCAGTTGCCGCCCAGCGCCGCCTCAACGCCGCTGCCGATGGTCCAGCCGACGCGGGTCTGGTTCGAGGTGAAAGTCGCCGGAAAGCCGGCGAGCGGACGCGCCTCGGTGATGCTGGTCTTGACGTTGCCGTAAGCGAAACCGCCGGTGAAGTAGCGCAGCACCGTGCCGTTGGCGAAGCCGGCGCGGCCGCGAACCGTGCCGAACCAGTCGAGCCGCTGATCGAACCGGCCGCTGATATCGGGTACCGCCCGGCAGGTCAGCAGGCAGGTGTCGTTGTCGCGAAGGCCCGCGCCCTGGATGTCGGCCTCGACACCGAGAACCAGCGGCCCGAACATCGAATTGGTCTGCCAGTTGTAGCCGGCCTGGACGCCGCCGAGGGCGCCCTGCGGCGACAAATAGGATTGCTCGAAGGAGGGAAAGCCCGGAAAGGCCAGGGTCTGGTTGTTGCGGCCGACTCCGAGGCCGGCGTTCACGCCGAGGTAAAATCCGGTCCAGTCGTAGACCATCGCAACCGGGGCCTTGAGGTAGGGCGCCTTGACCGCGAGGTCCGCAGCCTGGGCGTTCGCCGCCATCGCAAGAAACGCCGTAGCGGCGAGAAGTCTTTTCATTGTCGAATTCCCAGTTCCATTCCGGGCCGGAACTTATCCATCGCGGCGGATTCTGTCTGTGCCTTGCGGGGTACACTGGAGCGAAATCGATCTGCGGTTTTCCGGTAACACATTTGAAACTGTTTAGCTTTTTGGCTCGACCAGTCAGGGCTTGCGGGCCTAAATTGCGGCGGTGAGATCAGCTGAACCAGACCCTCTTCCGCTCCCTCTGCTGCCCGAAAAATTCCGGCGCTGGTTCGCCGGCCGCGGCTGGTCGCCGCGCGCGCATCAGCTCGATCTGCTGCAAAAAGCCAGGGATGACCGCTCGGCGCTGCTGATCGCGCCGACCGGCGCCGGCAAGACGCTGGCGGGATTCTTGCCGACGCTGGTGGAGTTGAGTGTTGAGACATCGCCGGTGCGCTCTTCTCCCCTCCACCCGCGCAGCGGCGGGGAGGGGTCGGGGGTGGGGGGTCTATCCGCGCGTACCGCTCGCAGCGAATTTGCTGAAGCACCCCCCACCCCCGACCCCTCCCCGCCACGCGCTGCGCGCGCGGGGGGAGGGGAGAAGAATTCGCGCGGTCTCCACACCCTCTACATCTCGCCCTTGAAAGCGCTTGCGGTCGATATCGCGCGCAATCTGGAGGCGCCGATCGCCGAGATCGGCCTCGCCATCAAGGTCGAGACCCGCACCGGCGATACGCCGGTGTCGCGGCGGGCGCGGCAGCGGCGCTATCCGCCGGATATTCTGCTGACTACGCCGGAGCAACTGGCGCTGTTGCTGTCGTCCGACGACGCGCCGTTCCTGTTCGGCTCGCTCAGACGCATCGTACTCGACGAACTGCACGCGCTGGTGACCTCCAAGCGCGGCGATCTGTTGTCGCTCGGGCTGGCGCGGCTGTGGCAATTGGCGCCGCACCTGCGCGCGATCGGGCTGTCGGCCACGGTGGCCGAGCCGGAATCGCTGGCGCGCTTCCTGGTGCCGCAGCGCGACGGCAACAGCGAAGCCGCCGAGATCGTCGTCGCCGGTGGTGCCGCCGCGCCTGTGGTCGAGATGCTCGACACCAAAGAGCGTTTGCCATGGGCCGGCCACAGCGCGCGTCACGCGCTGGGCGAGGTCTACCAACTGATAAAAGCCAACAAGACCACATTGGTGTTCGTCAACACCCGCAGCCAGGCCGAGATACTGTTCCAGGATCTGTGGCGCATGAACGACGACAATCTCGCGATCGCGCTGCATCACGGCTCGCTCGATGTGGCCCAGCGCCGCAAGGTCGAGGACGCGATGGCGGCCGGCAAACTGCGCGGCGTGGTCTGCACCTCGTCGCTCGATCTCGGCGTCGACTGGGGCGATGTCGATCTCGTCATCAATATCGGCGCGCCGAAGGGCGCCTCGCGGCTGATGCAACGAATCGGCCGCGCCAACCACCGCATCGACGAGGCCTCGCGCGCTGTTCTGGTTCCCGCCAATCGCTTCGAGGTGCTGGAATGTCGCGTCGCCATCGATGCCGTCGCGGAGAATGCGCAGGACACCCCGCCATTGCGCACCGGCGCGCTCGACGTGCTGGCGCAGCACGTGCTCGGCCGCGCCTGCGGCGAGCCGTTTCTCTCCGATGAACTCTATGCCGAGGTGCTGACAGCAGCACCCTATTCCGTCCTGACGCGGACCGACTTCGACGACGTGGTCGATTTCGTCGCCTCCGGCGGCTATGCGCTGAAGACCTACGAGCGGTTTGCGCGGATCAAACAGGACAAGAGTGGGCGCTGGCGCGTCACCAATCCCAGGGTGCGGCAAAGCTATCGCCTCAACGTCGGCACCATCGTCGAGGAATCCATGCTGAAGGTGCGGCTGGTGCGCGGGCGTGGCGCAAAGGGAAACACCGGGTCGACCGGCGCGGTGGGGCGCGGCGGCCGCATGCTGGGGCAGATCGAGGAATACTTTATCGAAGGGCTGGTGGTCGGCGACACTTTTGTCTTTGGCGGCGAGGTGGTGCGCTACGAGGCGCTGGCGGAAGACCAGGTCTATGTCTCCCGCGCCAGCGATAAGGACGCAAAGGTGCCGTCCTATATGGGCGGCAAGTTTCCGCTCTCGACCTACCTCGCCGAACGCGTCCGCAAATTGCTCGACGACGACCATGGCTGGAAGGCGCTGCCGGAGCAGGTGCGTGACTGGCTGTCGCTGCAGGCGCATCTGTCGCGCGTGCCCGGCGCGCGCGAACTGCTGGTGGAAACCTTTCCCCGCGCCGACAAGCATTACCTCGTCTGCTATCCCTTCGAAGGACGGCTGGCGCACCAGACGCTCGGCATGCTGCTGACGCGGCGCATGGAGCGCGCGCGGGTCCGTCCGCTCGGTTTCGTCGCCAATGAATATGCGCTGGCGGTGTGGGGGCTCGGCGACATGTCGTTCATGATCCGGCAGGGCAAGCTTGATCTGGACGCGCTGTTCGATCCGGACATGCTGGGCGACGATCTCGAAGCCTGGCTGGCGGAATCCGCGCTGATGAAGCGCACGTTTCGAACCTGCGCCATCATCTCCGGCCTGATCGCGCGCCGTTTCACCGGCGAGGAAAAGACCAGGCGGCAGGTGCTGTTCTCGACCGACCTGATCTACGACGTGCTGCGCAAGCATCAGCCGGACCATGTGCTGCTGCGCGCCGCGCGCGCTGACGCCGCCACCGGGCTGCTCGATATCCGCCGGCTCAGTGATATGCTGGCGCGGATCAAGGGGCGAATCATCCACAAGGAACTCAACCGGATCTCGCCGCTCGCGGTGCCGGTGATGCTGGAAATCGGCCGCGAAGCGGTCTATGGCGAGGCATCCGACGAACTGCTGGCGGAAGCCGCCGCGGAACTGGTGAAAGAGGCGACAGACAGAACGTGACGGCACACGCGCCAATGCTCGACCATGAACCGACCATGCGCGCCGCCACTGTCGAGGTAGCCGGCGTGACGCTGGTCGCCGATCTCTCTGGCGCGCTGTTCTGGGCCGAACAGAGCCTGCTGGTCGTCTCCGACCTGCATCTGGAAAAAGGTTCCAGCTTTGCCAGCCGCGGCGTGCTGCTGCCGCCTTACGATACCGTGGCAACGCTCGGCCGCCTCGCTGCCGTGATTGCGCGGCACGACCCGCGCAAGGTGATCGCGCTCGGCGACAGTTTTCATGACCGCGGCGCCCACGACCGTCTGTCCGCGACGGACCGGGACGCTCTCGCTGCCATCCAGGCGCGGCGCGACTGGATCTGGATTTCCGGCAATCACGACCCGGCGCTGCCCTCGGATCTCGGCGGCGTCGTCGCCGAGCAAGTCGCCATCGGCCCGATTATTTTTCGTCATGAGCCGTCAGGAGCATCCGGCGAAATCGCCGGACATCTGCATCCCAAGGCGCGGGTGTCGACGCGCGGCCGTTCGATCGAACGCCGCTGCTTCGCCTGCGACGGCGCGCGCGCCGTGATGCCGGCATTCGGCGCCTATGCCGGCGGCCTCAGCGTCCGCGACGCCGCGTTTGCGAGAATATTCCAGAGCGCCGGCTTCATGGCGCATGTGCTCGGCGATGCCGGCGTGCACACCATCGCCGCCTCGCGGTGCTACTGAATACGCCTGTTGTCCTTGAGCCGATGCACCATGAAAAACCCGGCACATCGGCCGGATTTGTTACGCGCTGGAACGGAAAAACACCGCGCAGCGGTCGGCGGTTTTTTCCCGCCGGTCCTTTTCGGTGTAGGCGCCATCGTGCCTTCAGGAGGTTGCGGCGGGCCTATTTGGCCTGATCGTCGGTGCTGGCGCCCGGCGCATTCTTCTTGATCGATTCGATCGCGCTCATGGCGGATGCCTTTTGCGTATAGCCTTCCGACGCAAACATGGTCTCGCCGTTCGGCGCCTTGAACCGGAACCGGAACTCGCCGGCCTTGTCCTTGTAGACTTCGAATTTGTAAGCCAAGATTTTGCTCCCCTGGGTGGATTATCAAAATCGCGGGGTCGATCGTCGGTCGCAAAGGGAGCCGAGTCAACCGGGCAACGGCGTCCGCTCCGCCGAGAAGGGGACGCCGTGCGAGCCCGGAAGGTTCCTAGGCGGCGTTGCGCAGGCCAGCGAGGAAGCTGTCGACGCTTTCGAACAGCGCGGTGGCCTGCTGGTTGAGTTCGCCGGAGGCGACCATCACGTTGTTGGCGAGCACGCGCGACTGGTCGGCGGCCTGGCTGGCGCCCGCCACGTTGAGCGAAACTTCGCTGGTGCCGGCGGCGGCCTGTTGCACGCTGCGGGCAATCTCGCGCGTCGCCGAATCCTGCTCTTCGACGGCGGCGGCGATGGTGGTCGCGATGCCGCTGATCTCCCGGATGGTGTCGCTGATGCCGCCGATCGCG
>JBBQUA010000033.1:0-29400 GCA_038212905.1 Hyphomicrobiales bacterium
CAGCGAATCGGCATTGAGCTTGCCGTAGCCCGCGATGGTCGGATTGATGGCGACGCCGGCGCGGACCGGATATTCGTAGTTCTGGTCGGCATACATTTTCTGCGCCTTCTCGCCGACCAGCCATTCGATCAACTTGACGCCATTGGCCCGGTTGGGCGCGTGCTTCGCCAGCAGCACGCCCGACAGATTGACGTGGGTGCCACCACCTTCGAAGGTGGGCAGGATGACGCGGGTCGCTTCGGCCCACGGCTTCTTGTCGGGATCGTTGTTCATCATCAGCGCCCAGTAATAGGTGTTGCCGATGCCGATATCACACTTGCCGGCGGCAACGTCGCGCGCGGCCTCGCGGTCCCCACCCGAGGGTTTTTGCGCGAGATTGGCCTTCACGCCGCGCAGCCATTCCTCGGCTTTGGCTTCGCCGTGCCTGGCCGTATAGGCCGCGAACAAGCCATTGTTATAGATGTGCTGGCCAGAGCGGATGCAGATCTTGCCCTTCCACTTGGGATCGGCGAGTTCCTCGTAAGTGATGGCTGCCTGCTTGACGCGATCTTTCGAGGCATAGATCACGCGCGCACGCATCGAAATACCGGCCCAGTGACCGTTGGGATCGCGATATTGAGCCGGCACGATCTTGTCGATCGCCTCCGACTTGATCGGCTGCGTTACGCCAGCCTGCACGGCTTCGTCGATGCGGCCGATATCGACCGTCAGCAGCACGTCGGCCGGGCTGTTGGCGCCCTCGGCCTTCATGCGCTGTTCGAGCCCCGAACTGGCGGAAACGACGTTGACCTTGACGCCGGTATCCGCCGTGAAGGCATCGAACAGCGGCTGAATCAGTTTGGTTTCGCGGTAGGTATAGACATTGACCTCACCGTTGTCGGCGGATGCACTCGTGACACCGAACGAGGCCAGACAAAGCAACGCTGCGGTTGCGGTGAAGACGCGAAAATTGATCATGAGAGTTGCTCCGGCGGCGACGTTGGCGATGCCGGTTTCAGTTAGCGCAGCAGCTACTGTGATGTCCGCGACTCGATGTCGCGAAAGCATGGATTTAGAGCAATTCCACAGTTTGCTTTAGAGTTGTTCTAAAGATTGTACGCTGCGATTTCGCCGGGCGCGCGGCCGCTACAGCAGTTTGAGGGCGAGCCAGACGGCCGGCCACAGCACCAGCGACAGCAACGCGACCATCCCGATGAAGACGGCGAGGGCGCGCATCAGCGCGCCGGCGCCAACTGACGATCGGCCCGCGACGGGGCTGAACTCGCCGCTTTGCGGGATATGACCGCGTATTCCAAGAATCCAGATGAAGGCGTCCAGCACGTACAGGCTCATGGCCCCGGCTCCGATTTGTCGTTTATGCGCGACCATCGCCCGCAACGACACGTCACTCTTTGCGCGGGCGCAAAGATTCGTTCAATCCGGACTTGTACGGAATCGCCGCAATTCGGCGTCGGGTTTGAGCGAGCGCAAGGTCGCTCTCCATCAGGCGGGCTACCAGCAGGAAATCGGGGGCGGAAGCCTCGATCAACCATGGGTCAGCCATTCGAGGACGGGTACCTGATGAGGCCAGATCTTGCCGCCTGCTACGGTCAGGAGCGATTGCCCCGATACACCAGCTATCCGACGGCGCCGCATTTTTCGGCCGCCATCGGTCCCGGCACATACGCCGAATGGCTGAAGGCCATTCCACAACACGCCACCACGTCGCTCTATCTGCACGTGCCGTTTTGCCGGGCGATGTGCTGGTATTGCGGCTGCAACACCTCGGTGGTCCGCCGCGACGACCCGGTTGCGGTCTATGCCTCGGCGCTGCGCTGTGAAATCGAGCAGGTCTCGCGCCAGATCGATCGCCGCATCAAGGTCGACCACATCCATTTCGGCGGCGGCACGCCGACCATCATGGCGCCCGAGACTTTCGTGGACCTGATCGGATCGATCAGGCAATCCTTCTTCGTGCCTCCCTCGGCCGAGATAGCCATCGAGATCGACCCGCGCACGCTGACCGGGCAGATGATCCACGCGCTTGCCTTTGGCGGCGTCAACCGCGCCAGTCTCGGCGTGCAGAGCTTCGATCCCGTGGTTCAGCGCGCCATCAACCGGGTGCAGGGTTTCGAGGAGACCGCCGCGGCGACGACAGGTTTGCGGCGGGCCGGCATATCCGGCATCAACTTCGACCTGATCTACGGGCTGCCGCACCAGACCGTGGCGTCGTGCCTCGACACCGTCAGAAGCTGCGTCGAGCTTCGCCCCGACCGGCTTTCGGTGTTCGGATACGCCCACGTCCCCGGCTTCAAGAAGCACCAGCGCAAGATCGATGAGGCCGCGCTGCCCGACAGCCTGGCGCGGCATCGGCAATCCCAGGCCATCGCCGTTGCGCTGAAGCAGGCGGGTTATATCCAGATCGGGCTCGATCACTTCGCACTGCCCGATGACGGGATGGCGGTGGCGTTCCGGGAGGGCCGGCTCCGCCGCAATTTTCAGGGCTACACCACCGACGACAGCAACGTCCTGCTCGGCTTCGGCGCCAGCGCGATCGGCCGCCTGCCGCAAGGTTATGTGCAGAACGAGGTCGGCACCCGCGCCTATCAGCAAGCCATCGCCAGCGACCGGCTGGCAACCGTCAAGGGCTATGCCTTGTCCGGCGATGACCGGCTGCGCGCCGAGATCATCGAACGCATCATGTGCGACTTCTGCGTCGATCTCGATCCGATCTGCGCGCGTCACGGATTATCGGCTTCATCCATGTTGAAGTCGTCGTCCCGGCTGCAGGATCTGATTTCCGACGGCATTGTCGAACTCGACGGCACCTCGCTCGCCGTTGCCGATGATTCGCGCTTTCTGGTCCGCAGCGTGGCGGCGGCCTTCGACGCTCATCTCGACGGATCGAAGCAACTCCACAGCCGGGCGGTCTAGCGTGTTGCCGGTTTGCGGATTTTTTTGATCATGAGCTGGTTCTTCGGGACCGATGACCGATGGAGTCCGATATGCGCAGGAAAGTGACGCCGGTCGACGCCAGCCGCCGCGAAGCGAGGTGCGCAAGCCACATGGAGGGATCATGACCGCGGTTTCGCGTCCGCGTGGATATCAGGGCTGGGCGCTGCTCGGGGCCGGCTTTCGCCCGTTCTTCCTGCTCGGCTCGGTTTATGCCGGGCTCGCCATTCTGGTCTGGCTGCCGCTGTTCCATGGCGAGATCACGCTGGTTTCGGCGTTCGCGCCGCGCGACTGGCACGTCCATGAAATGCTCTATGGCTATTTGCCGGCCGTGATCACCGGCTTTCTGTTCACGGCGATTCCGAACTGGACCGGGCGGCTGCCGATCCAGGGTGCGCCGCTGTTGGCGCTCGTCGTGGTCTGGATCGCGGGGCGACTTGCCGTGACGTTGTCAGCCGAAACCGGCTGGCTGACGGCGATGCTGGTCGATGCGAGCTTTCTCGCGCTGGTCGCGGCCGCCGCAGCCCGCGAGATCCTGGCCGGCCGCAACTGGAAAAATCTCAATGTGGTGATCCTGGTGGTGCTGCTGCTGGCGGGCAATGTTGCGTTTCACCTCGAGGCGCATTTCCGCGGACTTGCCGAGACCGGCATCCGGATCGGCATCGCCGTGGTGGTACTGTTGATCTCGCTGATCGGCGGCCGCATCATTCCGAGTTTTACCCGCAACTGGCTGGTGCGCGAAAATCCCGGCCGGCTACCTGTGCCGTTCAGCCGCTTCGATATCATTGTCGTCGCCATCACCGCGCTGACGCTGGTGGGCTGGATCGTCAGTTCCGAGAGCCGGCTCACCGGCGCGGCGCTGGCATTGACCGGTCTGCTGCATCTGCTGCGTCTGGCGCGCTGGGCGGGCGATCGTATCTTCCGCGAGCGGCTGTTGCTGATCCTGCATGTCGGCTACGCCTTCGTGCCGGCAGGATTCCTGCTCAATGCCGCCTCCGCGTTCGGTCTCGTGCCGCCGGGCGCTGGTGTTCATGCCTGGATGGCGGGCGCGGCGGGCACCATGACGCTGGCGGTGATGAGCCGCGCCACGCTCGGCCATACCGGCCAGCCACTCACCGCCTCGCGCGCGACGCAGGCGATCTATCTTGCCATCATCGTAGCGGCGCTGGCGCGGGTCTGCGCGGTGATCGAACCCGGGCACAGCGAGTTCCTGCTGCCTCTGGCCGCGTTCGCCTGGGCCGCTGCCTTCTTCGGGTTTGCGATCGTGTTCGGACCCCTGCTGGCCGGCGTCGATCGCAGGCGGAAGGCGGTCGCCTGAAGCGCCCGCGGTTTAATGCTGACATCCGGAGCAAATCGGCTGCATTATCCGTTCGACGGCCGGGATGGCCCTGCCCAGTCTTGCTTTCGGGTGTGTCGGATGCGTGAAATTCTGCAATATTGCATCGGTGGTATCAGGCAAAATGTGTCGGCGGGCGGCCTCGTCGTGCAGGAGGGCGGCAGGACCGGCCATCTCTATGTCCTGATCGAAGGCCGCCTCGAAGTCATCAAGGGCGACACCGTGGTCGCCGCCATCACCGAACCGGGCGCGGTGCTCGGCGAAATGTCGGTGCTGCTCGATCAGCCCCACACCGCGACCGTGCGCGCGGCGGCGGACTCGGTGATCTACGAGATCAACGATGCCGCCACGTTCCTGCGTCAGCAGCCGGGCGTGGCGCTCCTGATCGCCGGCATGCTGGCGCAGCGGCTCAATGCCGCCAACACCTATCTCGCCGACCTCAAGCGGCAATATGCCGGCCATGGCACGCATTTGGCGATGGTCGGCGATCTCTTGCAGAGCATGATCAACCAGTCGCCGACGCAGGTCTCGCCAGGCTCGGATCGGGAATCCGACCCAAGGATGTAAGCCACGCCGGCGGAGCTTCGATCCGCGCTCCCGGCCGCTGCAGCGGCGCGTTGAGGTCGATGCATTGCTCGTCGCCGGCCGCCAGCCAGAATGCCGTGCCGTCATCGATGTCGAGTACGATATGTGTAGGCGGACGGCCCGCCTGCAGGCCGGTATTGAACACCCAGGTCACGCCGAGCCGGTCGAACCACGAGCCATTCGGGATGAACGGCGATTGATGCACGTGGCCCGAGATCACCATCGACGGCTGATAGGTCTTGATCCATTGCACCAGTTCGACGTCGCCGAAGAAACGCTTGCCGCCCCAACTGGTCGGTGAATCCGCCGGCGGCGCGTGGTGCACCCAGATCCATCGCTGTGGCCGGCCCAAGGCAACTTCCAAGGCTGCCGCGCGCAACTGGTCGTCGATTCCTTGTTTGACCAGCGGTCCATCCCACCACGGGCACACCGTGAAGAGGGTGTCGCCGATCACAAGGCTGTCGCCGTCGCAGGCGACGCCGAGTTCGCGGACCTCGCCGATCCAACGCGATATTTTTTCACCCTCCGGGCTGCGCGCGTCGAGGTCGTGATTGCCCGAGCACAGGATCACCCGCGTGATGCCGGACAACAGCTCCAGATATTTCTTCACGACGACGATCTGGGCCCGGAAATCGACCAGCGACCCGATGTCGAGGGCATCGCCGGCGAAGATCACAAGGTCGAAATTCGGCGCGGCGCTGAGCAGCCAGTCGAATTGCGGCAAAGAGTAATGCAGATCGGCCACGACAAGGCAGCGCATATCGATTTGGTCCAAATGCTTAAGGGAAACGGGGGGCGCCAGTATTCAAACAACCAGGACAGAGCAAAAATTGTGCCGTGGCGCCGATTGGACGCGTCTCCGGCGGTGACATTTCCCGAAACCAGCCGATTTCGGCGGCGTGAACCAAAAGTTCGGACGGATCACGGCGTCGTTAGCCGCGTCAGGCTACCAACCTGCGCCAATCTGTGCGAGTTTAAGGGCGTGAACTGCCAAATCACCATACGCCGGCTCTTCGCGATCCTTGTGATCGTGGGCTTGGCGCTGGCTCCTATTTCGGGGCCGGTGATGGCGAAGTCGTCTTTCGGGGCTTCGACGCAGGTGATGGCGGATGAGGCGCTACCGCCGGCTGTGACGGAGCAAATGGCAAGCGACATGCCGTGCTGTCCGTCCGGGGCGCAGGCACCGATCGACTGCGGCCAGTGCGTGTTCATGACCGCCTGCATGTCGAAATGCTTCGCGGGGATGCCGGCAACCGTGGCTCACCCGTTTCGGGTCGCTTCGGATAGTGTTGCGCTCCTGCGAAACGACGCCCGGCTTGATGGCCTCGGCCACCTGCCTCCCGAACATCCACCTCGAACTCTGGTCTGAGCGGCGTCACGACGCCGTTTGTTGCCGCGCGGCAGAATCGCGCGGGATCGACCCATGCCGCCTTGCGGCAGGACCATGATTGCAGAGGATTTCGACATGAACAGGCTCAATCTCGCGCGCGCCCTGCGGGCTGCGCTCATCGGCTTTGCCTTGATCGGCGCCGCCGGCGTCGCCCGCGCCGACATCAAGGATTATGAATTCAAACTGACCGAGCCGACCGTCACTGTCGGCAAGGACAAGATCGTCTCGGTGCAACTGGT
The DNA here is from genome assembly GCA_038212905.1 of Hyphomicrobiales bacterium. GTDB lineage: Bacteria > Pseudomonadota > Alphaproteobacteria > Rhizobiales > Xanthobacteraceae > Bradyrhizobium. The sequence goes on from JBBQUA010000033.1 coordinate 6,482, forward strand.
CAACAGGAAGACCGGCAAGCCGGTGCCCGAAGCCGTCATCTTTGCCACCCGTCTCGATATGGCGCCGGATGGCATGGCGGAGATGGCCACCAAAATCGTGCGCGAGCCGGGCGGCGAGCCGGGGAACTACCGGTTCAAGGCGGCCTTCGGGATGGAAGGAAGATGGTTGCTCTCGCTCGGCGCCAAGCTGCAGGGTGAGACCGGCACGCTCGAAGGCAAGCTCGTCATCACGGCGCAAAAGTGAGGCGCGCCGTCCTCGCGGGCGTCGCCATCGCCGCTGTGATAGCGGCGGCGGGCGGTTTGTATATCGGTGTTCGCGGGCACTTCCATCCGGCGGACGCATCGCTGGTCTCGCCGGCGGCGGCGCAGGCTGGCGACGAGCCGATCTATTATCAGGATCCGGAGGGCCGTCCGTCCTACTCGCTGACGCCGAAGAAGACGCCCGACGGCCGCGACTACCGCGCCGTGCCGGCCAGTGCGGATCTCAGCTTCGAGGAAAAACCGGCTGAGGCTGCCGTGACGGTGGCCGGCGCCGATCGCAAGATCAAGTACTACCGAAATCCGATGGGGCTTGCGGATACTTCGCCGGTTCCAAAAAAGGATTCGATGGGGATGGATTACATCCCGGTCTACGAGGGCGAGGACAGCGACGACGGATCGGTCAAGCTGTCACCAGGAAAAATCCAGCGCACCGGCGTCAAGACCGAGCCGGCGGCGCTGCGGGTCATCCGCAGATCGATCCGGGCGCCCGGCACCATCCAGCTCGATGAACGCCGCATCTCCGTCATCTCGATGCGATCGGAAAGCTGGGTTCAAAAGGTCGCCGACGTCACCACGGGCGCCAGAGTCAGCAAAGGCCAGCCGCTGATGGAGATTTACAGCCCGATGATTGCGTCGGCCTCTGCCGAATACGTTACCACCATCAATTCGAAAACCACCGGCGGTCCCGGGGTCTATGGCCGCGGCTCGCGGCAACGGCTGATGAATCTCGACGTTCCCGACGCGGTCATCGTCGCCATGGAAAAGCGCGGCACGGTTCCGATCACGATCGAATGGACGGCGCCGCGTGACGGTATCGTGCTCGAACGCAATGCGATCGAGGGGATGCGCGCGCAGCCCGGAGACGTGCTGTTCCGGGTAGCGGATATTTCCGTGGTCTGGGCCACCATCGACGTTGCGGAACGCGATCTCGGTGCGCTGAGCACCGGCCAGCCCGTCATCGTCCGGGCGCGCGGCTTTGCCGGCCGCGAGTTCGCCGGAAAGATCAGCGTGATCTATCCGCAGGTCAATCGGGAGACCCGAACGGTCCGCGTGCGGGTCGAGCTGGAGAATCCCGACTCGGCGCTGCTGCCGGACATGTATGTGGACGCCGAGATCGATACCGGCAGTCCGCAAGCGGTGCTGAGCGTTCCGGAAAGCGCGGTGCTCGATACCGGCAGCCGCCAGGCCGCCTTCGTCGAAAAAGGCCAGGGTCGGTTCGAACCGCGCGACATCAAACTCGGCCATCGCGGCGGCGGCTATGTCGAGATCCGCGAAGGCATCGCCGCAGGTGAGAAGGTCGTCGTCTCGGCCAATTTCCTGATCGATGCCGAAAGCAATCTGAAGGCGGCGCTGAAGGGCTTCTCGGACGCGGGTGCCCAGCCATGATCGCCCGGCTCATCGCCTGGTCGGCGCGCAACCTGCTGCTGGTGTTGTTCGGCGCCGGCTTCGCCACCGCGGCCGGCATCTACGCGTTGGCGCATCTGCCGCTCGACGCCATCCCGGATCTCTCCGATACCCAGGTCATCGTCTACACGGAATATCCGGGGCAGGCGCCGCAGGTGATCGAGGATCAGGTCACCTATCCGCTGACGACTGCGATGCTGACCGTGCCGCGATCGAAAGTGGTGCGGGGATTCTCGTTCTTCGGGGTGTCGTTCGTCTACGTCATCTTCGAAGACGGCACCGACATCTATTGGGCCCGTTCGCGGGTGCTGGAATTCCTCAACGGCGCGGCGCCCCGGTTGCCGGCCGGCGTGACCCCGACCATGGGACCGGACGCCACCGGCGTCGGCTGGGTTTATCAATACGCCCTGGTGTCCAAGGAACTGAATCTCGCGGAGACGCGCACCATTCAGGACTGGAATCTGAAATTCGCCCTCGCCAAGGCAGAAGGTGTCGCCGAGGTCGCCAGCGTCGGCGGGTTCGTCCGCCAGTACAACGTCATCCTCGATCCGCAACGGATGCGCGATCTCGGCATCACCATGCAGAAGATGCGCGAAGCGATCCGCGCCAGCAATGCCGACGTCGGCGGCCGCACCGTCGAACTCTCCGAGTTCGAATATGTCATCCGCGGCAAGGGCTATCTCAAGGGCGTTGATGATCTCGGCAATATCGTACTGAAAACCAGCAATGGCACGCCGGTTCTGTTGCGCGACGTCGCCCGTGTCGAAATCGGTCCGGACGAGCGGCGTGGCATCACGGAACTGAACGGGGAAGGCGAGGTGGCCGGCGGCATCGTGCTGCAGCGGTTCGGCGCCAATGCACTCGACGTGATCGGGAACGTGAAAAAGCGTTTCAAGGAGATCGCCAGCAGCCTGCCGGGTTCGGTCGAAATCGTTCCGGTTTACGATCGTTCCGGGCTGATCAACGCCGCGATCGAGACGCTCAAGCACACGCTGCTCGAGGAGAGCGTGGTGGTGGGGCTGGTCTGCATCGTGTTCCTGCTGCATTTCCGCAGCGCGCTGGTCGCGATCGTCATGCTGCCGGTCGGCATCCTGATGGCGTTCGGCGCGATGAAGTTGCTGGGCCTGGGCTCCAACATCATGAGCCTCGGCGGGATTGCCATCGCGATCGGCGCCATGATCGACGCCGCCATCGTCATGATCGAAAACGCCCACAAGCATCTCGAACGCGCCGAGCCGGAGCGTCCGCGGGTCGATGTCCTGATCGCGGCGGCTTCGGAGGTCGGGCCAGCGCTGTTCTTCAGTCTGCTGATCATCACCGTCTCCTTCATGCCGATCTTCACGCTGGAATCGCAGGAGGGGCGGCTGTTCAGCCCGCTGGCCTTCACCAAGACGTTTGCCATGGCCGCGGCGGCGTTGTTGTCGATCACGCTGGTGCCGGCGCTGATGGTGATCTTCGTTCGCGGACGGATCGTCCCGGAGCACAAGAACCCGGTCAACCGTTTCCTGATCTGGATCTATCGCCCGATTATCAAGGGCGTGATGCGCGCCAAGGTGCTGGTGATCCTGCTGTCACTGGCGGTTCTCACGGTGACCATCTGGCCTGCGCGTCAGCTTGGCACCGAGTTCATGCCCAACCTCAACGAGGGCACATTGCTCTATATGCCGACGACGTTACCCGGCATCTCCGTCACCAACGCGGCGGAATTGATGCAGACCCAGGACAAGATCATCCGCTCGTTTCCGGAGGTGGCCTCGGTCTACGGCAAGGCAGGCCGGGCGTTGACCGCAACTGATCCGGCTCCTTCCGAGATGTTCGAGACGATCGTCAATCTGAAGCCGAAGCCGGAATGGCGTCCCGGTGTCACTATCGACAGCCTGATCGCGGAGATGGACAAATCCCTGCAGTTTCCCGGTGTCTCCAACGCATGGACCATGCCGATCAAGGCGCGCATCGACATGCTCTCGACCGGTATCCGCACGCCAGTCGGCGTCAAGGTGATCGGCACCGACCTCGTCGAGATGGACAAGCTCGCCAAACAGATCGAACGGGTGTTGAAGGCCGTGCCCGGCACCTCGTCGGCCTATGCCGAGCGCGGCGTCGGCGGCTACTATCTCGACGTGACGCCCGACCGCGCGGCGCTGGCGCGCTATGGCATCATGGTGCAGGATGTCCAGGACGTCATTGCCACCGCGCTCGGCGGCCAGACCGTGACAACGACAGTGGAAGGTCGCCAGCGGTTCAGCGTCAACATGCGCTACCCGCGCGATCTCCGTGACAATCCGCAGGCTATCGCCAACGACATCCTGGTCCCGATGCCGGCCGGCGGCGCGGTGCCGCTCGGAGAGATAGCGACGGTCGCCAAGGCGCGCGGGCCGACCTCGATCCGGACCGAGAACGGGCAGTTGGCCACCTACATTTACGTCGATATCCGCGACCGCGATCTCGGCGGTTACGTCGCCGACGCGCAAGCGGCGGTGAAGGCCAGCATCCAGTTCCCCGCCGGATCCTATGTCATCTGGAGCGGCCAATACGAATATCTCGAACGCGCCGCGGCGCGCCTGAAAATCGTGGTGCCGGTCACGCTGCTGATCATTTTCCTGCTGCTGTATCTCAACTTCCGCTCCATTACCGATACCCTCATCGTGATGCTGTCGTTGCCTTTCGCCCTGGTCGGCGGGCTCTGGCTGATGTGGTGGCTCGGCTTCAACCTGTCGGTGGCGGTCGCGGTCGGCTTCATCGCGCTTGCCGGGGTCGCGGCGGAGACCGGTGTGGTGATGCTGATCTACCTCAACCAGGCGCTGGCCGAGGTAACGGCGCGCCGCGAGGCGCAGGGCCGCGCGCTGACCCGCCGCGACCTCTATGACGCCATCATGCAAGGTGCGGTCGAGCGGGTGCGCCCGAAGATGATGACGGTGGTCGCGATCATGGCGGGGCTGCTGCCGATCATGTGGAGCACCGGCACCGGCTCCGAGATCATGCAGCGGATCGCGGTGCCGATGATCGGCGGCATGATCTCATCAACCTTGCTGACGCTGATCGTCATTCCGGCGATCTACGGGGTGGCGAAGGGCTTCCGGCTGCCGGACGAAGATCGTCTCGACAGCCAGCCTGCATCGTCCCCGTCGCCGACCAGGTCAATCAAGCGACCACAGCCGGTTCCGGAGCCAGCTGAATGAGGTGAACCCAGTCGGGTGACCCCGGAAAGCCGTTCCGAAAATCGGGATGGGCTGGATGGACCGGCGATGGCGGTCAGGCCCTCGCCACCGCGTGCGAAAACACCACTTCGATCAGCGTGCCGGAATGCGGGCCGGTCTTGATGTGGAATTGCGCGCGGTTGGCTTCGACCAGCGCCTTGGTCAGCGACAGGCTGACGCCGGAACCGTCGGAGGACTGATCCGACGGCGCATGGTTGCGGAACGGCTCCATCGCGGCCGCGACCTCGTTGTCGTTGAGCCCGTGTCCGGTATCGCGGACCCGCAACACCACCTCGCCGAAATCCGACAACGCGGTGGAGACGATGACCTGGCCACCGGCATTGGCCAGATGGATCGAGTTGCCGATCAGGTTCAGCGTGATCTGACGCAGCGCGCGGGTGTCGGCGATCACCGATGGCAGCGCATGCGCCAGCGAGGTCCGGATGATGATGCGTTCGCGGTTGGCCTGCGGCTGCATCACTGCGACGCAGCTCTCCACCAGCTCGTTGAGGTTCTGGTTGGCGAAAGAAAGATCGAGCTTGCCGGTCTCGATTCTCGAGAGATCGAGCAGGTCATTGATGATGGCGATGACGCGCTCGCCGGAAGCGCGGATGTCCTTCATGTATTCGACGTAACGCTCGTTGCCGAGCGAGCCGAAGCGTTCGCCGATCATGACCTCGGAAAAGCCGATGATGGCGTTGAGCGGGGTGCGGACCTCATGGCTGATCCGCGCCAGCATGTCGGCCTTGGCGTTGCCGGCGCGCTCGGCCAGCCGCCGCGCCTGCTGCAACTCGCTCTCGTTCTTGCGGGCCTGCGAAAGGTCGCGAAACACCGCGAAGAAATTCGGACCGTCGGGCCGGGTCCGCCCCATGGTCATCGACAGCGGGATGATGCCGCCGCCGCGCACGCGCGCCAGAGCGTCGCGGCCGTGGTCGAGCAGGCTGGCGATATCGGCCCCCTTGATGCTCTCCAGGTAATCCTGCACCACGCGCTGGCTTTCCGGCGCGAACAGCCCGGAGATGTTCAGTTGCACGAGGTCGGCGCCATCGTAGCCGAACAGCGCTTCGGCGCTGCGATTGCACGAATTGATGTTGCCTTCGCCGTCGAACATCACGATGCCTTCGGCGGTGGTGTCGAGAATGGCGCCGAGCTCCTCGGCATTGGCGTGACCGACCGGCGAAGGCTCGCTGGCCGGGACCGCCTGCGCGATGGCGGCGGCGATCGCGGCACTTTCGCCGGCGGCGCCCGAGCAGACCAGCGCCAGCGCCGAATCTCCGTCCCACGCGATGGTGTGGAGATGCGCATCGGTCGCCGGCGACGTCGCCCGTTCCGAGGAATCCTGGCTCGCGGAAATCGTCACCGGCGTGCCGGTACCGGATGTGCTGGAGACAGTGGAGACACCGGGTTCGACATAGAGCACGTCGAGGCCGCCGGCCTCCTCGAGGGCCTGAAGGCTGTCATAGCCGATCCGCGCCAAAAACGCTGAATTGGCATAGAGCAGCCGGTCAAGCCGGTAGATCAATACGCCTGCCGGCACGAGGTCGAGCAATATCTTGTCGCGCCCGATCTCGCCGCGCGCAGGCGGTTCGGGCTGCACCAGCCACTCCGGCGTTTCGATCGGCGCTTCGGCCGCCGGTTCCGGCGCCGCGGCCGGCGCGAAAATATCATCGGTCGCGTCGGATGGATCAGGCATTGCCGCCGCGCTGGTCTCGCCCTCGAGCCGCGCCGACAATTGCCGGGCGAGCTCGTTGAAGGCGCTGTTTTCCACCGGAGTCAGGGCCGGCGATTTCGGTTCGCTGACTGGGCGAAACGGCAGGACGTTTTTGAGCGTTTCGGAGGTTTCCACGGGCGTTTCCAAATCGGTTTGGTGTGAAGTCGGGGCGGCAATCGACGCTGGAAATTCAGGCGCAGGGGGCGATGCAACGGCATGTAGGTCGGATAGCTGCGCGGCGGGCGAGTCGCTGGCGGGACCGGCCTGGATGATATCGGCCGACGGCGGCGGCGGCTCCGGCGGAGCGCTGAAGAATTCGGTGCGGCGCAAGGCGGCGAGCTTCGTCAGCCCGTCGAGATCGCGGCAAACCCCGAACCCCCGATAGCCCGCAAGCTTTCCGGTGTGATCGTAGATCGGCAGTCCCGCCAACTCCACCGGCAAGCGGCCGCCGCCGTCGACCGGCCAGTCCAGGGTAATGCCGCTCCAGGTGCTGCCGGTGGCGAAGGCCCTGGCGACAAGGCCATCGGGATCGAGCCCGAACGCCGCGGCGATCTCGCTCCACAGCCGTCCGAAGCCGGCGGCGGTATGGGCGCCGATCAGGCGAGTGAATTCGTCTGACTCGAGCGAGAAGCGGCCTTCGGCATCCATCTGCCACATGAAGCGCAGCGGGTGCTCCCGCGCGGTGGCTGGCTCGTCGAGCCATGTCGGCGCGTTGGTGGGATCGTATTCGTCTGTCGGTGACACGGAAGCCTCCATCGCTGATGCCGCTTCCTCTGCAGGCAGAGATGCTAGCTGATCGGCAACGGTTTCGACATCGCGGGAAGGTTGCTCCCGATCAACTTCGGCATCGGGCTTGGCGGCTTCCACCGGCACCTCGGCCGGTTCCGCAAACTCGTCGATCAGCGCGAACTCGGCCGGGGCTTCGCCCGATATCCCCGGCCATTCGTAGTCAGGCGCCGGCAGGTCCGCCAGCGGCACGACCCGCTGCATCGGTTCAGGCGGCAGTGCGGCAACCGTCTCTGCCGTTGGCGATGTCGCGAATTCGTCGATCCGCGCGAACCCGGCAGGAACTGCGTCCGACATCGCCGGCGGTTGGTCATCAGGCATCGCGACGTCCTCGGGAGCGGCCGGGGCAGGCGCCGGCGTCATCAGCGCCACCAGCCCGACATCCGCGCCGGTGCCGACGCGTTGCAGCACCATGTGGCCGATGCCGACAGGTGTCTCGACGCGGCCTTGGGCGAGCGCGTTGCTGCGCGCCTCATCAAGACCGGCCTCGGACAGATTGCGGAAGCCGAGCAGCGGCCGCGCGGCGTCGCTGGCGCCGACGAACATGCCGTCGCGCGCGAACGCCGCGATCGGCGAATCGATGCCTTCGATCAAGCGTTGCAGCCGTTCGACCAGCGGCATAGCGCGGCCTACCGCTGCGGCGGCCGCGATCAGGATGCCGTGGTTGCCGTCGGCGAATTCGAGCCGTGCGCAGCCGCAGGTCATCAGGCTGCCGAGCGGCGCGCCGAAACCACGCAGCCGCTCCAGCCGGATCGCGCCGGTGCCGGGCAGCCGTCCGGCGAGTTGCGCCACCTGGCGCCGGTGCTGGTCGGCGGGTCCGAAAATCCTGCCGGCCAGCACGGCGCCGTTGGCCGCGCCGAACAGCCTGGCGCCTACCGGATTGGCCCACCAAATCCGGCTGCCGTCGGCCGACCACAGCCAGACCGGCAGCGCGCTGGTGGCATGCACCGCCAGCCTGGGATCGCCGACGCCTCGCAACTGGAATTCCGCATTGTTCATCGTGGTGACATGGCTGACTGGTTGGGCCTTGGCTAAGACGATGGCGCAGATATCGGCGGCCAAACGATGACAGCCTTAACGAATTCTTAGTATCGCCCGCCGGCAGGGTCAGGTCCACGGTTTGCGGCCGAAGGGCCGCGCAAAGCCGAGATAACCTTAATCCGGTTGAACCTTGCGCCGGGCTTTGGCGTTGGACAGTTGCAAACGGCGTCCGGAGGTCCACGATGGGAACAGGCAGAGGGCCGCGTCCGTCACATCGGCGAGGCTATTTTCCTTTATCCTGACGTTGGCGAACGGGGCTGCGGATAGCTCCAAATTACCGGAACAGGAGTGCGACCATGAGCGAACAAGGACGTGACCCTTTCGAGATTCCCAAGGAAATGCGATCGATGGCCGAGGCCGGCTTCGACCAGGCCCGGCAGGCCTTCGAAAATTTCCTGAGCGGCGCGCAGGCGACCGCCGGAACGATCGAGGAGAAGCGGGAGGCGGCTGCCGCCGGCGCCAAGGACATCGGCGCCAAGGCGATGTCCTACGCCGAAAAGAACGTCCAGGCGTCGCTGAACTATGCCCAATCGCTGCTGCACGCCAAGGACCTGACCGAAATCATGCGGCTGCATACCGAATATGTGCAGGCGCAGATGCGGTCGCTGGCCGAGCAGGCCAGCGAGATGGGCCAGATCGTCAGCAAGGCGGCGATGGACGCCGCCAAGCCGAAAAGCTGAGAAATACCTTTCGAGGGTTGATTTTGACGGGTTCCGCAGCCGGAACGTGCGTCCGGCTGGCATCTGCTATGCGGCATTGCGGCAAAAATCGCATTGCAATGCACAAAAATGACATGATAAGGGTGTTATCTGTTGGTTGCCCGACGATGGGCAATCCCCGATCCACGTGATCCAAGTCGACGCTCCCGGTGGCTGACCGGGCGTTCGCGGGGTTCACATTTTCACCCAACGCGAAGGATGCAATCCATGGCCAATTCCGATCCGTTCTCTGCTTCCGTGATCCCGTTCGAAGTCCCCGAGCAGATGCGTGCGTTCGCCGAAAAGGGCGTTTCGCAGGCCCGCGACAGCTACGCCAAGTTCAAGGACGCCGCCGAGACCCATAACGGCACCATCGAGGCGGTGTTCACGACCGCCAGCAAGGGCGCCAGTGAATATTCCGCCAAGCTGATGGAAATCATGAAGGCCAACACCACGTCCTCCCTCGACTTCGCCCAGGAACTGTTCAGCGTGAAATCGCCCACCGAGGCGATGGAGCTTTGGACCTCGCACGCCAAGAAGCAGTTCGAAACCTTCACCGCCCAGACCAAGCAACTCGCCGAGCTGAGCCAGAAGGTTGCGGCTGATACCGCCGAGCCGATCAAGACCAGCGCGTCGAAGCTGTTCAAGCCGGCCGCCTGATAGGCCGGTTTCGCACGCCAAAAAAAGCCCGGGCGGCCAGCCCGGGCTTTGTGTTGTTTTGGGCGCGGCGCAACGGGGTGTGACTCGCCGGCTTTTGCCCGGCAAGGCCGACAAAGCGTGAACTTTTATCGCCGAGGGATCGACCAACACGGGCATCCGGCGGCCTTGCCAAAGGCCGGCGTAGCACCTAGTTTCCGCCCGGTTCGGCGACCCCGTTTTTAGGGCTCGCCAAGGATGCAGTTGTAGCTCAGTTGGTTAGAGCGCCTGCCTGTGGAGCAGGAGGTCGGTGGTTCGAGCCCACCCAACTGTACCAACGAAATCATATACTTGAATGGTGCGTGCGACATCGGATGTGGATCCGCATGTTATGCCCCGTGCGGTAAATCTCGACGCGCCGATTGGGATTGTCAGGACGTCTCCAAGGCCGCAACCTCACCACTCAAAGCGCGCAACGCCCTTGCCCGCATAGCTGCGGGTGACGGCGGAGAATTCGCCCTCGAAGTTGGCTGCAAGCGAGAAACCGTTCTGCCATTTCATCTCGGCCGAGGCCGTTGTCAGCGCCGCGTTGCGTGCCGGACCGGCGCCGTTGACCACGAAAGATGCGCCGGGCAGCGCCTGGAAGGTCGAGGCGATACTACGGTCAGGGTTGAAATCGTGCGCCCATGCCGCGCGACCGCGCAGCGTCATGATGCCGTCGGCCATGGCGTATGATTTGTCGCTGCGCAGGCCGAGTTCGCTGCGCGACGTCGTGACGCTCTTGCCGTTATAGGCCAGCGCGAAGATGCCGGTGCCGGAGACGACGCTTTCCGCATAGGTCGGCAGTCCGAAGGTGGTGAACTGCCCGGCCGCATAGGGCGTGAGGCCCATCATCCAGGGCATGACAAAGCGGTAACCGCCCTCGAGACGGCCCGAATAGGCGTTGGCGTTGAAGTTGGCGCGCAACCGATCGCCGGTGACGGTGACGGTTCGATCGGTGGTGACGTTTTGCCAGCCATAGGCCAGCGCCGCCGAGAGGTAGGCCGGGCCGACGGCATGTCGCAGATAGGCGCCGGCCTGGAACAGGTCGGAGCGACCGCTGCCGCCATTGGCGACGTTGAATTGGGTGGCCCCGCCCGCCAGCGCGAAACCCGCCAGCGTGCTCGGCGAGAAGCGATAGTCGGCGCCGACCGCGGCGCCGTAGATGCGGCTGGTCGCGCTGTTGCTTCCGGCAGCCGTGCTGCCATCGGTGGTTTGCGACCCGCCGTAGCCGGCGCCCCAGACGCTCCAGCGTTGCACGAACGCGTCGGCCGTCTGAGGCGCCTTGCCATAGACGGCGGCATAGGCATCGCGCTCGCTCTTGCCGCGGACCGCCGTCGCTTGTTCGGCAAACTGCGACGCGCCGCCCGTGGCCGGGCCGCCGTCGCCGCGACCGTGGATCGAGGGGTCGGTGATCACATTCATGAACTGGGTCATCGCCGTGAACGTCGACTGCTGCGAACCAACCGCGGTTTCGCCGGACAGCTGCGTGAGGCCGCCCGGCGTCAATCCGCCGAACACCAGCGGAATACCGCCATTGCGGTTGAAGGAGTCGATCAAGGTATTGCTGACGACGGACTGGTTGCCGCTCAGGCCGGTCGTCGGCGGCGCGATGAAGAGGAGCGCGAGATCGAGGTAGGCATGGGTGCCATCATAGCTGAGCGTCGACTTGAAGCCCGAAGGCAAGTTGGTGTTGACCACTGAACCGAACGTGCCGCTGATGCTGCCGGAAGTGAGGATGGTGTATTTCTTGGCGACATAGCCGCCGCTGGCGTAGATCGCGTTCACGGTCGCGCCGCCCAGCGTTGCGGTGCCGGTCACGGCGGCAAATGACGAACTCGCCGGATTGAGCTGCACCAGATAGGTCGCGGCTGAGGACAGCACGAGGCTGCCGCTCACGGTCATCGAGGTCCCCGGGGTGCCGCTGCCGGGTGCAAAGGTGCCGCCCGTCAGTGTCAGATTGGTCACCGAGCCCACACCGGTCAGCATGCCGCCGCTAACAGTCGCGCCTCCATTCAATGCGCCGTCGTTGGTGGTGATCCCTGCGGTATTGGTCAGCAATCCCGAGACCGTCGCGCCGGCGGCATTGTTGAATGTCGCAGCGTTCGACACCGTGCCGGTCCAGGTCAGGTCGTTGTTGATGGTGCCGGTATTGATCGCATTGGCGGCGTAAATGCCGCCATTGGTGACCACGCCGGCATTGTTGAGATCGTCGGCCACGCTGCCGCCCGCCGCCACCGTGATGGTGCCGTCCGCATTGTTGGTGATGCCGGCAACCGTGGCGGTCAACTGGCCGCCGCTGGCGATGGTGACCGCGCCGCTGTTGGTCAGCAATCCCTGCAGGGTATAGTTGCCGGCGGCGCCGATCGCCAGGGTCGCACCATTGGCGTTGCCGAAGGTCGAATCGCCGGTGACCGTGCCGCCGACATTGAACGTGCCGCCGGCATTGTTGGCGACCGCGCCATTGACGGCGCCGCCATTGGCATTGACGGTAGCGCTGTTGGTAACGCCGCCGGCGATGACACCCGTCGTCGTCAGTGTGCCGCCGCTCACCGTCGCCCCGCCGTTGAGCTGGCCGACATTGGTGGTGGTGCCTGCCGTGTTGGTCAGCAATCCCGAGACCGTGCCGGCGGCGTTGTTGTTGAACGTAGCGGCGTTGCTCACCGCGCCGGTGATGGTGCCTGTGTTCGTCAGCGTACCGCCGCTTACCGTGGCGCCGCCATTGAGTTGCCCGGCATTGGTGGCGGTGCCCGCCGTATTGGTCAGCAATTCCGACACGGTGCCGGCGGCCTTGTTGTTGAAGGTAGCCGCGTTGTTCACCGCGCCGGTAATGGTCAGGAAGTTTTCGACGTCGCCGGTTCCGGAAATGTCGACCGTGCCGGCGATCAGATTGTTGTTGGTCAGCGTGCCGCCGCTTACCGTGGCCCCGCCATTGAGTTGCCCGGCATTGGTGGCGGTGCCCCCCGTGTTGGTCAGCAATCCCGACACCGTTCCGTTCGCGGTGTTGGCGAAGGTGCCGGAATTCGTCACCGTCAGATAAACGACACCGTCATTATTGAAGTTTGCGTTGTTGGTGACATCCGAGTTGATGCTGCCGGTCGAACTGATGGTCAGGGTGCCCGCGGTCACGGTGGTCGTGCCGGCGTAGAAGTTGGCCGCGCTGAAGGTCACCGTTCTCCCTGCGCTGTCGATGATGACGTTGCCGGGGCCGGTGATCGTGTTGCCGACGGTCACGTCGCCCGCGGTCTGCGAAAACGTCAATTGGCCTGTGACGTCGATGTTGCCGGTAATGCCGGTGGTCGCGTTGAGGAAGGTTAGCGTGTTATTGCCGCCGGTGAAGGTGATGCCGTTGGCCCGCGTTGCAAAATTACCGCTCCGACCACCGGTAATCGTGCCGCTGTTGATGATCGTGAGTCCCGCGCCGACGATGCCTGCGCCACCCGCTCCCGGCGATCCGAGAGAGATCTGCCCGCCGCCCTGTGCGCCGCCGTTGCCGCCCGTGACGTCGCCGGAATTCGTGAAGGTCGCGCCGCTCGTCGTGAACAGGACGCCGACGCCGCCATCGCCACCTGATCCGCCTGCATTTAAAGTGGAGTTCGCGCCGTTGCCGCCGGTGCCTCCGGTGCCTCCGGCGATGCTGTCTGTGTTGCTGTTTGCTCCCGCGCCCGTGAGAACGGCGCCGTAACCGCCGGCTCCGCCGCCGCCGCCACCGCCGACGACAATGCCTGTTCCACCATTGCCTCCGTTTCCGCCAGCAAGAGGCGACGTGTTCGCAATGGTTGCCGCGTTGATGCCATTAGCGCCGCCGCCGCCGCCGCCGCCGCCGGCGGCGCCGCCATTGCCGCCATTGCCACCGTTCGCAGCGCCGCCTGCACCGCCGCTATTACCGCAATTGCCGCCCGTGCCGCCAATGCCACCTCCAGCCGCGCCGCCTCCGCCACCACCGCAACCAGCGGCGTTAGCGCCGGAATTTCCGGTGAAGCCGGACCCGCCAGATGCGCCAAGGCTAACAATAAAAGGTCCACCAGGAAACTGCTCCTTGGCGCCTTGACCGCCCGCACCGCCGTCGGCTCGCGCCGCGGTATTGGAGATCAACGATACCGAGAGCGCGGAGATCACCGCGACCCCGCTGACCGGCAACGACAAGGTGAGAGCCGCATTGGCCAGCGCGGCTCCGGTCAAAAGCCCCGTCGTGATCCGACGCGGCAATGCCAGTGCGCTGCTGCTTGCCATCGCGCCATCGTGGTACCGATCGCCGATGTCGAAATCCCGCCCACCGCCTGATGCCATCTTGCTGCCTCCAACATCGGCGCGGCTCAATTGCCGGACCGTCGCGCCCGTTACGCCGCCGGGCAGCTCACACCTTCGAGCTGCCGAACGATGCGGAGCAGGAATTGTGGGCCCCCGACTTGCAGGCAGAAAAACCGCCGACTGCAAAATTCATGAAATATCGCGATGTGCTTACGTGCCGCAGCCTGGAGGGACGGCTTGCGAAGGTTGCCGTGGCTGCGATAAGCCGCGTTGGTCTGCACATGTTTGCCCCTACCGCGACAAGCGGCCTTTTCCTGTTTGTCATGATGCCACGACGGAGTCTTGGTAGGGCAACGCGTAATTTCTGAAATTTTTCTGAAATTTGGGTTTCAAATGCTTCTGCGAAGCTATTTCTGATGTTTGGCCGCTGACCGTCGCGCCAGCGCCGCCGGGACCGGAGTGCTCCCGTTCTCTGCGTCAGTTGCTGCTATTGGCTTGGTCGACGGCGAGTGTCGGAGTCGGCGCCGCGAGGATGACGGTGGACGCGCCACCAGGCGCGCCGGTGCCGTCTTGCTAATTTCCCGTCCTTCACTCAAAATTCCATCGCAAATCGGTTGCGGGCAGCAACAATGCCCGGGATATTCGCGCTCGGGAGGATTCATGGTTGCACTGCGGTCCAGCAGGTTCCAGCTAGGTTTGATGCTCGCGACGGCGCTTGCCGTTTCGACGTTGCCTGCCGCGGGCCAGGGCTATTCCCAGGAGCAGCAACAGGCCTGTACCCCCGATGCGATGCGCCTGTGCGGTGCCTACATCCCGGATGTCGACCGCATCACGGTCTGCATGATCCAGAACAAATCCCAGCTCAGCCCGGGCTGCCGGGCACATTTCCGGCCGGAGCCGTCAGCTGCCCCGGTCAAAGCGGGAAGGCCGCTCGGCATTACGCCGGCGAAGGCGCGAAAGCCGGTCGGCGCCAAGGCGAAAAAACCCAGGAAGCCCGCGAAGCCGAAAGCAACCTGAGCGCGAAGAATCAGCGGCGTGCGCGCAGGCTCGATCGACATTCGCCTCATGTGATCGCGAATTACGCCGCCTGCGGTTTCAAGCCGGCCCGGCGCCACAGGTGACGCCTTGCTTCGGCGCCCCCGATCCCCATCTGAGGGCAGGGAGAGATTCGGTGAGCGAACATTCCAGGAAGGAGCTTGATCGGCATTTTTCATGGTTTCAGGACAAACTTCCGCCCGGACCGGCCAGATTCATCGGCTGGCTGCGCAAGCCGTCGTCGATCCTGGTGCGGATTCCGCTGGCGATTTTGCTGATTATCGGCGGCATCTTCAGCTTTTTACCGATCCTGGGACTCTGGATGCTGCCGCTCGGACTCGTTTTGTTCGCGCAGGATGTGCCGATCCTGCAAATCCCGATGGCGAAGTCGCTCGGATGGATCGAACGCAAGTGGGAACAGCGTCAGCGCGCAAAAGCCGAGCGCGCGCGCGAGAAAAACGCCCAATGACTCTTTTTTCGGCACCTGCGAGATTCACTTTTCGAGTCTGCTGCAGCGCATGGTGTGACTCAAAAGCCTACCTTGCGGACTAATCAGGGCGTTCGTCCACTTTAACGGTAAATTTTTCTTTCACGAATCAGCGCGCTGATTCATTTTCGCTATCTGGGGTCAATCTGGAGGCGAAGGTATGAACGTTATTGTTTTCGCATCGCGTAAAGGCGGCTCGGGAAAGAGTACACTTGCCGCCCATCTCGCTGCGCATGTCCATAAAGTTACGAAGCCGTGTCTGCTTGTCGATGCCGATCCGCAGGGGTCATTGACACTCTGGCACAAGCTGCGCGGCACCAACGAACCCACGATCAAGACCGCCGTCAATTCCGTCAGCGGGATCGTGGCGGCCGCCAAGCGCGACGGCTTCGAATGGGTCTTCATCGACACGCCGCCGAATTTGTCGGCCGTGGTCGACGATGCCATCAAGAACGCCACCATGGTGATCATTCCGGCGCGGCCGGGCGTGTTCGACGTCAACGCCGTGCAGGAGACCATTCAGACCTGCCGCGCCGCGCGCAAGCCCTATGCGGTCGTGATCAATGGCGCGCCGGCCCGCCGTGACGAGGCGGAGAGCCCGATCGTCACCATCGCGCGGGAAGCGCTGGCCAAATTCCGCGCCCCGGTGTGGGGTGGGCAGATCACCAACCGCGCCGATCTCCTGATGGCGCTCAGCCATGGCGAAGGCGCGCGCGAATACGATGCCGAGGGTCGCGCGGCGGCGGAAATCAGCCGGCTATGGGCTGCGATCGAACGCTCGGTGAAGGCCATTCGCGGCAATGGATCCGCGACCGGCGCAATGCACAAGCAGCAGGCGGCATAGTTCTGCCGCGCTGCAAGTTCTGCCGCACTACAAGTCTGACAAAGAACGCGCGGTTTCCGCGCGTTTTTCTTATGGTGCGACACCGCTCCCTCATGGTGGGGAGCGCGTCGGACATCGCCGTTGCGCTGTCCGGCCTGCGTCTCGAACCATCTGGCGCATGGCCTGACGCCATCCTTCGAGACGCCGAAGCGCGCGCGGCTCCTCCGGATGAGGTCGGTATTTGCGGCAATGAGTGCGTCCGCTCACGCCACCATCAGCATGTAGAAAATGATCACCGGTGACAGGCTCAGGATCACCGACCAGACGCCGAGCGCCCAGAGAATGTCCTGGCCGGAAAATCCCTGAGGTTCAGGGAAAGTATTGTTCTCGATGTTCATGGCGCCCCCGCGTTTTTGCTCTTGTGGGGGATATGGATACAGCGAGAATTTTAAAAAGCCGGCCGGGATTTCGCTCGCATTTGACCACAAGTGCTACCGGCGATTAACGACGATGAGCACCCCAGGCTCGACTCAACTCATCAGCAGGTGGAACGCCAGCACCGGCGACAGGCCGAGGATGGCGGCCCACAGGCCGAATGACGACACCAGCCAAACGTCCTGCATTCGCCGGGCCCGCGCGCAAACCGGATATTTGGCATTCGTGATCGATTGAGTGGTCATTGGTTTCCCCCGTTTTTTCTATGGGGATCAAACTAGGCCTCAAACTCTAAAAACGGCGCTTCGGGATTGCCGGGATTTGAACTGCCGATTTCACCGCGCATTAACCAGGCGGGTGAAGGAATCGAAAAGAGCGCACCTATGCCGCATCCGTTGACTCCATCCTTCTCGCGATCTCCGCATCCAGCCGCGCCGCCAGCTCCGCGCTCACGTCCACCATCGGCAGGCGGACCTCGGCGCGCGCGATCAGCCCGGTCCGCGCCAGCCAGTACTTCGCCGGCGCCGGGCTTGGCTCGGCGAACAACAGGCGGGTGAGTTCGGAAATGCTCTCCCAGCGTGCCAGCGCGGCGTCTCGGTTGCCCTGCCGCCAATGCGTGTGCACCGCCGCGAAGCCGTCGGTCTCGATGTGGGCCGACAACAGGATGGCGCCATCGGCGCCGTCGGTGAGCGCCTCGTAATATTGTGCGTCCTCGCCGGTCAGAACCTTAAAGCCGGCCGGCCGCTGTCTGAGCAGTTCGATCGACTGCGCGCGGTCGGCGCCGCAATCCTTCAGGCCGACAATGTTGCGGTGTTCGGCGAGCCGCAGCATGGTCTCGGTTTCGAGATTGACCGCGGTCCGGTATGGAATGTTGTAGAGCACGATCGGCCACGCGGCATGGTCCGCCAGCGCGGTAAAGTGCTGCAGCAGACCGCGTTGCGACGGCCTGAGGTAATAGGGGCTGGCGACCAGGTAGCCGTCGATCGGCCAGTCGGCCGTCTCGTCCAGCGCATCCTGCATCTTCGACGTGCCGGCGCCCGACAGCCCGAGGCAGACCGGCAGCGTGCGTCCACTGTCGGCGATGCCGTCGCGTACCAGTGCGACGACCCGTTCCAGTTCGGCCATGCCGAGCGTCATGCCTTCGCCCGAGGTGGCCGCCAGGATCAAGCCGTCGACCGGCCCGGCCGCGTAGTATCTGGCCAGCCGGCGCAGCGATGCCTCGTCCACTTCGCCATCGCGAAACGGCGTGACGAGGGGCAGCCACAGGCCCTGCAATTGCGATCGAAGGTCAGTCATGGGTCCATCTCCTTGGGGGGTAAGCCGGAGACGGGACAATAAAAAAACCCGTCCAGACGACGGGGTTTTGAGGATCGTGTGAGCGAGAAGCCTATCGCGCGCGTCGATCTCCTGTCCCCGGGAGGGGACCTTTTTTCGACAGCGTCAGCGTGCACGGAAGCGTGATCATTGCGAGATGATGATCGGCAACGACAAATCTGTCAACGGCGAGAACTGCGGCCGCGCGCGCACGCCGCAGGTCCGAGCCCCAAAAAAAAGCCGGGCTCGAACGAGCCCGGCTTAAGGTATTGGCCACGTGAGGCCGACACAATCACCTTCCAAGAGGGATTCCTGAGCGCCCGCGCCACTGGAGGAGGGGGACAAATGCGCAACACGAAAGCTCAGCGTGAAGACATTATGATCCGCGTTAGCGCCTCGCAGCAACTGCCCAAGTCGCATGTCAGTCATGCGGAGATCGGGGGCTGTATCAACGTCAGACGCCACCGCCAATCGGTGTGTCGTCGGGGGACTGCGAGAGCATGCAGTAAAAGAATCTAACTTCGCCACCGTTCCCTGCTCGAAAACTCCACCGAAACCGAGGCCGGGATAAAATGGCTGCGGCGCTGGCGGAAGACTACGACGGCCAGCGCTGCGCCTTGCTGACCACGAAGTCGCGGAACACCTGCACCCGCGCCACCGACTTCAGCTCTTCAGGATAAACAAAATAGGTATCGAGCTGGATCGAATCCGACTCGCCGAACAGCTGCACCAGGCGGTTGTTTTCCTCGACCAGATAGTCCGGCAACGCCGCGATGCCGAGGCCCTGCTGGCAGGCGCGCACCAGGCCGAGGATGTTGTTGACCTTGAAGTACACCTCGCGCGGACCGGCGCCGTTGCGGCCGGCCTCGATCAGCCAGTTGCGATTTTGCAGATGCGGCGCGACCTGGCCGTCGGCAAGCGTGATGATGCGATGCGCATCGAGTTCATCGAGTGTGCGCGGCGTGCCGAAGTGCTTGATGTATTCCGGCGAGCAATAGGCGTGGAAACCCATCGCGAACAGCTTGCGCTGGATCAGGTCCGGCTGCGTCGGCTTGCGGGTGCGGATCGCCACATCCGCCTCGCGCATCGACAGGTCGAGTTCCTCGTCGGTGACGATCAGCTGAATCCGGATCTCCGGATAAAGCGCGGTGAATTCGCCGAGCCGCGGAATCAGCCAATTGATGCCGACCCCCGGGGTGGTCGTGATCTTGAGATCGCCGCTCGGCCGTTCGCGGCTGTCGGTGAGCTTGGCGCGCGCCGCCTGCAACTGCATGAATACGTCATGTGCGGTGCGAAACAGCAGGTCGCCCTGCTCGGTGAGGATCAGGCCGCGCGCATGGCGATGGAACAGCGACACCGAGAGCTCCTGCTCCAGCGCGCTGACCTGCCGGGAAACGGCCGATTGCGACAGCCCAAGCTGCTCGCCGGCATGCGTGAAGCTGCCCGCTTCCGCCGCCGCGTGAAACACCTTCAGCTTGTCCCAGTCCATATCGGTAAATCCGTCGCGTGTTCGAGCTCTGGGCATGGTTATTCCGCCGCCGCGCGGTCGCTGGCGCGCAAAGCGAGAAAGCGTTCGGCCTCAAGGGCTGCCATACAGCCAAGGCCGGCGGCGGTGACCGCCTGCCGCCAGGTTTCGTCGGCAACGTCGCCGGCGGCGAACACACCCGGCACCGAGGTCGCGGTCGAGTTCGGCGCCACCTCGACATATCCCGACGGCTTCAGCTTGACCTGGCCGAGGACCAGTTCGGTCGCCGGCGCATGTCCGATCGCGATGAAGACGCCATCGGCCGGAAGCTCGGTCAGCGTGCCGGTCTTGACGTTCTTGAGCCTGATATGCGTGACCTTGCCCGGGTTTTCGGTGCCGCAGATTTCGTCGATGGCGCTGTCCCACACCACCTTGATCTTGGGGTGCTTGAACAGGCGGTCCTGCAGGATACGCTCGGCGCGGAAATGATCGCGGCGGTGCACGACGGTCACCTGCGAAGCGAAGTTGGTCAGGAACAACGCTTCCTCGACCGCGGTGTTGCCGCCACCGACCACGATGACCTCCTTGCCGCGATAGAAAAACCCATCGCAGGTGGCGCAGGCGGAGACGCCAAAGCCCTTGAACTTTTCTTCCGACGGCGTGCCGAGCCAGCGCGCCTGTGCGCCGGTGGCGAGAATGACGGTTTCGGCGAGATAGACGTCGCCGCTGTCGCAGGTCAGGCGGAACGGCCGCTGCGCCAGTTCGAGCCTGGTAACGAGATCGGTGACCATTTTGGTGCCGACATGCGCCGCCTGCTTTTCCATCTGCTCCATCAGCCACGGGCCCTGGATCACATCCGCAAAACCCGGATAGTTCTCCACGTCGGTGGTGATGGTGAGCTGGCCGCCGGGCTGCATGCCCTGGATCAGCACGGGTTCAAGCATCGCGCGCGCGGCGTAGATCGCCGCAGTGTAGCCGGCCGGGCCGGAACCGATAATGACGAGCTTGGCATGGGTAGGGGCAGGCATAGAGATAGGTCCCTCTCTTAAGGGAATTTGGCCAGCGCTTGCGCGGAATGCGCCCGGATAGCCATCGCGGCGGGGCTGAAAGTGTCAAATCCAAGATAGGGCATCTGGGGAGCTATGCAAGAATTGCAATCCATATCCGCGAATTTTCCCCGGGAGGTGGAAAAATGGCGCACCGCACGCGCAATAAAATTGCGCAAGCCACGCGAGCTGCGCTAAGAGTGTTGCCGTTGCTCATCCCACAAGCCTCCTTAGCCAGGACCTGAACCCCCGCGTGTCGAAGAATCTTGACGAGATCGACCTTAAAATCCTCGCCGAAATACAGGCCGACGGCCGAATCACCAATGTCGAGCTGGCCAAACGCGTCGGTATTTCGCCGCCGCCCTGCCTGCGCCGGGTCCGGACGCTCGAGGAGGCTGGCTATATCCAGGGTTATCGCGGTCTGCTGGATCCGCGCCGGCTCGGCTTCGACGTCACGGTGTTCGCCTCGGTGCACCTGTCGAGCCAGACCGACGCCGACCTGCGCGCATTCGAGGAATTCGTGCGCGCCGAGCCGCTGGTGCGGGAATGCTGGATGCTGTCGGGCGATGTCGATTTCATCCTGAAATGCGTCGCGCCTGACATGGCGACGTTTCAGGACTTTGTCACGCACCTGACCGCGGCGCCGCATGTCCGCAATGTCCGGACCTCGCTGGTGCTGCACAATTCGAAATATGAGGCGGCGGTGCCGCTGGAATTGAAACTGCCGGTGTAGTTGCGAGTCATTCCGGGGCGCGCGTTAGCGCGAACCCGGAATCTCGAGATTCCCTGATGCGCAATTGCGCATCAGGGGTCTGGTCCTTCGGACCATCCCGGAATGACGATGAGTGTTGAGCGCGGCTGCTCTCAGCTCTTCTTGCGCATCGTCGCGTCGAGGCTGTACGGCCCGCCGCCCGAGGTCGCCAGATAAAGACATGCAAAACAGAACAGGATCGCCGCGGTTCCGCCGTTGTTGAGCGGATGCCATACCGGCGCGCCGACGCCGCCCTTGAACATGTGGCCGATAAAATAAGCGAAGGCCATTTCGCCGGCGAGGATGAAGGCCACGAGCCGCGTGAACAGGCCGACCAGCAACAGCGCGCCGAGTACCAGTTCGAGCGATCCGGCTACCATGGTGATCGTCGGCGGATTAGCGAAGTAGGGCAGCACCGGAATCTTGAGAATCTTGGCGATGCCATATTGAAACAGCAGCAGCCCCGTGATGAAGCGAAACAGGCTCAGCGCCGTCGGCTGCCATTTCGCCAGTGCCTTATCGAATGCGTCCATGTCATCTCCCCCTGAAGTTTAAAGCGTCCCCGAGTCGTATCGTGTCGCGGCTTCGAGGGAAAGCATGCCGCTGCAAGAAATCCGCGGCGTTTCGCAAAGCAGCAAAGGAATAATGCAGCAGGTAAAGTGTTGTCGCTGCGCGCCGTCACCGCCGGCGCGCGACCGTTCCCGGGGAATTGTGTTGTCGGCCGGACAAATGAAAAAGGCCGGGAAATATCCCGACCTTTTCATGCTGACAAAATTCGAAAGTCCGCTTCGAGAGGTCAGCGCCACTCGACCTTGGTGATCTCATAGGCCTTGGCGCCGCCGGGAGCGACGACTTCCACCGACGCGCCCTTCTTCTTGCCGATCAGCGCGCGCGCCAGCGGCGAGGTGATGGAGATGCGGCCTTTCTTGGCGTCAGCCTCCGGCTCGCCGACGATCTGCCACACCGCCTTCTTCTCGGTGTCCTCGTCGACCAGCGTGACGGTGGCGCCGAACTTGATGGTGTCGCCGGAGAGCTTGGAGATGTCGATAATGTCGGCGCGCGCGAGCTTGTCCTCGAGTTCGGCGATGCGGCCCTCATTGTGGGACTGCTCTTCCTTGGCGGCGTGATATTCGGCGTTCTCCGAAAGGTCGCCATGCGAGCGCGCCTCCGCGATGTGCTCGATGATCCGCGGACGGTCCACCGACTGACGCTGCTTCAACTCGACTTCGAGGGCGGCATAGCCGCCCGCGGTCATGGGAACCTTTTCAATCATAGCTCTTCGTCCTTCAACTTCATGCGGACCAATCCGCGGCACGCACAAACGCCGAAACAGAACACCCTCATGACTGGCGAGTTCCAGTCATGCCGGATTCATTACCGATCCGTTGCCGGACGCGAGCGCCCGGTCAAAGGATCAGGTTTCGGAAAAGTAACTCTGCAGCGTGCGGACCTCAAGGTCCCCGCCCAGATAGGCGCGGATCCCCTGCGCGGCCGCCACGGCACCCGAAAGAGTGGTGTAATATGGCACTTTATGCAAGA
>JBBQUA010000034.1:0-28887 GCA_038212905.1 Hyphomicrobiales bacterium
CGCGAACGGCTTTCATCAAACCCGCTCGATGACAATCATCATCCGAAACGCCATTTGCCGTCGAACGAACGCCGGGACTTTCTTCTCGAAAGCCAGCATCGGACCCACCAGCGCAGCGGGCATCAGCGACCAGTTCTGAAATCCGCCGCTCATCGGATAGGCCAACAGGCTGAGCCATTCGACGCTTTGAACGCGAAACGAAGGAATGGCGGCTTCAACCCGCCTGCGCGCCGCCGGCTTAGCGAACAGCAAGGTGGGAATCGCCTGATTGGCGTCGAAGGGATCCCGATCCGGGTTGATCGTCACCTCCGCAAAAGCGTCGGCGTTCATATCCACGGGCTCGACGTGGACATGGTGATAAAACTGGCGCGCCAGCGGCGTCATCGCCGGCTCGATCATCGCGAGGCGTCCGCCGGATTTCAGCACGCGCGATGCTTCCTGGAGAAATTCGACCGGGCGCTCCAGATGATGCAGGACATCGAGCATCACGACACCCGAAAAGGACCCGTCGGGGAACGGCAGCCGGTGCGCGTCGGCGACGACGTCGATGCCCGGAAATGACAGGATGTCGGTGGTGATGACTTCAGGCCTGGAATCCTTGATATGGGCCGTGCCGCCGCCGATGTCGAGAAGCCGCCCGTCCGGGCAGCTTTCGAGCAATCGTCTGTGAAAATCCCGATACAGCAGGCGTATCGTGCGCTTTCTCTCCCACACCTCGCGATGGACCATCTGGCGCTGGTCCAAACCGTCCGCATTGGCTGTCATCGCAAACTCACGCTCAAATGGCCTTGAGCTTGCGATAGGCGAACCACACCATCTTCAGCAGCAGCCAGCCGTCGCGAAATCGCGAGATCTGGGTTTCACCGAAGGTGCGCGCCTTGTAGTGGATCGGCGTTTCGATGATCTTGAGGTTCTGTTTCGCCGCGCCGAAGATCAGGTCGAAGTCGCCGAACGGATCGAAATTGCCGAAATAGCCGCGCTCCCTCGCCAGCACCTCGTAGTCCTTGCGCAGCAACACCTTGGTGCCGCACAGCGTGTCGGTCAGCCTGGTGTTGACGAGGTAGCTGAACAGATAGGCGAAGCAGCGGTTGGCGATCAGGTTCAGCGGCCGCATCGCCTCGTTTTCCATCGGATAGATCAGCCGCGTGCCGTTGACGAACTCGGCCTTCCCGCTCTCGATCACGGCGTGGTATTTCGGCAGCGCTTCCGGCGGCATCGTCAGGTCGGCATCCAGGATCATCAGCACGTCGCCGGTCGCCGCGGCAAAGCCCTTGCGAACCGCATCGCCCTTGCCCCTGCCGTCCTGCTTCAGCACCTTGATGTCCCAAACGTCCTTGTAGGCATCGCGCACCCGCTCGCATTCCTCGAAGGTGCCGTCGCTGGAATTGCCTTCGACAAACAGGATTTCCTGCGCGGAGCCGAACCGCGGCATGCGCAGGATCGCGTTCTCGATGTTGCCCTTTTCATTGCGGCAGGGAATCAGAATGCTGGCGGAAAACCGGCGGTCCGGAAACTGGCGGACCGGACGTCCGACGATATAGGTTCGCAGGCACAACTGCCTGATCCCCGGCAGCGGCGCGATGTAGCGGTTGACGAACGGTCCGAGACCGAACCAGCGCCGCGGAATCAGCTGCCGCTGCTCCTGCCGGATCACCTCGAAATCAGCGAGGTCCATCAGGTTGAGGAAGTCAGCGGTGGCGATGTAGTTGATTTTCGGCTGCCTGCTCCGCAGCCGCAGCGCCTCCGCGAGTTTCAGGACCGGCTCCCACAAATGGGAGTAATAGGCGATAATGATCCGAGTCGACGGCGCGCACAGATGATGCACCCGCCGCAACGTGCCATCGATGTCCTCAAACATGCCGATCGTGTCGGCGATCACGACGTAATCGAACGGCCCCTCGATCGCGGCCAAGGTCGCCGGATCCTCCGCGTCGCCGAGAACGAACCGCAGATCGTGATGGCGAGCGGTCGCCTTGGCGATCGTCTCGGCGCCGAAATCGACACCGACGCCGTAAGACGGTTTCAGTGCGGCGAGCAGATCGCCGCGGCCGCAGCCCAGTTCCAGGATCCGCTTGCCGGGCGGAATCAGGAAGCGCATGAACTTCTGATCGTCTTCGTGGTAGGCGGCGTTGAACTCGCGCCAGCGATCCAGTTCGTCTCCGTTTGCCGCATAATGCGCGAACAGGTCGCGCTTGCGCTGGCTGGAAGGCTGCCGTGAAGCAGTAACGTCGGATTGCTTCGGATGCATGACAGCCTCAAGCGGAAAACGGGGGTTTCTCTTAACCGAAGAGCCCTGATGTGTAAATTCGGCAGGTACGGCGCGTAGACGCGCTCAGGTGGCGCTAGCGATCACGTTCATGCTTTCGCCGTCCGCCAGCATGCGCTGCAATTCCTTGGCCGTGGATGGCAGCCGCCTCTGCGTGCGCTCATCATAAAACGCATAGCCGTTCGGAATGAAGTGGGAAAGAAGCTGGTCCAGCGAGGCGCCGTGCTCCTCCAGTACATAGGGCGCCAGCTCCATCACAAAAACGGGCCGCGTGTCGCGAAGCAACGAGGTCGCGCCGCGCAGGACGTCGCACTCGAACCCGTCGACATCTAGCTTGACCAGTTGCACCTTGCGGTCGCCGCGCTCGCCGAGAATGCTGTCGAGGCTTCGGGCTTGCGCCGCCTGCGTCTGCATCTCGCGGCCGAGATGCTTGGCGTGCAACCCTTCCTCCACCGCGAGCGGCCAGCTCGAATAGATCGCGCCGGGAACGCCGGCGCCGTCGCTGGCGGTCAGGAAGCAATGCAGGGCCTCCACCCGGGACGCCAGCGAAGGATTGAGATCGAGGTTGCGTCGAAGCTTGCGGAAGGCAAAGTCCGTCGGCTCGAAAGCCATCACGCGACCCCGCGGACCGACCAGGCCGGCCAGATGCAACGTGTGCGCCCCGATATTGGCTCCGATATCCAGCACCAGGGACGACGGCTCGGTCAGCCTCGCCAATGCGACGGCGGTGCTCCGTTCGAACATGCCGCCGAGATAGATGGCAAAATCGATGCCTTGCGAAAGCTCCAGTTCGTAGCGCACGCCCCGCCTGGAAAAGATGCCTTTGTCAGGCCGGCCGACAATACCACGGAAGGGCCGCACGAGATGATGCAGGGCCCTGGCGATGGCAATCTTGTTGGCCGTTTTCATGAGCATTTCCGATGGCGTCGAGCCGGCACTGATAGAGGTTTTCCTGCAAAAACACTACGCCCATCGAGATGGCGAGGTTCGTTCTTTGCAGGGCCAGTCCAGTTGAAGGCGGGCCAAGGACGTGTCGGCGGCGGCGCCTCACTGCGGAGGCCGCAGCTCGATGCCGTAGCGGGCGTAGATCCGCGCTATCGTGCCATCCGCCAGCAGCGCCGCTATCGCCGCATCGACACGGAGGCGCAGCCTGTCGTCGGGGCGAAACAGCCCGGCCCCGATATTCCAGTTGAAATCCGGATTGTTTTCGAACGCCGGAACCAGGCGTAGCGGCTTGTCGGCATGCTGCCGGTTGAACCAGCCGACCGTCGCCGGCGTGACGGCGGCCGCCTCGATCTCGCGATTGGCCAGCGCCGCGACGATATCATCCTCGGACACGAATGGAGACGTGGCGCGGCCACTCTTGTCCAGCGTCATCGAGACCAGCGAGCCGACCGGCACCCCGACCCGCTGATCGGAGCCCAGACCAGCCAGCGATGAGGCCCGCGATTCGGCACGGACCGCGAGCACGACGCCGCTGCGATGGTATGGACGCGATACCTTGATGCCGCGCTCCGGCGCGGCATCGTTGCGGATGATGGCATCGAGCACGAGGTCGCAATCGGCGCGGCGATACTGGATCGCACTGATCACCCACTCGCGCGTCAGCCGGACACCGAGCTGTTCTGCAATCTTCTCGCCGAGTTCGACCTGAAATCCGCTGACAGGCCCGGTCTTGCTGGCGAACGGCAGCGCATTGGGATTGGCGCAGAGCGTCAACGCCCCGCGCTCGATGATATTTTCGAGCGAACGGGCATCCGCCGCGGCGGTTGCGAGCAGCAGCAGAAAAAAGATGCCGGCCGCGTATCGGGCCGGTGGCAGGGTTGCACGTGAAGGAGTCCTAATCATCGAGCCCCCGGATATAGGCCAGGATCGCGATGATCTGGCCATCGCTGAAGACGGAACCATAGGCGGGCATGGCGCCCCCCTTGCCCTTCCTGATGCGATCGATGATGTATTCGTCGCTGCGCTCGGTATTCGACAGTTTTGGGCCCCTGCCCTCATGGCGACCGCCATTCTGATGGCAAAAGCCACAGGTGGTCGCAAACATCTGCTCGCCGGTGATGTCGTCCGGCGAGGCTTCGGCTGGCGGCCGCGGGCTGGCAGATTCCGCCGAGGTCGATTGCGCTGGCGCGGCGGTCGACAGCCATGACCAGATGATGGCCGTGGAAGCAATAATCAAAAATGGTATTCGCATTCCGGCATCCATGCGGACCGGCCGGGGCGGCAGGGAGCGATCCCTGCCGCCCCGCCATCGTCACTGTCTGAGCGCAAAGACGATCAGGGCGCCGGTGTTCTTCGGCATGCTCTTGAACGGCTCGCCATAGAGCGCGACATACTCGTCGGCCACCAGGCTGCCCCAGCCCGCCGGCACCGCGACGTATTGCTTGCCGCCGGCCATGTAGCTGATGATGCCGGCATTATGGCCCGTGCCATTGTTGCGCGACCACACCTCCTTGCCGCTTTCCGCATCGTAGGCGTGCACGACGCCTTCGGCATCCGGAACGAACACCAGATTGCCCGCGGTGGCGAGAACGCTGGCGAGCGGCGGCTGCTTGAAGTTGACCTCCCACTTCTTGGCCCCGGTCACGGGATCGCGGGCACTCAGGTGACCACGGGCCGGCCCGTCCGGCGGCGCGACCAGTTTGAAGTCGGCGCCGATGTTGAGCTGGGCCATTGGCTCGAGGATCGGCGCGGTCTTCTGCACGGTGATTTCCATGCACCACTCCTGGCCGATCTTGTAGTAGAGCCCGGTCTTCGGGCTGTAGGCACCCGAGTTCCAGCTGATGCCACCGGCGATCGCCGGACATAACGGCGTGTCAGCCTTGCCAAGGTTGAGATCGCGGCGACCGATCAGCTCACCGGTCTTCGGATCGATGTCCTTGACGAAGTTGATGTTGTTGACCAGCCGCCAGACGTTCTCGACCTTGGCGTTGGAGCGATCATAGACGAAGACGAAGCCGCTCTTGTTGGGATGCACCACGAGCTTCTTGTCGCCACGGTTGATCATGACGAATTCGCCCACCGAAGAGTCGAAGTCCCAGGCGTCGTGCGGAAGCTCCTGGTGGTAGAATTTGAGCTTGCCGGTATCGGGATCGAGCGCAATCACCGATGTGGTGTAGAGATTGTCGCCCGGCCGCGGTCCGCTTTTCTTCCAGTCGGCGCCCGACCAGTCGTAGAGCGGCGCCGGATTGGCGGTGCCCCACCACACCGAATTGGTCTCCGGGTCATAGGCTCCGGGCATCCAGCCGCCGCCACCGCCGGTCCGCCAGGATTCATTGCCCCAGGTCGCCATCGCCTCTTCGGTGCCGGCAACCGTGAAGAACTCCCACTTCTTCGCTCCGGTCTTGGCATCGACGCCGAAAATCGGTCCGCGCCCGGGCCATTCGCCGCCCTGGGCGCCGATGATCACCATGTCCTTGACCAGCAGCGGCGCGCCGGTGAAGCCGACCGTCTCCTTCTTAGAATTCACCAGCTTGGTGTCCCACACCGGCTTGCCGGTCTTCAGGTTGAGCGCGATCAGGCGCCCATCGACGGTGCCGACATAGAGGTTGCCCTGCCCGATGGCGATGCCGCGGTTGTAGGGCGAGTGGGTCTGCTTGGCGACCAGATCCTCGTCGAGATCCGGGGCATAAGCCCAGATCGTCTTGCCGCTCGCTCCGTCCAGCGCATAGATGCGGCTATAGGAGCCTGAATAATACAGCACGCCGTCGATCGCGAGCGGCGTCGACTGCAGGCCGCGGGTCGCGCGCTCCGGAAAATGCATCCACGCGACTTCGAGATTCTTGATGTTGCCCGCATTGATCTGGTCGAGGCCGCTGTAATGGTAGGACTTGTAGGTGCCGTGATGCGTCGGCCAGTCGTTCTGCGCCGCCTCGGCGTTGAGCGCCGCCGCGTCCTGGGCGCGCGCCGGCGAGACCGTCAGTATGGCGGCCAGCGCCAACGCGGCGCAGCCACCGGGATATCGTGCCTGAAGAGCCATCTGTACCTCCCTTGCTGTCGTGTTTGTCGGATCGCGTTGCTGTCGCGACCTTTGCGGTGCTCTTGATGGTGACGCTTGACATCGAGACGATTAACTTGGCCAAGCGCGCCGACATCGACCGCATGGACCGACGGAACTGCCGACACAAGGCGACGGCCGCGCTTCGTGACGGCAAGGCGGGAATGGACGCAGGTTTTAGAGAAAGGATTTTTTTCGATGAGGGCGCCGCTCATGCTGAGGGCGCCGATCGGTGCATGACGAAGTTTGCGGCCGAGGTCGGGTTTAACCTGACCGACGCCGGATCCAACACTGCCGGCGACGTCGGTGCGGTGCACCATGACATTTCCCCTGAAGCGCGTGGCACCATTAAATCCAGATTGTGGTTTTTGTAAAGGCAACCCGAACGAGCGTCGCTCCCGCCGCGCATGGCGACCATGCGGCGCGGGCCGTACCGCCTCTCCGCGATTGCCATGGTCCGGCCCGCCCCGTAGTTTGCCCCCGACGTCAAGAATTTGGCAAAACAAGAACAATCCGGTCCGGAGAGAAACCCCATGGCGCGCCTCAAATTCGGAGCCTTCCTCGCCCCGCATCACCCGATCGGCGAGCATCCGATGCTGCAATTCCGCCGGGATCTCGACCTGGTCGAACAGCTCGACGCGCTCGGCTATGACGAATTCTGGTGCGGCGAGCATCATTCCTCGGGCTGGGATACCTTCGCCTCGCCGGAGATGTTTCTGGCAGCCGCCGGCGAGCGCACCAAGCGCATCATGCTCGGCACCGGCGTGGTCTCGCTGCCCTATCACCATCCCTACAACGTCGCGCAGCGCATGGTGCAGCTCGACCATATGACCGGCGGCCGCGCCATCTTCGGTTCCGGACCCGGCGCACTGGCCTCCGATGCGCACACGCTCGGCATCGATCCGATGACGCAGCGCGACCGTCAGGACGAGGCGATCGCAATCATTCGCCGGCTGTTCAACGGCGAGCGCGTCACCGCCAAAAGCGACTGGTTCACCATGAACGACGCCGCGCTGCAGATCCTGCCGTTGCAGGAAGAGATGCCGTTCGTGGTGGCCTCGCAGATCTCGCCCTCGGGCATGACGCTGGCGGGCAAATACGGCATCGGCATCATTTCGCTGGGCTCTATGTCGACCCAGGGCCTGATGGCGCTGCCGACGCAATGGGGTTTTGCCGAGGATGCCGCCAAGAAGGCCGGCACCACCGTGAGCCGCGCCAACTGGCGCGTGCTGCTGTCCTGGCACATCGCCGAAACCCGCGAGCAGGCGCAGCGCGAGGCCGGACCGGGCCTGATGCGCTGGCACAATGAATATAATGTCCGCACCCTGCAGCGGCCGGGGCTGCAGCCGTTCACCTCACCCGAGGACGCTGTCGAGAAAACCGCCGGCGGCGAAGGTGCCGCGTCCACCATCGGCACCCCCGACGATCTGGTCAAAACCATCAAGAGCCTGATGGATGTGTCCGGCGGCGTTGGCACCATCGTCGGCTTCGTGCACGACTGGGCCAATCCCGAAAATACCCGCCGCAGCTGGGACATGGTGGCGCGTTACGTGGTGCCGGAGATCAACGGCTATATCGCGTCGTTGCGCAAATCGCAGCAATTCGTGATCGACAACCGCGCGGTGTTCGAGCGCGCCGGCCAGGCTGTGATGGCCAAGATCATGGAAAACGACAAGGCCGCCGCAGCCCTTACGCTCACCGGCCCGGGCCGCGTCGCGATCCCGACCATCAACGCGCCGGACCTGCAGAAGGAAGCCACCAAGCAGAAGGCTTAGCTCCGCGAGCGACGCGGCGCCATCCGCCGCGCGGCTTTGTCGCGCGGTTTGGACGGTCAAAAACTTGCATGGCCCAGCATGAGCCTTTGCAGCGGAGGCACAAAGGGTTATTTAGCTGGCTGGGACCAACCGGAGCAATTGCCATGTCGATGCAAAGTGTGGCTTCCCCCGCGTTCACCTTCACCCCGCCCAAGCGCAATTCGCTGACCCATATTCCCGGCGACGAGGGCTGGCCCTTCATCGGCAAGACGCTGCACGTGCTCGCCGACCCCAAGGGCCAGGTCGAGCGGGCGGCGGCGAAATACGGGCTGGTCTATCGCAGCCATTTGTTCGGCGAGACCAGCCTCACCTTGCTGGGGCCTGACGCCAACGAACTGGTGCTGTTCGACCAGGCCAAGCTGTTCTCCTCGATGCATGGCTGGGGCCGCATTCTCGGGCTGCTGTTTCCGCGCGGATTGATGCTGCTCGATTTCGAGGAACACCGTTTGCACCGCCGCGCGCTGTCGGTCGCCTTCAAATCCGGGCCGATGAAATCCTATCTTGGGGAACTTGATACCGGGATCGCGGCGCGGGTGGCGCAATGGAAGGCGCAGCCGGGACCGATGCAGTTCTATCCCGCCATGAAGCAGCTCACGCTCGACCTGGCCGCGACCTCGTTCCTCGGCGCCGAAATCGGGCCCGAAGTGGACGACATCACCCGTGCCTTCGTCGACATGGTGGCAGCCTCGGTCGCCGTGATCCGCAAGCCGCTGCCCGGCACGGCGATGGCGCGCGGCGTCAACGGTCGCAAGCGCATCGTCGCTTATTTCTCCGAACAGATTCCGATCCGACGCGCCAAAGGCGGCGGCGATGACCTGTTCTCGCAACTGTGCCACGCCACCCACGAGGACGGCGCGTTGCTGTCGACGCAGGATATCGTCGACCACATGAGCTTTCTGATGATGGCCGCGCATGACACGCTGACCTCGTCACTGACGTCGTTCATCGGCGCGCTGGCAGCCAACCCGCAATGGCAGGAGAAACTGCGCGCCGAGGTATCGGCGCTCGGCGTCGCCGCCGGCGAGCCGACGAGCTTCGACAATCTCGAGGCCATGAAGCTGACCGAGATGGCCTTCAAGGAAGCGTTGCGGATGAAACCGCCGGTACCTTCGATGCCGCGGCGCGCGGTCCGCGACTTCACCTTCAAGGGCTACGCGATCCCGGCCGGCGCCATGCTCGGCGTCAATCCGCTCTTCACCCACCACATGCCCGAGATCTGGCCCGATCCCGACACCTTCGATCCCATGCGCTTCACCGAGGAAGCGCAACGCGGCCGCCACCGCTTCGCCTGGGTGCCGTTCGGCGGCGGCGCGCATATGTGCATCGGGCTGCACTTCGCCTACATGCAGGCGAAATGCTTCGCGCGGCATTTCCTGCAGAATCTCGAGGTCTCGCTGGAGCCCGGCTATACCCCGGACTGGCAGATGTGGCCGATCCCGAAGCCGCGCGACGGATTGCGGGTGACGCTGAAGCCGGTGTGAGGAAGCAGCGCCCGTGCCCGTCATCCTGAGGAGGCGCGTAACGCCGTCTCGAAGGATGTTGTCCGGGCCGTGCATCCTTCGAGGCTCGCTACGCTCGCACCTCAGGATGACGGATGGGACACCCGGGATGTTTGGAGAAATGTCTTACTCGATAAACGTCGTCAGCTACGCGCCCTCATCGGCCACGAATACCGCGATCAGTTCGGCGGGCTCGGTGTTGCTCGCATTGGCCGAGACCAGATGGGTCGCACCCGGCGGCTCGAAGAACGACTGACCGACCTTGAAGGTCTCGCTCGGACCACCGCCAAGCTGCGAGCGGATCTCGCCCCTGGTGATGTAGGCGGTGACCGAGCCCGCATGGCGGTGCGGGCGGGTAAATCCGCCGGGGCCGTAGAACACGCGCACGATCGTGACGCGCTTGCCCGGCACGTTCGGCAGCGCATACGAGCCGATCGGCTCGACGGTGTCGAGCGAGGACCCCGTCGGCCCGCTGCTGGCACATAGCGGCGCGATCACCGCCGAGATGGCGTCCATCGTCGATGGCAATGCCTTGCCGATCACGAAGGCGCAGGCGAGGCCTGCGATGACGGCCAGATGAAGCGGTCGGATTGGGGTTTGACCCAGCGACGCATTGAAGGTTGCGGACATTGCATTCTCCTGTCTCGTTCGTCATTGCGAGCGTAGCGAAGATTCCATGTCGCAGAACAAGAAAGAATGGATTGCTTCGCTACGCTCGCAATGATGTTGATGGTACGGCGGCTACCCGCCCGTCGCCTTCTCAAACTTCTCGCGCAAGCCGACATAGCCCTGCTGCTGTACCGTCCAGTTCTTGCCGCCGGTGATGGCGCCATCGATCACGAGATCATGGCCGTTGATAAAGCTGGACTCGTCGCTGGCGAGAAACACCGCGGCGTGGGCGATATCCTCAGGGAGTCCAGCGCGCGGAATCGGCTGCGCCGATTTGTAAACCCCGTGCATCAGCTCGGGCGTCTTCTCCGCCGCCTCCACCGACAGGCCCAGCGCCTTGCCGAAGATGCCGGTGGCGATCACGCCCGGCGAAATCGAATTGACGCGGATGCCGGCTTCGCCGAGTTCCATCGCCACGCATTTGGTGAGATGGATGACCGCGGCCTTGGCCGCGCCATAGACCAGCGAGGTGGAATAGCCGGCGAGCCGGCCGGCGATGCTGCCATTGTTGATGATACTGCCGGAGCCTTGCTTTCGCATATGGGGAGCGGCGTATTTCATGCCGAGCATCACGCTGCGCACCAATGTCACCATCGCGGCGTCGAAGCGGGCAGCATCGAGGCCCTCGATGCCGCCGGTTTGCGCCGGCCCGCCGGCATTGTTGAACAGACAGTCGATGCGGCCGAATTTTTCGACCGACAGCTCGATCAGCGCGTGTATCTGCTCGTCGACCATGACATCGGTCTGGCGGAAGATGCAGTTGGCGCCGAGCTTCCTGGCCAGTGCCTCGCCCTCCGGCGCGCGGCGGCCGGCGATGATGATTTTCGCGCCTTCGGCGACGAAAATCTCCGCCGTGCGCAGTCCGATGCCGCTCGTCGCCCCTGTGATCACCGCGACCTTGCCGTCCAGCCGTCCCATGTCGCTCTCCCCATTCTGATTGTTCTTGATGTCGGATATTCTCCGGACTGCCGGAACTACGCAAGCCATGCTTCATTGCGCCGACGCTGTTCAAGTTGGCTGCGGCTGACGCCGTTTCAGGCCCGCGGAAAGCTGGATTTTCCCCTATGCTCGGCCATATTTTGGATTTGCTGATCGGCTGATGTCACTCATGGGCAAAATGATCGACGAATTTCGGCTGGCCTGGCGGGGAATATCCCCGCCATCGCCGGCTCTCGCCACCGGATTTGCGGCCGGCTGCCTCGCGCTGTCGACCGCGGCGCGGTGGGGCCTTTCCCTGATGCGGCCGGATGTATTCTTCACCCCGTATTTTCCGGCCGTGGTGTTTGCCACCGCGTTCGGCGGCTTCCGACTCGGGATCGCGACGGCGCTGGCTGGCGGTGCGCTCGGAATGACTGTCAATTTCAGCGAGGTTACCGCCGATTTCGCCAGGCTGGCGCTGCTGGCCGCCTATCTGATCGCCTGCGGCCTCATGATGTGGGGCGTCGAGCACTACCGATCGATCGCCTCGCAGCAACGGAAGATTTCGAAGCGGCTGATCCGGGAAGAGGAGTATCGCAAACTCATCGTCGGCGAACTGCAGCACCGGCTGAAGAACAAATTATCGACAATTCACGCGGTCCTGCACCAGGTGCTGCACGATCGGCCGGAAATCTGGGCCGGCGTCGATCAGCGGATGCGGGCGCTGTCGAGGACAGATGACCTGATCGCAAGTGTCGACGGCCTGGGTTGCGACATCAAGGATTTGCTGATCTCCGAACTCGGACCTTACGGGCATGTGCGGTTTAACCTGAACGGAGGTCCGCTGTTCCTTCCCGACAAGCTCGCGGTGAGCCTGGCCTTGATATTCCACGAGCTCGCCACCAATGCCGGAAAATACGGCGCTTTTTCTTCCCCGCGCGGCCTCTTGCAGGTGTCGTGGCTGGTGACCGACGACCGGCTCAACATCGCCTGGGACGAAACCGAGGGGCCCCCGATCGAAAGCGTCGGGGCGGCCGGCTTTGGCACCAAGCTGTTGAAATCGGCGCTCACCTCGTTCGACGGCAAGACCGAAATTGGCTTCCTGAAGACCGGAGTTCATTGCACCATGCAGTGTCGCATCCCCGCGAGCTGAACGGCCTCTTTTTGGTGCATCCAGCGTCCTGATTTCCCGGCCACCGGCCACTCTGAAATCGCATTAGAGTTCTGTTAATGACGATTGAGGCGGAGCCCGTTCAAACCGTCCACTCACGCAACTGATGCCAACTTTTTGAGGTCCACTTAACCAAAACTACAAGAGCTTCCGCCAAGGTTGGCGGCATGCAAAGCCGGACCGAACATGACCTGCGGATCGCCGCGACCGAGGGCGATAGCGAATTCGCTCTCGCTACCGAATTGAGATTCCTGAGGGATGTCGTCAGGATGCTCCCGACCGGCGTGACGCTTCAGGACGAGCAGGGTCGCTTCCTGCTGGTGAACGACGCCGCCGCGGCCCAGCTCGGGATGGCCGGGAGCGAAGTCGGGGCGCCTGCCTCGAAGGAGCTGGCTGATCGCCGCAAAACCGGCATGGAGCTGCTACGCACCGGCAGCCATGCGGTTGCTGAGGAATGCGTCAACAACGACCAGGCCCGACAGGTCTTTCTCACCACGCACCGGCCGGTTCGTATCGCGGATCGCAACCTGTTGCTGTCGAGCTCCGCCGACATCAGTGAACAGAAGGCCCTCGAAGATCACCTGTTTAGGTCGGCCTACTACGACGAGCTCACCGGCCTGCCGAATCGGGGCGTGATCGAACACCGCGCCAACAGCCTTCTGCAGCGCGACCGACCTCATGGCAGGTTCGCGCTGGCATTTCTCGACATCGATAATTTCAAGCATATCAACGACTACTACGGTCATCCGATCGGGGATGCGCTGCTGATCGAAGTCGCCAAGCGGCTCGGGATGGACTTGCGCGAATCCGACATGCTGTCGCGGATCAGCGGCGATGAATTCCTGCTGCTGCTCAATCCGATCCAGAGCGAGCAGGAGGTGGCGGAATACATCCGCTTTACGCTGGAACGGCTGCGGGCTCCCTATTTCATCGACGGCTCGGAAGTTTTCGCTTCGATCTCGATCGGAATCAGCCTTTATCCGGAGCACGGCCACAGCTACGACCTGCTGCGTCAGAACGCCGATATCGCGATGTATCGCGTCAAGAACGGCGGCAAGGGCTCCGCGGCCTTCTTCGACTCCAGCATGGAGCGCGAGGCGCTGGCGCGAACGAAGGTCGAGCAGTCGCTGCGGCTCGCCATCCTGGAGAAGCGCTTTTGCTGCGCGTTCCAGACCAAGGTCGACATCCGGACCCAGGACATCAAGGGCATCGAGGCGCTGGTGCGGCTGCGCGACGATGAAGGTGTCATTCAGGCCCCCGGCACCTTCGTCAATCTTGCCGTCGAGCTTGGCCTGATCGACGAACTCACGCATCTGGTGCTGGCCGAAATCGTCAAGTCGATCGATCTGATCAACGAGACTTTTGGTCCCGACGCTTCCATCAGCATCAACGTCGCGGCCAAGCAGGCCTGCAACCCGGAATTCATGCGGACGTTTGCGCTGGCGCTGGAGGCCACCGGCTATCCCGAGCGCTTCATGATCGAGGTGACGGAGGACGCCTTCGTCACCAAAACCCATTTCCAGGACGAGATCCTGCCGATCTTCCGGAAACTGGGGGTACGGATATCAATCGACGATTTCGGCACCGGCTATTCGTCCTTGTCGGCGCTGGCCGACATCACCGCCGACGAAATCAAGATCGACCGCTCCTTCATTACCGACATTCACAAGCGCCCGCGCAGCCAGGGCATCCTGCGGGCGATCGAATCGCTGAGCGAGGCGCTCGGCATGACCGTGATCGCCGAGGGCATCGAAACCTTCGAGGAGCTCGCCTATCTGCAGGGCGCGACCAAGATCCGCTATGCGCAGGGTTACTACTTCTCACGGCCTATTTTTCTGGAGGAACTGCGGCCGGCGATACCGGTCGCCAGCGAAGCCCGCGCCAGCCTGGCGAGCCGCCCGCCACACGAAAGCCGCCCAGCCTATGCGCGCGGCGAGCGCTATCGCCGCTGAGGCGGTCTGCACCCGGTCATTCCAGGCCGGCGTGGGGGACGGGTACGAAACCCCGCGCAACCGTCGCCCATTGCAACCCGTGTTTCTACCGGCGAGGCGCACCATTAAATCTTAAGTAACCGGGTTTCCTAACCGGTATGCCATTTCTGCATTGTAAGCATGCCTCCGGGAGACGGGGAATGCGAGAACTGCTTGTCAATTTCCGGGGCGCGCTTGGATTGCTTCGAAGCGCCGCCACCGGATCAGAGCCCATTGCCGCGCCAATTCGCCGAGGGCCGATTCTCTCGCTGATCCTCTGCGGCGGTCTGCTGGTCGCGGCAATCATCGTCGGCACCATGATGATGGTCGGCGAATTCCGCGAGCGCGCCCTCAGCAACAGCGAGCGAGAGCTCGAAAACACCGTATTGCTGCTTACCCGGCACTTCGACCAGCAGTTCGAGGACTCCGAGATCGTCGCCAACGACGTGATCTCCAGGATGCAATTTTCGGAGATCGAATCGGCGGAGACGTTCAGGACCTGGATGTCGAGCTACGACGCCCATTTGACCCTGAAGTCCAAAGTCAACCTGCTGTCTTATATCGGCGATGTCGGTATCTTTGATGCAGACGGCAAGCTGATCAACTCGTCGGCCACCTGGCCGCTGCCAGCCATCAGCATCGCCGACCGCGACTATTTCAAAAATTTCAAATCGGACGCCGCGTTGAAAACTGCGGTGGCCGCGCCGGCTCGCAGTCAGATGACCGGCAACTGGAGCAGCGTCATCGCGCATCGGCTGAGCGGCCCGAATGGGGTTTTTCTCGGCGTGATGTCGCGACGGATCGATCCCGTCCACTTTGAAAAATTCTTCGCATCCGTCACACTTGGCAACGGCGCCGCGATTTCCATGTTTCATAACGATGGAACGATGCTGGCACGCTATCCTCATGCCGATTCGAGCGTCGGACAAAAGTTCAGGAATGCACCATTGCTGGACAAGGTGCTGACCGATGGCGGCCGCCAGACCCTGCGGGTACAAAGTCCCATCGATGGTAAGGACCGGCTCGGCTCGGCGGCGCCCCTGAGCCGCCTGCCGATTGTCGTGGTCACGACCAAGACCGTCTCGGCCGCGCTGGCCGACTGGCAGGCGCAAACCAGGTTCACGGTCGCCGCCGCCGTGCTGTTGGCGCTGGTGATTGCTTTCATGCTGTTTCTGATCATCCGGCAGGTGACCCGCCAAAACCAGGAATCGCGGGGGCGGCTGGGCCTGCAAAAACAGCAGCTCGATACTGCCCTGAACAACATGACGCAGGGCCTCGTGCTGTATGACGCATCGGCCCGCATCATCCTCTGCAACCGGCGCTACATCGACATGTACGGGCTGTCGACCGACATCGTCAAACCGGGTTGCCACTTTCGCGACCTGATCCAGCATCGTCAGGACACGGGATCCTACGACGGCGATGTCGACGAATTCTGTTCAGCCATCATGCGCAACGTTGCGCAGGGCAAGGTCACCCACATGAATATGGAAAGCGGGGGACGCTCCTATCTGATCGTCAACAAGCCGCTGGCGCAGGGCGGCTGGGTCGCCACCATCGAAGACATCACGGAGCGCCAAGACCTGCAGCAGGAGCGCGACCGCAACTATGCATTCCTGCGCCAGATCATCGATCACATCCCGACGCAGATCACCGTCAAGGACCTGCGCGATGGCCGTTACGTCCTGGCCAATCGGGTGGCCGAGGCCCAATTCGGGATTCCCTGCGAGGAAATCGTCGGCAGGACCGCGTTCGATCTGTTTCCGAAGCAGGTCGCCGACACCGTCACCGCGGACGACGAAAAGGCCGCGAGTCGCCCCGACGGCCTGTTCCTGGACGTATTTCCGTCCCAGATCGAGGGCCAGCGCTTCATCACGTCCAAGCGCATCGGAATTCCGGACCAGACCGGCGAAGCCCGGTATCTGATCAACGTCGTCGATGATGTGACCGAACGACGCCGCGCCGACCAGAGGATCGCGCACCTCGCGCATTACGACGCGCTGACCGACCTGCCAAACCGGGTGCTGTTCCGCGAACAGATTGAGCGCGAGCTGCAGCGAACCAGCCAGGGCGAGCAGTTCGCCCTGCTCTATATCGATATCGACGAGTTCAAGGGCATCAACGACTCGCTTGGACACCATGTCGGCGATGAACTGCTGAAGGCGGTGGCTGGCCGCATCCGGAGTTGCCTCGGCGAGTCCGATCTGATCGCGCGGCTCGGCGGTGATGAATTTGCGGTGATTCAGACCGGCATCAGGAGCGCCAGCGACGTCGTGGAATTCGTAACCCGAATTCATGAGTCGATCCGACAGCCCTATCATTGCCTCGGCCATCAGCTTTCGACCGACGCCAGCATCGGCATTGCGTTGGCGCCGCAGGACGGCACCGAGCTGGATCAACTGATCAAGAACGCCGATCTGGCGATGTATGGCGCCAAGGCCGGAGGACGCCGAACCCATCGCTTCTTCGAACCCGCCATGGATGCCGCCGCGAAGGCGCGGCTTGCCATGGAGCAGGACCTGCGCCAGGCGCTGGCGGATGGCGGCTTCGAAATCCACTACCAGCCTCTGGTCGACCTTGTAAGCGACGAGGTCACCGGTTGCGAAGCCCTGCTGCGCTGGCGTCATCCCGAACGCGGCATGATTTCGCCCGCCGAATTCATTCCCGTGGCGGAGGATACCGGCCTGATCGTTGAACTCGGCGAATGGGTGTTGAAAACCGCCTGCGCCGAGGCGGCCGGCTGGCCGGATCATATCCGTGTCGCGGTCAACGTCTCGCCAGTGCAACTGAAATGCCCGACGCTGGCGCTGAAGATTGCGAGCGCTCTGGCGAGTTCCGGCCTGCAGGCGAGCCGTCTGGAGATTGAAATCACCGAGGCGGTGCTGATCCGCGACGACGAGACCGCACTCGCCATCCTGCATCAGCTGCGCGACATCGGCGTGCGCATCGCGCTGGACGATTTCGGCACCGGCTATTCCTCGCTGAGCTATCTGAAGCGCTTCCCGTTCGACAAGATCAAGATCGACCGCAGCTTCATCAGCGACATCGCCGAAATCGGCGGCTCGTCGGCGATCGTGCAGGCGGTGGTGAACATCGCGGCCTCCGGCAACATGACGACGACAGCTGAAGGCGTCGAGACGCTGGAACAGAAACAACTGCTCCGCGCGCTCGGCTGCACCGAGATGCAGGGCTATCTGTTCAGCGCCGCGAAGCCCGGCCCGGAGGTGAGGCGCTTGTTCGGTCTGCAACGCGAGACGGCGACGGCCTAACGCGACCGCAGCTCAAGTTATCGGTTCCGGCCACGGAACTCGACGGGATCAGCGGCACCTCATTGCGTTGCACGCGTCCTGTCCGTGCTGCAGCGCATCCGGCGCAGGTCAACTCGCACCTCGCGATTGCACAGACGAAAATCGAGGATGCGGAAAGCCTGGCGGAGGCGCTGCGGTTTCCGCCCCCGCGCAAGACGTTCGCCGTTCTCAACTCGCCGTCGCTGCTGCAAGCCATGCTCGAATTGCCATCGACAGCAGCGAGACGGGCTCACACCCGAAGCCAGCCCCTTGACCCTGCCCCACTGCCAACGGAACGGGTTTCATTAGCTGATCGTTTCCTTGCAGCGATGCCATTCCCTCATCGGTCCGTCGGCCGACCCCTGGCGCGACAGCGCGAGATGCTCTCCGCGCAGGATGATGTTCACGACCTCGCCCGAACCCTTTTCGCCTGGCGGAACGACGTAATCGAAAGCATGGCGGCTGTAGTTGCCTTCGATCTGCCCGCCGCCCGGCGTGGTGATTTTCTCGGCGTGGATCGACATCCGCAGCCCGTCGGTGCTGCACCAGTCGCCGTCGATGGCGTCGGCGCGGGCAACGCCGGTTTGCAGCAGCACCGCGACGGCAGCCACCCTCAGCATCAAACGAACGGACATCGCTTCCTCCCTCGCACGGCGGATTATTTGACGACATCCTATCGCATTCAAGATGCGAGCGACGGTAGAATTTGGGCTAGGGTCGGACAAAGCACGATGCCCCGTGTCGGGTGTATCCCTTCCTGCAATGAGTCCCGCCATGGCCGACATCGAATCCCGCCTCGCCGCGCGCGGCCTGATCCTGCCGCCGGCCTTCGCGCCGCCGCCCGGCATGGTCCTGCCTTTCGTCCATGTTCGCCTGATCGGCAATCGCGCTGTGATCGCCGGGCACGGACCGCAGAGCCCGGAAGGATCGCTCGCCAGGCCGCTCGGCAAGGTCGGAGCCGAGGTCAGCCTCGAACAGGGCTATATCGCCGCACGGCTCACGGCGCTGTCGATGCTGGGCTCGCTCAGGCGCGCGCTCGGCGATCTCGACCGCATTTCGCACTGGGTGCGGATTTTCGGCATGGTCAACTCGGCGCCCGGCTTCGTCCAGCAACCCGCCGTCATCAACGGCTGCTCCGACCTGATCCTCGAACTGTGGGGCCCCGGGGCGGGCGCCCATGCCCGCAGCGCGGTGGGCATGGCCGAGTTGCCGTTCGGGATCCCGGTGGAAATCGAAGGCGAGGTCCAGATCGCGGATTAGCCGCAAATTCATAGGATTGTCGGAGATACCGGCATAGGATCGGTCGACACGTCTCCCTCCGGCTTCGAAGCAATCGCATGCAACCTGTTTCAATCCTTCTGAACATCTTCTGGATTCTGCTCGGCGGCGCGTGGATGGCGGCGGGCTGGATCATCGCCGCCGTCGTCATGGCCATCACCATCATCGGCCTGCCCTGGGCAAGGGCGGCGTTCAATATCGCTGTTTATACCCTGCTGCCGTTCGGCTCCCGGGCGGTGCGTCGCGACGAGGTCACGGGCCAGTCCGATATCGGCACCGGGCTGCTGGGCCTGATCGGCAATCTGATCTGGCTGGTGCTGGCGGGCTGGTGGCTGGCGCTCGGGCACCTCGTCACCGCGGTCATTCTGGCCGTGACCATTATCGGCATTCCCTTCGCATGGGCGCACATCAAACTCGCCGGCATCGCACTCTGGCCGATCGGCAAGGTGATCGTGCCGGCCTAAGCCCAGGCGCAGGCTCCAGGCACCTCAATCGCCTGTTCGCGGACCCAGTACGGCCTCACCAGAACCTTCAGACCGGCCTCGAAGGTAAGAACACTGACCCGGCGCGAATCCAGGGTGATCCTGATAACCCAGTTTCTGGGCACCGCCCGATGTTGCTGGAAAAATCTTTGAATGATGCCGGCGGCAAACAGCGTGGCATCGATATCGTCGCCCAATGCCGCCCCGTCATGGCCATGGCCATCGATGGGGGTGATCGGGTCGCAAACCTGAAATCTGTAAAACGGCATGAGATATTGTTGCCCCGAACATTGCATTGCTGCGTTGACGTCGATCAAACCTTTCCGGTTCACGTGGCGAGACCATTCCCGGAAGAAATAATCCGGGATCAATGTTGAGGCGATCAGGTCTTGCGCCCTGCTTGTCCTACGCCGCCAGCCGGCCGCGATTGTTCTCAGCCAGAATCGGACGGATCAGCCGGCCAAAACGCTCGGCTTCCTCGTCGTGCAGATAGCCGGACAGACAAAATGAATGGCAGCCGGCGTCGATGAATTGCTGGAATGTATCGGCGCATTGCCGGGGATTGCCGACCACCGCGATGCCGGCGCCGGGCCGCACCTTGGTGATCCCGGTCCACAGATGCGGCATCAGCAGATCGCCGTGCTCGCGGGCCAGCTCCTGCACGCGGCGGTTGGCCTCCGAGTTGTTATAGAGTGTCTTCATCTCCTGCTTCTGCCGCTCGGTGGAATTTCGCACCAGCACGTCGGCAGCCTCCCACGCATCCGCCTCGTTTTCGCGGCAGATCACCTGCAGGCGCATGCCGAAGCCGATGGTTTTTTCCCGGCCATACGCTCGCGCCATCTCCCTGATCTCCTCGATATTGGCGGCGATGCGTTCCGGCAGGTCGCCCCCGACCACATGCACGTCGGAATGCTTGGCCGACATTTCCCAGGCCGGCCGCGAACCGCCGCCGAGATAGAATTTTGGAAATGGCTGCTGCAGCGGCCGCGGCCGGATATGCGCGCCGGACAAAGTGTGGAATTTGCCCTCGAAATGCACCGGGCCGCGGGTGGTCCACAGCGCTTTCAGGATCGAGACCTCCTCCTCCATCAGAGCATAGCGCTCCTCCTTGGCGTAGCGCACGCCCTCGCCTTCGACTTCGCTTTCGTTCTGGCCGGCGATCAGGTTGATGCAGATACGTCCGCCCGACATCTGGTCGAAAGTCGAAATCATCTTGGCGAGCAGCACCGGATTGATGTAGCCGGGCCGCGCCGCGATCAGCGGTTTAATTTTCGATGACCGCGCCGCCATGAAGGCGCCGGTGATCCAGGCCTCCCAGCACACCGAGCCGACCGGAATCAGCAGATACTCAAAGCCCGCTGCCTCGGCGGCCTGCACCACCCGGTCGCACAATTCGGGCGATCCCGGCACCTGGGCTTCAGCAACGCCATAGGCCGTGGTGTCGCCGTGCGTGGGCAGGTACCAGCCGAATTCGAGCGGACGCATGCAGTTTCTCCCTAAAAGGCGGCTTCGCCGCGCAGCTTTTTCCGGGGGTAGTTTACAGCCTGCGTCCGGCGGGACAATCGGGGTATCGCCCTGACAGCCCTTGACCAAACAATCGCTCCGAAATCCATCAGGAGACGCTGACCGTCTCGCGCGGACCGCCCGAACGAACGGATCGTTCATCGACCAGATAGTTTGTCAGCAGTGCTCCGACCCACATGGCGGTGAGCGCCACCCAGGATGTCAGGGCAAAGATCGCCCCGCCGGTCACTCCGGCGCCGACGGCGCATCCGCCGGCCATCATGCCGCCGAAACCCATTAGCGCCGCGCCGAACAGATAGCGGCCCATGCTCGGTCCGTCCTGAAAGCCCTGGAGCTTCCACTCGCCTGCCAACAGCGCGGCAACCAGCGAGCCTGCGAACACGCCGGGAACGAGGCCGGTGTCGAATCCCAGTTGCAAGGAAGGAGAATTGATCAGCCCCATCAGCGTGTCCGCAGACGGTCCGATAAAACTAATGCTCTTGACCTGGACGAGGTTGAATGAGGTTTGTGAAACACGGAAGGTGAACAGCCAGCCGGCGGCAACGGCAAGGCCGACGCCGACGGCACTGGCGCCGGCCAGCAGGCCGACACGGGCGCGCCGCGCCAGCCATAATGCACCGCCGAGCCAGAGCATGCCGACAAACATGCCTCCCAATGCGCCGGCGTCCACAAATGCAAGCATGCTGCGCGAAGGACCGCCCTGCACGGTCCATAGCTCAGACAGCGCTTCCCGGGCTGGCGCCAGGAAGCCTCGCAGCGAGGCCTGGCCGACGATGGTGAGGACGAGCCCGGAAATCAGGGCCCGAAGATTCCCGGTCGCCGACAGCACCAACAGCCGGCTCGCGCAGCCCCGCGCCAGGATCATTCCGGCGCCGAACATCAAGCCGCCGATCAGGCTGCCGGAAAGGCTGCCTCGCGCGGCAAGCTGGCGGGCGCCTGTCACATCGAGCCATCCGAAGGCGATGAAGGCGTTGGTGGTGGCAACCGCGGCAGAGAACACCAACAGCCAGACGGCGAATTTCGAGCCAGGCAAGGCATGGGAGAACTCGATCACGGCGGATCGCAGGCAGAATTTGCTCCGCTGCGCGCAGGCGCCGAACAGCAATCCGATCAGCATTCCGCCTGCGGCCAGAACCACCGCATCGCCTGCCAGATCAATCAGCCATTGCAGATCCACGCCGTTCGAG
This sequence comes from Hyphomicrobiales bacterium, assembly GCA_038212905.1. Lineage (GTDB taxonomy): Bacteria > Pseudomonadota > Alphaproteobacteria > Rhizobiales > Xanthobacteraceae > Bradyrhizobium. The sequence goes on from JBBQUA010000034.1 coordinate 22,066, forward strand.
CCTTTCACCGCCCGATGATAGAATGCTGACAAACAGCCGCCGGTCATTGATTTGGCGCAACAAGACGTCTTGTTCCCTCGGCGCTTTGGCAGGACCGCTGCCGGCCTCCCACCGGGTTCAGGGACAGATATAGCCGGTCCCGCTCGGGTTCCTGAAGCAACCGACCGATTCCGGCAGCAGGTGCTTGGGCAGCCACAACACCACTTCGGGGAAGTAGATGCAGAACGCGATGGCGGCGAAGAACACGAGGTAGATCGGCAGCGACGCGAACATGGCCTTGCCGAAGCGCACCCCGACGAACTTCGACGCCATCAGCAGCGCCAGGCCGTAGGGCGGAGTGATCAGTCCAAAGGCGAGCGTGACGATGATCACCACGCCCATATGCACGGGGTTGATGTCCGTGGTCTGGATGAGGTCGGTGATGATCGGCATGAAAATGATGATCGCCGGGATGGCGTCGATGAAGTCGCCGACGACGACGAACAGCAGCACCAGCAACAGCATGATCATGAACGGATCGCCGCCGGCAGCCGACGAGATCCAGCCCGAGACCACTGCGGGTCCGCGCAGATAGGCCAGCATCCAGCCGAACACCGAAGCCGCACCGATGGTGATCAGCGGAATCGAGTAGAGCAGCCCCGTCATCGCCATATCTCTGGGCAGATGCCGGTAATGGCGGGGATTGAGCAGCGGGATCGCGACGAAGACGATGTAGACCACCGCGATGATACCGGCCTCGGTTGGCGTAAATTGCCCGCCGAGGATGCCGCCCATGATGATGATCGGAATCATCAGCGGGATCGCGGCTTGCTTGGCTGCCGTGCTGAACTGCCCAAGGGTCGAGCGCGGGCGCATGATGCCCACCGGCCCGAGGAAATAGCTGTAGATCATCAACCCGATGCCCACGAAGACACCCGGGACCACGCCGCCGAGGAACAGGCCGCCGATCGACACGTTGCCGGTCGCGCCGTACACCACGGCCATGATGCTGGGCGGAATCAGGTTCGCCATGGTGGAGGCGGAGGCGATCAGGGCCGCCGTGAAGGCGAGGTCATAGCCTTCACGCTTCATTTCCGGCGCGAGCGTGCGCGACAGGATGGCGACGTCGGCGGCGGAGGAGCCGGATATGCCGGCAAAGAACATGCTGAAGATCGTCACCACCTGAGCAAGGCCGCCGCGAAAATGGCCGACCATGGCTTGCGACAGCGTGATCATGCGCTCGGTAACGTTGGCCGAGGTCATGAGATCGCCGACCAACAGGAAGAACGGCACCGCCAGCAGCGCTTCGGTGTCCATGCCATTGAACAGCTGCGCCATCATCGAGGCGAGGCTGACGGGCGTCAACGCCGTCACGGCCAGCACGGCCGCAATGAGCGCGAATGCCACCGGCACGCCCATGTATCCGAGGAACAGAAACAGGAAAGCCATCAGGAAGATGAGGCTGCCGTTGGCCGTCACAGGGCTTTCCTCTTCTCGTCGGCGTGCGACACGCTACCGAAGCCATGGGTCCAGCCATTGACCATCTGCTCGATGATGAAGATGGAAACCAGGATGCCGCACAGTGGAATAGCCGCGTAAAGGCTCGATAGCGGCGTCATCGACGGCATCCGCAGGCTCTTGAATCCGTCGAGAAAATTCAAATAGCCGAAATAGATCATGCACAAGGCTACGCCGAGCACGACCAGCCGGTTGAAGATCTCGAAAAACAGCCGCTTGTTGCCGGTCAGCGATTCCGCCAGCACGGCGAGATAGAGATGGTCGTTGCGGCGCGTGGCCGCGCCGACGCCGATGAAGATGCCGTAGATGAAGAAGGTCATGGTCGCTTCCTGCAGCCACAACCAGGGGTGCCCGATGGTGCGGGTGACGATGTCGCACATCACCAGCACCGAGAAACCGGTGATGGCGACGCCGCATAAAATCATCAGGACCTGTTCCAGCGGGTCCAGCGCGCGCCATTTCAGATGGCGCTGCTCTTGCAGGACGAGGCTATTGAAACCGCGCATGATCGATTCTCAAATCAGGATTTGGAAAGCAGCGAGGCGGGGGGCCAGCTGGCCCCCCGCCCTGTGAACACGCTGCTTATTTTATGCTGCGCACCAGGCCGAGGACCTTGACGGCGTTGGGGCCGAGGTCGGATGCCAGCTTGTCCTGAATCGGCTTGCTGATCTCGGCGAAGCCTGACTTGTCGACGGTATTGACGACCTTGACGCCGATCTTCTCCAGCTTGGCCTGCGCTTCGTGTTCGAGTTTGAAGGCCGCGGCCGGCTCGTTGCGGCTGACCTCGTCGGCGGCCGCCTGCACCCATTTCTTCTGCTCGTCGGTGAGGCTGCTCCACACCTTGTCGCTGACGAACAGCGCGGCATTGTTGGCCTCGTGCTCGGTGAGCGAGAGCACCGGCGCGGGTTCGTAATGCTTGTTGACGAGATAGTTGTTGATGCCGTTCTCGGCCATGTCGACGACGCCGGTCTGCAGCGAAGTATAGACCTCGCCGAACGGCATATGCACCACCTGGGCGCCGTAGGCCGGGAACAGCGTGTCTTCGGTGATGGTTGCCTGCACGCGAACCTTGACGCCCTTGATATCCGCGACCTTCTCGACCGCCTTCTTGCCGTACATGTGCCGCAGGCCCTGCGATCCCAGCCCGAGCATGTGCGCGCCCTTCATCTTGGTCGCGTAGAGTTCCTTCATCGCCGCGATCACGGCGGGATCGGCCAGCACCTTGATGGCGTGAGCTTCGTCGCGGAAGATGAAGTGCAGCGAGAACACGCCGGACTCCGGCTGCGCGGTCGACGCGTTGGCGGTCGACAGGATCACGAAGTCGATGTCGCCGGTTTGGACTTTTTGCAGGGTCTGCGCCTCGGTGCCGAGCTGGGCGCCGGGGTACTGATTGATCGAGAGCGTGCCCTTGCTCAGTTCGCCCAGCTTCTTGTTGAACATTTCGGCGCCGATGCCGTATCCGCTGTTCTTCGGCTGGTCGTAGGCGAACGAGAACTCGCGCTTTTGCGCCAGCGCGGCGGTTGACGCCATCGCCAGTGCTGCACCAAGCAGAATGCCGCGCGCGAGCGGCAGATACCGTGAAACGGACATTGAATTCCTCCCCTGCTGTCGCCGCTTATGCGGGCTGATCGCTTGCCAGACCCCGAAGGTGTCCGACCGACGACATTATCAACCGCCCCGGCGTTGCGTACAAGATAGTTTTTTAGATTGTATACTATTTGGCCCGATGGCAGATTGCAGCGATGGCGACCGCTAAAATTTCCCGACAGACGCCCTCCCGCAAGGAAGCGGCGAATCGTCCCGGACTGTCACCCCCGGTGACCGAGGTTCAGGCGCGCGAACCGTCGATCCCGGACCTGATCGTGCGAAAGCTGGAAGAAGACATCGTGCTCGGCCGGCGGCACCCGCGCGAGCGGCTGGTCGAGCAGGACCTCTGCGCGGATTTCGATACCCATCGTGGCGATGTCCGGCTTGCGCTGTTCGAGCTGGAAAAAATGGGCATCGTCGAGCGGATTCCGAACCGCGGCGCCATCGTGCGCGATCTCAAGCCGCGGGAGGTCGAAGAGATCTACGACGTACGCGAGGAACTTGAGGTCATGGCGGTACGCATCCTGCCGTTTCCGGTGCCTGACGCCGACATCGTCAGGCTGGAAGCGATCCAGCGTGCGCATGGCAAGGCGGTCGATGCCGGCGACCTGCTGGCGGTGTTCCACAGCAATGTCCAGTTCCATCGAACGTTGTTCGGCCTGTGCGGCAACACCAGCCTGATCGAAACCATCGAGTATCTGGCGCAGAAAGTCTCCGGCATCAGATCATATGCGCATGCCAAGCCGGAGGCCTTGAGCGACGCCCGCCGCGATCATATCGCCATGATCAAGGCGCTGCGGAATTCGCGCCGCGAGGATCTGATAAATCTGACACGCCGCCACCTCAAGCCTGCCGTGCGCGCCTATATCGATGCCTATCGACGACGCTTCGGTGACGCCGGTTCCGCCTGAGCGGACGGGGTGGGCCTTGCGCGCTGCCGCGCCGATTCATGGCGCCCGCTTGAGTCGTTCGCCATAAGCCTCCAGGCCAAGCCGGACATCCTTGTCCTCGACCCATTCGCCGCGCTCATCCATGACGCCGGCCTCCAGCATGGCGGCGGCGCAGGGCCAGTGCAGATCGACCCAGCGCGGGACATCGGCCTCCGCCATGCCGCCGCGGCGGCAGATCCGCTCGGCCATCTCGCGGGCCATAGGTTCGATGTTGGAAGAGGTCATGTCGGAAAAGGCCTTGCCATGATCATCGTCCGGGATTGCGGTCGCCGGCCCAGGTTACACCGGGACATGGCCGACAGCATGGCAATCGGGTGTCATCGCGTCGTTGCCGGACCGGCGGTGGCGAGGATGGCGGCGATCGCCGCATTGCCTTCCGCCTCCAGCGCCAGAATGGCCTCTTTGGCCCAGAGATAGGACGCATCGTGAATCTCGGTATGGCGTTCGAACTCGGTGACGCCGATGTCGGGCGAAAACGGCGGCCGCATCACATGATCGTGCGGCGCGGTCGGCAGCATATCGTAGCGCTGATGCGCCACCAGGCTTCGCCAGAGAACGTTGATCGCGCTCGGCGCAGCGGGCAACAGCTTCTTGCGGAACGGCGTCAGCATCGCCAAAGCGAGTTCGAACCGCCCCGGCAGTTCGGCGTAGTCGACGTCGAACCTTTCGTCCGCGGGATCGCCGAAATGCACCACCAGATTGGGGCCGCTCTTGAGTTGATGCATCTGCGCCAGCGGCACATTGTCGATCAGGCAGCCGTCGACCAGCATCGCGCCATCCGGCGTGTAGAACGGCGGCAACAGTCCCGGGATCGCGCTGGAGGCGCGCACCGCGTGCCAGAGCAGCCCCGACCGGATCAATTCGAGATTATGGGTGGACAGATTGGTCGCGACCGCTGCGAACGGCCGCCAGCAATCCTCGATCCGGCATTGGTCCCCGTATTGCTCGGCCAGCGCGCGATCGAACGCCTTGTGATCCAGCAGGGCATAGCGCGGCCAGGTCGGCCGCCGGAAGCTGCGGCTTTTCACGAAGATCTCGTGGGTGCCGCGTTCGAGATGATCGGCCTCGTGATTCTTGGCGAAACCCGCCGCCATCGCCGAGCCGACGCTGGTGCCGACAAAGATGTCGAACACGACGCCGCGCTCACGGAACGCCCGGTAGATACCGACATGCGCCGATCCGAAGGCGCCGCCGCCGGCCGCGACGAATCCGAGCGCGCGTCCGGACATGAACCGGATCAGACTGTCGATATCGGCCTGATCCTCCAGCGCGACATGGTGGTTCATGAAGCACGGCAGGCGGGCAAGCCAGGCCGCGGTGCCGCTGACCTCGCCGCTGCGCCGCTCGTGAATGCGAACCAGACGGCGCGCCGAGGCGGGATGAATCTTGCAGGCGAAGGTCTCGACCTCCGTCAACACACCGGCGGCGGGCGCCTTGCCATGGGTGACGAACACGACCATGTCGGCCTGGCGAATGGCCTTGCGGGTCCAGACCGAATCCTCGCGACCGCCGAGATAAACCACCAGCGCCGCGGTCTGCTCGATCTTGTTGAGCCAGTCGGTAACCTCGGCCGAATCCTGCGCCCGACCGGGAAACTTGGCCTCGAGGCGGGCGGGATCGACGATCTCGGCGCCGATCGCCGCAAGGCCGATGCGCAGGCGGCGATCGAAAGCTTCCGGGACAGGCGCATATCCGCCCTGGATCAGCGCCACCGTTCGCGCCGCCGGCGAAGCGCGGATCGGGGTGAGGCGCGCCGTCTCCCGGGCGAAGCGCAGCGCCAGCGCCGCGAGCACCGCCTCGACGATTTCAGGGGTGTGCTCGGCCAGTTCGCGATAGGCGGCGCGCGTCAGCACCAGCACGGCGGTGTCGCGGATCGCAATCACGTCGGCGGTGCGCGGCACGTCGGCGAAGAAGCCGATTTCACCCACCAGCTCGCCGGCGCGAAGCTCGGCGATGACGGCGGTATCGCCCGATTTGCGCACCGCGAGCGCGCCATGCAGCACGATGAACAGGGCATCCGACGGCTCGCCCTGCGCCACCAGCAACTGGCCGCGCACCAGATCCCGGCGCACCATCGCGCGCACAGCCTTCCGCCGCTGTTCGGAACTGAGCGTTCGAAACAGCGCGAAATCCTCGGAGACGTTTCCCCACGCAAATGGCGAGCTCAGCTCATCCATTGGCCCTACCCGGTTCTGGTTGCCGGCAATGTATCGCCGGCCGGCGGTTACGGCGAGCGATTTAGGATTTGTTGCGCCAGCGAACGCCGGCGGACCCTCGTGTCCCCTGACGCGTGCACCGCTTCGGGGCGCGAATGCGAGGCTCTATTCCGGAGGGGTCTTCAGCAGCTGGACAAACTGATCGTCGCCGATTTCGGTTTGGGCGATCAGAACGCTGCAGCGGAGCTGATCGGTGAGATAGGTGCCGACCGAGCCGAACCACCATCGCGCCAGCGGCCCGGAGGGGCGATGACCTACCACGACGAGACTGGCCCCGATCTCTTCCGCGACCGCGGCGATCTGCTGCGCGGCGGCGCCCATGCCCAGCCGTGCCGTCGGCGAGAATCCCACGGCCCTGAGCCGCTCCACGCCTTCGGCCAGGATCGCCTTGTAAGCCGAGATCTGTTCGTCCATCGAGATGCCGACGCCGCCCTCCAGGGTCGCGAGCGCGGGGGCGTTTTCCACGACAGCCAGCAGGAAGACCTCCGCGCCACACAATTGCGCGAGCTTCGCACCCTCCCGCAACGCGCGCCGTCCTTCAATCGAGCCGTCATAGGCGAGAAGAACTTTCT
>JBBQUA010000035.1:0-28568 GCA_038212905.1 Hyphomicrobiales bacterium
ACGGACCACCCAAATCATCATCTAAATTCGCACGGGCTACGCGTGGCGCAGCCACGCAAGAGCCTGAAGGGCGAAGCGTGGTGCCCGGCGTAGCCCTCTTGGGCGAAGACGGGCTGGACGGACCACCCAAATCATCATCTAAATTCGCACGGGCTACGCGTGGCGCAGCCACGCAAGAGCCTGAAGGGCGAAGCGTGGTGCCCGGCGTAGCCCTCTTGGGCGAAGACGGGCTGGAGAAACCCACCCGTTATCATCTACCATCCAGGCGCACGTTCATGTGAGCGCCCTATGTGGTACGTCTACATCATCCGCAGCATTAACTTTCCGGAGCAGGAATACGTCGGCGCGACTGCCGATCTAAAGCGGCGACTGCCAGAGCATAATGCCGGCAAGTCAACGCACACTGCCAAATTCATGCCCTGGCAATTAATCTGGTACTGCGCTTTCCCAGACAAGCACAGAGCACTGGAATTCGAGAAATACCTCAAATCCCATTCCGGCCGGGCGTTCACGAAGAAGCACCTCTGCGGCGTAGCCGTATAATTGTAGCAAGCATGGGCTGAACCTACCCTGCACAAACCGCCCGAATACGCCTTGCCCCTATTCCCCCAACGCAGCATTCAGCCGGTCACGCAGCGCCACCAGTTCGTTCTTCATCGCCGATAACTCGGCGACCGAACAATTCGAGGCCGCAAGGATGCCCTCGGGCACCGCCCTGGCTTTTTCCTTCAGCGCCTGCCCCCGGGGCGTCAGCGCGATCAGCACCTGCCGCTCGTCTTCGGTGCTGCGGGTGCGCTATCGACCTCGAAATCTCGTTGCCCGGCATTCCGCGCGCGGCGGCCGAGGCGCTGGTCGAAAAGGCGCATCAGGTATGCCCCTATTCCAACGCCACCCGCGGCAATGTGGATGTGCGCCTGACGGTCGTCTGATCGTCCCGGCCAATGGCCGGCTGACATCCGTCGGCGGGCCGTTCGTCATATCGGCGTTCGACATGCTTCCCGGTGCTGGAAGACATTGGCCTGCGCATTTGCGCGCACGCGCCCCTGATGCTTAATGGCCGCGACGTTCCCTTAAAACCTCGCAAGAAACGGCCAAGAAGCCCCCATGACGACAGAAACTGCTCCCGCTGCAATGACCGGACTCCGCGTGATCGATTTGACCCGCGTGCTCGGCGGACCCTATTGCACCCAGATCCTGGCCGACCACGGCGCCGACGTCATCAAGGTCGAGCCGCCCGCCGGCGACGAGGTGCGCGACTGGGGCCCTCCGTTCCACGGCGAAGACGCGGCCTATTTCGTCGGCATCAACCGCAACAAGCGCTCGATCGGGCTCGACCTCGCTTCCGAGAGCGGCCGCGCGGTGCTGCTGAAGATGCTGGAGAGCGCCGACGTCCTGATCGAGAATTTCAAGCCGGGCACGCTCGACAAATGGGGCATCGGCAACGATGTGCTGCGCGCCAAATTTCCGAAACTGGTGCATTGCCGGATTTCCGGCTTCGGCGCCGACGGCCCGCGCGGCGGCAATCCCGGCTATGACGCCATCATCCAGGCCATGACCGGCATGATCGCCGCGACCGGCTCGCCGCAAAGCGGGCCGATGCGGATCGGCGTTCCCCTGGTCGACATCTCCACCGGGCTTTACGCCGCGATCGGCATCCTGATGGCGCTGTCGGAGCGGCAGAAATCCGGTCTCGGACAATTTCTCGAGACCACACTGTACGAAACCGGCCTCGCCATCATGCATCCGCATGCCGCGAATTATTTCATGCATGGCAAGCCGCCTGCTCTCACCGGCAACGAACATCCGAACCTGGTGCCCTACGCGATCTTCCCGACCCGGACCGACAATATCTTCATCGGCGTCGGCAATGACGGTACCTTCCGCAAGCTCGCCAAAGAGATCGGCAAACCGGAACTTGGCACCGATCCGCGCTTTGCCCGCAACAAGGACCGCATCGCCAACCGCGATGCGCTGCGCACCGAACTCGCCGCCGTGTTCAGCCAGCACGATGCCGGCCCGCTGTGCGACCGCCTGCTCGCCGCCGGCCTGCCGGCGGGCCCGGTGCAGTCGATCGACCAGGCGCTCACCAGCGCCCATACCCTGCACCGCGGCGATGTCATCGAAAAGGACTGGTACAAGGGCGTCGCCTCGCCGATCCGCCTTTCGCGCAGCAAGCCGAGCCTGCGCCGCACCCCGCCGAAATTCAGCCAGCACACCGCCGAGGTGCTGGGCGAGTTCGGGTATTCGACCGGCGAGATCGATGCCCTGGTCGCCAAGGGTGCGGTCTGCGGCAATGAGCGGAAGCGCTAGACACGTCGTTCCTGCGAACGCAGGGACCCATAGCCCCCGGCGTTAGTCGTTACCGAAGGCGTCTGCCTGCGCGCCGAAACGAAGGGCCGCGGCGTATGGGTCCCCGCGGTTCACGGGGACGCCGGCCGTTTGCGTCTCCGCCTATTTTCCGGCTTCCCCTCGCCGCCGCTTCCCCGATACCATGCTTTCGCTTATACGGTCATTTGCACGTCATCCAGCGCTGCTAACGCGCGAAACGAAGATGACGATCCAACCGGGAGGATTCTGATGATGCTACGACCCTTCGGCCTTGCATCCACGCTGGCGACAGCGCTGGCGCTCGCAACGCCCGCTTTCGCCGCGACCGAGCTGCAGTGGTGGCACGCCATGACCGGCGCCAACAATGATGTCGTCAACAAGCTCGCCGCGGACTTCAACGCCAGCCAGTCCGATTACAAGGTGATGCCGTCCTTCAAGGGCGGCTACGCCGACACCATGAATGCCGGCATCGCCGCGTTCCGCGCCGGCAACGCACCGCACATCATGCAGGTGTTCGAAGTCGGCACCGCGACCATGATGAGCGCCACCGGCGCCATCAAGCCGGTCTACCAGCTGATGAAGGACGCCGGCGAGCCGTTCGATCCCAAGGCCTACCTGCCGACCATCACGGGCTACTACTCGACCTCGAAGGGCGACATGCTGTCGTTTCCCTTCAACTCGTCATCGATGGTGATGTGGATCAACAAGGACGAGCTGAAGAAGGCCGGCATCGCCGAGATCCCGAAGACCTGGCCGGAAGTGTTCGCTGCCGCCAAGAAGCTGAAAGCGTCGGGCCATGACACCTGCGGCTTTTCCAATGCCTGGGCGACATGGGCCCATATCGAGCAGTTCTCGGCCTGGCACAACGTGCCGATCGGCACCAAAGCGAACGGGCTCGACGGTTTCGACACCGAGCTGAAGTTCAACTCGCCGCTGCACGTCAAGCATCTGCAGAACCTGATGGACCTGCAAAAAGACAAAACCTACGACTATGCCGGCCGCGCCAACGCCGGTGAAGCCCGGTTCGGTTCGGGCGAATGCGCGATCTTCCTGACGTCGTCGGGTTACTACGGCACGGCCAAAGGCACCGCCAAGTTCGACTTCACCTCGGCGCCGATGCCCTATTATCCCGATGTCGCCGGCGCTCCGCAGAACTCGATCATCGGCGGCGCCTCGCTGTGGGTGATGGGCGGCAAGAAGCCCGAGGAGTACAAGGGCGTCGCAAAATTCTTTGCGTTCCTGTCCGACACCGACCGGCAGGCCAAGCTGCACCAGGAATCCGGCTACCTGCCGATCACCAAGGCGGCCTATGAAAAGACCAAGGCCGACGGCTTCTACGAGAAGAATCCCATTCTGCAGACGCCGCTGAAGGAACTCACCAACAAGGAGCCGACCGAGAATTCGCGCGGCCTGCGCTTTGGCAACATGGTGCAGATGCGCGACGTCTGGGCCGAGGAGATCGAGGCGGCGCTGGCGGGCAAGAAGACCGCGCAGGAAGCGCTCGACACTGCCGTATCGCGCGGCAATGCCATGTTGCGGACGTTCGAAAAGACGGCGAAATAAGCCTTCGATAGCGGCTCCCTCTCCGGTTCGGAGGGGGAGCCTTCGATCGAAACCCGGAACTCGCCGACGATTCGAGTCGACAAACCGCCCGAGATGGACAAGACGCCCTGAATGGAAAAGTCCGCGGTCTTCAACAGGAGCAAGCTGCTTCCCTACGCGCTGCTCGCGCCGCAGCTCATTGTCACATTCGTATTTTTTTACTGGCCGGCGAGCCAGGCGGTTCTGCAGTCCTTCAAGCGCGAGGATGCCTTCGGGCTGGTTTCCGAATTCGTCGGTCTGGAGAACTACCAGGCGCTGTTTGCGCAGCCCGAATATTACAAGTCGATGCTGACGACGCTGATATTCTCGACGCTGGTCGCGACCCTGTCGCTCTCGATCGCACTGTTGTTCGCAACCCAGGCCGACAAGAATCTGAAGGCAGCGCCGGTCTACAAGACCTTCATGATCTGGCCCTATGCGGTGGCGCCGGCGGTGGCCGGCGTGCTGTGGTTCTTCATCTTCCACCCATCGCTCGGCACCCTGGCGCGGCCGCTGCGCGGATTGGGCCTCGACTGGAATCCGCTCCTGAACGGCAACCACGCCATGACGCTGGTGGTGATGTCCGCGGTGTGGAAACAGATCGCCTACAATTTCCTGTTCTTTCTGGCCGGACTGCAGTCGATCCCCAAAAGCGTGATCGAGGCTGGCGCGATTGACGGGGCCGGTCCGATGCGGCGGTTCTGGACCATCATTTTCCCGCTGCTGTCGCCGACCACGTTCTTTCTGCTGGTCGTGAACATCGTCTACGTATTCTTCGATACCTTCGGCATCATCGACGCGGTGACCGGCGGCGGCCCGGCCGGGGCGACCACCACCATGGTCTACAAGGTCTACGCCGATGGCCGGCTCGGTGGCGACCTCGGCGGCTCGGCGGCGCAATCGGTAGTGCTGATGGTCATCGTCATCGCGCTGACCGCGATCCAGTTCAAGTATGTCGAGCGCAGGGTGCAGTACTGATGGTCGAGCATCGCCCGTGGAACGACATCATCGCCTACGCCATCCTGACCCTCGGCGTCTTCATTGTCGCCTTTCCGGTCTATGTCGCTGTCATCGCGTCGACTCATGACGCCGCGACCGTGGTCGGCGGGCAGATGCCGCTGTCGCCGGGCGGACTTGCGCTTGAAAATTACTACCGCGCCATCTTCGTCGGCGGCTCCCGCACCGCCCCCGAGCCGGTCGGCCGTCTGCTGCTGAACTCGTTCATCTCCGCCCTCGGCATCGCCGTGGGCAAGATCTGCATTTCGATCCTGTCCGCCTATGCGGTGGTGTATTTCCGCTTTCCGTTCCGCAAGATTGCATTCTGGATCATTTTCGTCACGCTGATGCTGCCGGTCGAGGTCCGCATCTATCCGACCTACAAGGTGGTCGCCGACCTGCGCATGCTCGACACCTATGCCGGGTTGATACTGCCGCTGATCGCCTCGGCGACCGGCACGCTGCTGTTCCGGCAGTTCTTCATGACGGTGCCGGACGAGCTGCTGGAAGCCTCGCGCATCGACGGCGCCGGACCGTTCCGGTTTTTTTGGGATACGCTGCTGCCGCTGTCGGTCACGACGATCTCCGCATTGTTCGTGATCCAGTTCATCTATGGCTGGAATCAGTATCTGTGGCCGTTGCTGATCACCACGCAGGATTCGATGCAGACCATCGTCACCGGCATCAAGAAGATGCTGGTCACGACGGATGAGCTGGCCGAATGGCAGCTGGCGATGGCGACCGCCGTCCTCGCCATGCTGCCGCCGGTGGCGGTGGTGATCTTCATGCAACGGCTGTTCGTGCGCGGCCTGGTCGAAACCGAGAAATAGGACCGAGATGGCCAACGTAGTTCTCCGCGACGTCCGCAAAACCTACGCCGGTGGTTTCGAGGCCATCAAGGGTATCGACTTCGAAGTCGGCGACGGCCAGTTCTGCGTGCTGGTCGGTCCCTCCGGTTGCGGCAAGTCCACGCTGCTGCGCATGGTCGCCGGTCTCGAGACCATCACGTCAGGCGACATCGATATCGGCGGACGCATCGTCAACCAGACCGAGCCGGCCGACCGCGACATCGCGATGGTGTTCCAGAATTACGCGCTCTACCCGCATATGACCGTCTACAACAACATGGCCTACGGCCTGCGCAACCGGCGCATGCCGGAGCCCGAGATCGACACCAGGGTGCAGGAAGCCGCCCGCATTCTCGAACTGACGGCGATGCTCGACCGCAAGCCGCGGCAGCTCTCCGGCGGCCAGCGCCAGCGCGTCGCGATGGGCCGCGCCATCGTGCGGCAGCCGAAGGTGTTCCTGTTCGACGAACCCTTGTCGAACCTCGACGCCAAGCTGCGCATCGCCATGCGCGTCGAGATCCGGAAATTGCAGAGGCGATTGAAGACAACGTCAATCTACGTCACCCACGACCAGCTCGAGGCGATGACGCTGGCCGATATTCTCGTGGTGATGAATGGCGGACAGGTCGAGCAGATCGGCAATCCGCTCGACATCTATCAGAAACCCGCGACCACCTTCGTCGCTTCCTTCATCGGCGCGCCGCCGATGAATCTGATGCCGCTGCGATCAGACGAAATCAGGGCGCAATTCGCCGGCGACAGCCGCGCCGCCAGCGAAGCCGGCATTCTGGGAATCCGGCCAGAGGATTTTGTCATATCGAGCGAGACCATCGCCGGCGGCATCGCGCTCGACCTCACGGTGGAAGCGATCGAGCGGGTCGGGGCCGAGACCTTCATTTACGGCACCCGTCAGCACGGAATTCAGGGCGTCGCCGCCAATCCCGGCGACCTCCCGCCGGGCGAGGTAATCGTGCGGATCCCCGGCGCGGTCGCGCCCGCCATCGGCGAGCGAATCAAGGCGGTCGCCCCCCGCGAGAACCTGCATCTGTTCAGCGCCGACGGGCGGAAGCGGATCGATCTGTAAATCCCCCACCCTCGACATTCCGGGGCGCGCGAAGCGATGCCCCGGAATGACGTTCCAAGGGCCATTTTGTCGCGGTTCTTCAGGCGCTTGAACGCTGCGCAAATCATGCCCATATTGCTGATGACCGGAGGGCGGATCCGCCACCCGGTCATCATGGGGCGCCGCAAGGGCCCTGAAATGCCAAAGTCGCTTCGAGAGGGCTTTGTAAACTATGTCGCGTGTTCCCTCGTTATCCAGTCCGTTTCTGCTTGGCTTCGACGAAATCGAGCGTGCGCTCGATCGCGTGGTCAAGGGTGCCGACGGTTATCCTCCCTACAACATCGAGCGCTGCGATCGCAGCAATGGTGCGCCCGAATGCCTGCGAATCACGCTGGCGGTGGCGGGTTTCACCCGTGATCAACTCGATGTAACCATTGAGGAAAACCAGCTCGTCATCCGCGGTCGCCAGCAGGACGACAAGGTCCGGCAATACATCCATCGCGGCATCGCCGCGCGCCACTTCCAGCGCACCTTCGTGCTGGCGGAGGGGATGCAGGTGCTGGGCGCGGACTTGAAAAACGGGTTGTTGTCGATCGACCTCGCCAGGCCGGAACCCGAAAAGGTCGTTAAGACAATCGCTATCAATGAGCACGAATAATGGAACGAGTAGCGGACTCGACCGCTTAGTCTGACAGAGGAGTCGAGACCATGACTGATGCTGGTGTTGTGTTTGAAACTGAAACCGTCTCCACCGAGACGCTGGCCACCCTGGGCGAGGGTCATATCGCCTATGTGAAGCAGATCCGTTCCGAGGACGTGCCGGGACTGTTTCCGCAGGCGCCGAAGATCGCGCCGGGCCTGAAACTGTTTGCGCTGCATGCCGCCGACGGCACGCCGATCATGCTGACCGACAGCCGGGAAGCCGCGATCGCCAACGCATGGAGCAACGAATTGCAGGCCGTCAGCGTCCACTGACGGCGCGCTTGCTGCCGTCACCGGCGCAGCTTCGCTGCGACGGTTGACGCTCATCAGGAATTTGCGATACGCGGGCATATCCTCTGATCGGGGATCGGCCCGCGTATTTTTTTTGCCACACGCACTTCTTGCCGTGAAGCCTGCCGCCTCCTATAATTCTAGTCACCGTGACTAGAAAGACGGATCATGGCCACAGCAAAGAAAACCGCGACCGGCCGCTCCGGCACCCGAGCCGGGCGATGGCGACTTCAGGACGCAAAAGCGCGCTTCAGCGAAGTGGTTCGGGATGCGCAGCAGCGCGGTCCGCAACGGGTCACGCTGCACGGCAAAGATGCCGTCGTCATCGTTGGCGCCGAGGAATTCGATCGGCTGCAACGCCCGATAACCGGCCGCGATATCGTCACGGCCCTTGCCGCATCGCCTTTGGCCGACGTGAAATTTGATCGCCTGACAGTTAAATCCACGGTACGGGACATCAAGCTGTGAGGGGCTGGCTGCTCGACACAAATGTCGTATCCGAACTGCGCAAAGCCAAACCCGATGCCAAAGTCATCAATTTCATCGCCGCTCAGCCGGGCGAGACACTGTTCGTTAGCGAGGTCACGCTGGCGGAAATAACGTATGGCATTGAGCAATTAGGCGATGCGGCTCGTAGAACCGATCTTCGTCTGTGGCTCGAGCGAAATCTGCGACCGCTGTTTGCCGGCCGCATCCTTGCCATTACCGAAGACGTGATCGTCCGATGGAAAACCATGGTTGTTGAGGGCCAAAAGCGTGGCCACACATTCGGTCAGCCGGATCTGTTTATCGCGGCCATCGCCGCGTTGCAGGATTTGGTCGTGGTGAGTCGAGACATCCGCGAATTTGTCGAAGCCGGGGTGCCGGTATTCGACGCTTGGACGAGCGTCATTTATGTCGGCAATCAGAAGGTAAGCCTCAAAGCTCCCGCAACAATCGAGGCCGCAGCCAGAATTGCCCTGACGAATTGATCGCTACGCCGCGCTCGCCGGCGGCAGCGCCAGCACCGAATAGATCGCTTGCGCGTCGCGCGAGGCGCGCAGCTTTTTGGCGACGTCGAGGTCGCGCAACAGCCGGGCGACTCGCGCCAGCGCCTTCAGGTGATCGGCCCCGGCGCCTTCCGGCGCCAGCAGCAGAAACACCAGATCGACCGGCTGGCCGTCCCTCGATTCGAAATCGATCGGGCGCTCGAGGCGCGCGAACAGGCCGAACAGCTTTTCCAGCTTGGGCAGCTTGCCATGCGGGATGGCGACGCCATAGCCGACGGCGGTGGTGCCGAGCTTTTCGCGCTGCAGCAGAACCTCGAAGACCGCGCGTTCATTCTGTCCGGTCAGGCTGGCCGCCCGCGCTGCCAGTTCCTGCAACGCCTGCTTCTTGCTGTTGACCTTCAACGCCGGGAGAATCGCCTCGGGTGCGACCAGATCGGTAATCATCATGGAACGTTCCGAGGTGAATTAAGCCGTCAGGTTGCGGACTAGGGTTTAGAGGGGCGACGTCAATAACTTGGTTCGCGGTAGCAGGCCTGCGCCCGGCTGCCCATCGGGGCTTCTACGGGCCTTCTCCTACTCCAACGCAGGACCGGTGCCAACACCCCCGGGAGTTGTCCCCGGCCTCTTGGCTGTGGCGCCTCCTGCGGTGAAGGCGACGGACCATAGGGAGCCTCCCCTGGGGGGCGTCAATGCCGGTTTCCCCGGCTATCCCCCGGACGGCAGCACCGGGGGGTCGATCCAGCCGACATTGCCGTCCGGCCGGCGGTAAATGATGTTCACCCGCCCGCTGGAGCCGTGCTGGAATACCAGGCAGGCGGCCCCCGTCAGGTCCAGTTCCATCACCGCCTCGCTGACCGAAAACCGCTTCAGCGACGTAGTCGCCTCGGCGATGATGACCGGGCTGTAGCCGGTCTCGTCGTGCTCGTCGTCGCCGGCCGGCGCCTCGATCACGTAGCTCGGGACGTTGAAGGTCGGCGCGGTCAGTTCGGCCATCGCCACTGCTTCGGCGTGCGACTTTCGCGCCGAGCGATCCTTGAGCCGGCTCTTGTAGCGACGCAGGCGCTTTTCGATCATCAGCAACGCCTGGTCGGCGCTGGCATAGGCGTCGGCGGCATTGGAATCGGCCTCAAGCGTGATTCCCGAATCCAGATGCAGCGAGCAGTCGGTGCGGAAACCGAAACCGTCCTTGCTCAGCGTGATGTGGCCGGAATAGTTGCCGTCGAAGTACTTGCGCAGGACTTCATCGGTGCGCTCGCTGACGCGCCCTCGCAGGGCGTCCCCGACGTTGATGCTTTTTCCCGAGATTCGAAGAGTCATTTGTGCCTCGATTGGTCTGGAACGGAATCGACACTATCCCGATTTGGCGGGGACGCAATCAGGCCGGGGCGGTGTCCCGGGACCGGTCGGTGGATGCGGCTGGCGCCGAAAGGGCATTACCGAGCATGCTTTGCTTGTCGCGGCGGCGTTGCACCGAGGAGGGGATTCGCATCGCCTCGCGGTATTTCGCAACCGTGCGACGGGCGATATCAATGCCGGAGACGCGCAATCGTTCCACGATGGTGTCGTCGGACAGGATCACGGCCGGGTCTTCCGCGTCGATCAGCCGCTTGATCTGGTGCCGGACGGCCTCGGCCGAATGGGCGTCGCCGCCGTCGGCCGATGCGATCGAGGCGGTGAAAAAATACTTCAATTCGAAACTGCCGCGATTGGTCGCCATATATTTGTTGGCGGTGACCCGCGACACCGTCGATTCATGCATCTGGATCGCGTCCGCCACCGCTTTCAGATTGAGCGGCCGCAAATGCGCGACGCCGTGGGTGAAGAAGCCGTCCTGCTGGCGCACGATCTCGGTCGCGACCTTCAGGATGGTGCGGGCGCGCTGGTCGAGCGCGCGCACCAGCCAGGTCGCGTTCTGCAGGCAATCGCTGAAATACGACTTGTCGCCGTCCTTGCGGATGTTCTTCGCCAGCTCGGTATAATAAATCTGGTTGACCAGCACGCGCGGCAACGTGTCGCTGTTGAGCTCGACGTGCCAGCCGCCATCGGGGCCCGGCCGCACATAAACATCCGGCACCATGGTCTGGGTCCGGGCCGAGCCGAATTTCAGGCCGGGTTTCGGGTTGAGCCGGCGAATTTCACCGATCATGTCGGTGATGTCCTCGTCGTCGACGCCGCACAGTTTTCGTAAACTGGCGATATCGCGTTTGGCCAGCAGGTCGAGATGCTCGACCAGCGCCCGCATCGCGGGGTCGTAGCGGTTGAGCTCGCGCAGCTGGATCGCCAGGCACTCGCTGAGGGAACGCGCGCAAACGCCGGGCGGATCGAATTTCTGCAGCACCGCGAGCACCGCCTCGACATCCGCCTGCGACGCCCCCAGCCGTTCGGCGGCCTGCCCCAGATCCGGCGGCAGATAACCGGCTTCGTCGACCAGATCGATCAGATATTGCCCGACCATGCGCTGCGCCGGCGCGGTAAAGGCCACCGCCAGCTGTTCGGCGAGATGGCTGCCGAGCGTCACCTCGGCGGCGACGAAGGCTTCGAGATTGTAGCTGTCGTCGTTCGAGGCGCCGCCGCCCCATTCGGTATAGGCGGTCGGCGCCGCATCCTGCGCGGTGCGCGCGGCGGCCTCGGCCGGCTCCTCGGTAAACACGTTGTCGAGCGGGGTATCGAGGGTCTGCTCAATCTCGGAGCGGCTGCCGAGATCGCGGTTCATCCAGTCTTCCTGCGGCGCCTCGAAACCGTCGCCGGAGGCCCCGCCGGCCATATCAGAACGCTCGCCGGCGCCCTCGTCGCTATAGGCGGAGCCCTGCTCCTCATGGCCGGAATATTCGCCCCGCTCGGCTACCGGTTCGCCGGCGACCGGCGGCTCGGTGCCCTCGCTGGCGCGCTCCAGCAGCGGATTACGCTCCAGCTCCTCTTCCACGAAGGCCGAAAGGTCGAGATTGGACAGCTGCAGCAGCTTGATCGCCTGCATCAGCTGCGGCGTCATCACCAGCGACTGGGACTGGCGGAACTCTAATCTCTGCGACAGCGCCATGGCGGAAAGAACCGATCCAGGAAAGTTGGTCCGATTCTTGCTTAAACTAGTCGAATGGCGATGTACACGGCTTGACGGGCTGGAAAAAAGGACTAGAGGCGAAATCCGGGCCCTAAGGTTAAGCCCAGGCTTAAAGCCGGAATTCCTCGCCCAGATAGAGCCGCCGCACATCCGGATTGGCGACAATCTCTTCAGGACTGCCCTCGGTCAGGATCTCGCCGGCATAGACGATATAGGCCCGGTCGGTCAGCCCCAGCGTTTCCCGCACATTATGGTCGGTGATCAGGACGCCGATGCCGCGATTGGTAAGGTGGCGGACCAGGTCCTGAATGTCGCCCACCGCGATCGGATCGATGCCGGCGAACGGTTCGTCGAGCAGCATGTAATTCGGCCGGGTCGCCAGCGCGCGCGCGATCTCGACGCGGCGGCGTTCGCCGCCGGACAGCGCAATCGACGGGGTTTTACGCAGCCGCGTGATGTTGAACTCCTCCAGCAGCGAGTTGAGTTCGGCCTCGCGCTTTTTCTTCGAGGGCTCCACGACCTCCAGCACCGCGCGGATATTCTGCTCCACGGTGAGGCCGCGGAAGATCGACGCTTCCTGCGGCAGATAGCCGATTCCGAGCCGGGCGCGCTGATACATCGGCAGCTTGGTGACGTCGTGGCCATCGAGCTCGATGGCGCCGCGATCGGCCTTGATCAGGCCGGTGATCATATAAAACACCGTGGTCTTGCCGGCGCCGTTCGGGCCCAGCAAACCGACGGCCTCGCCGCGGCGGACATAGATGCTGACGCCGCGCACAACCTGCCGGGTGCCGAAACTCTTTTCCACGCTATGCACAGCCAGATAGCCGGCCCGCTTGGTCAGCCGGGGCATGGTCGCGCCATTGGCCCTGGCCCGCGGCGGACGCGGCTTTTCGGGCGCGGGAGCCGGCGCGCTCGGTCGCGGCAGCGTAACGTCGCGGGCAACGGCAATCGCTTCGCGGGCCATCGGCGGCGCGTCGCGCACCGGACTGGTCAGCATGTCGCCAATGGTGTCGCCGAGCGCGGTGATGTCCTCACGCGAGCGCGCAAATCCGGCCGGACCGCGCTTGGCCGGCCGTCGACGGAACATGCTGAGTAAATCCACCATCCCCCGCTTCGCTCGAGCCTTTCACGGTGTCCCGCGACCCGCCGCCGGCCTATCGCTCGGCCGCGGCAACATCAATGAACGGATGTCCCTTGCCCGGTGAAACACCTCGATCTCAGGCACGGATCACGCCACCAGCCGCTCGGTAGATACAGGCTCGCCCCGCGGGCTTCAACCTCGCCATCGGCACATATTGTACAAGTGATTGATGTTATTTTGGTTTATTTGAGGGGCTGGGCGCCGGTGCCGAACCCGGCATTCCCGGGATGCCCGGAGCGCCGCCGCCGCCGGACGATATGAACAGACCCTGCACCCGGCCGCTGTCGGATTCGACGCGCGACACCCCGGTCGCCATGTCTACCATCAGCCGGTCGCCGCGCAGCACGTTCTTGCCCTGGGTCAGCACGATACCGCCGAGCATGGTGATCATGTTGGCCCTGGTGTCGAACACCGCCGTCTCCCCCGTCACCACCTGGTCCTTCTGGGTCACCACCACATTGCCCTTGGCCTCAAGCCTGCGGATCGACGAGCTGCCGCCGGGACCGGGGCTCGCGGCCGGCATCGACGCCGATTTGGCCGACTTCGCATTGGCGCCCTTGGCGTTGGCGGCCGGCGCTGGCGTCGACGTCGAATCGTAGAACACCACAAGGCTCTTCGACGTCATGGTGGTGTCGCCCTGGATCACCTTCACATTGCCGGCAAAGGTCGCTTCCTTTTTCTTGTCGCGCATCTCCAGCGATGCGGCCTCGATCTGGATCGGCTGGTCGCGGTTCTGCGAAAAGCCCTGCATGGCGTTGGGAACGTTGGTCGCCGCGCTTTGCGCGGCGGCTTCACCGGCCGCGAGCAGCATCAGCGCACAGGCCGCCGTGCAGGCATGATGCGCGATCCGCCTGGTCAAAGTGCTGCGCCGGGAAAACATCATCATCATGATCATTTCGGGTTGACGGATTTGCCGGACACCGATCGTGTTTTGGCAGATGGCGCGGGCTCGGGCGTCGCCGCCGCCTCCCCCTCGGGAGGACCCAGATTATCCAGGTTCAATACGACATTGCCCTCGAACCGCACCACTTCGCCGCCGCCGGTGATTTGGAGTCCGTCGGCGCTCAGCGTGCCGTTGAGCAATTTGACGTCGACATGCTCGTCCGACGTCACCGTGCTCTTGCCGATATCGACCAGCGCCCGCGACATCCGGGCTTCATAGCCGCTGGAAGACTGCAGGAAGATATCCTGGCGCAGGTCCAGTAGCTGCGACTTGGAGTCGAACAGCCCGCTGCGGGCGTCGAGCGTGATGTGGGTGGTGCGGTCTTCCATCAAGACCTTGGCGCGCAGCGTCCTGAGATCGACCTTGTCCGGATCGGTCAGGTCCTGGGTCGCGGTTTTGGCCCAGACCTCGTAGGGCCGCTGATCCGGCGTGTAGCCGGACATATGCGGCGCTTCCATCGTGATCTTGGTGCCGGAAACCACCAGGTTTCCGATGTCGACCGGCAGCTTCGGCAGCAACATGCGGAACGGGTTATAGACCGAGACGAAGACGATCGCCGTCATCGCCAGGATCACGGCGACCGGCACCGCGATGCGCAGCACCCGCACCATCCGGCTGTGGCGCGCCGCGATCGCAAAGCGGGCGTCCATTCCGGCTTGATAGGGTGGGTTTTGAACCGAATTCACCGCTGCTCCAAAACGCTGGGATCGCGGCCATACTACCCGGAATCGCCAGAATTTGCAGCCCGACACTCGCTAGCAGTGTGACCGAAACGGGGCGGAAAGCCGCGGCATAGCGCCTTTAGGCACCTCAGGAGTGGGCGAAAATGTCCTCGGAATCCCAGCCCAGCAGGTCGAGTCTGACCCGCGAGGGGAGAAACCCGAAACAGGCCTGCGCCAGTTCCGTCCGGCCCTCGCGCGCCAGCATGCCGTCGAGCCGGTCGCGCAGGCCATGCAGATGCAGCACGTCGGAGGCGGCGTAGGACAGCTGCGCCTCGCTCAGGCTCGGCGCGCCCCAGTCGCTCGACTGCTGCTGCTTCGACAGGTCGACGTTGAGAATTTCGCGCACCAGATCCTTCAGGCCGTGGCGGTCGGTGTAGGTGCGGCACAGCCGCGAGGCGATCTTGGTGCAGTACACCGGCTGCGGCATCACGCCGAAGGCATTGTAGAGCGCGGCAAGGTCGAACCGCGCGAAGTGGAAGATTTTTGTCACTTTCGGATTGCCCAGCAGCGCCTTCAGGTTCGGCGCGTCGGTGTGACCTTTGGGGATCTGCACCACATCGGCGCTGCCGTCGCCGTTCGACAACTGCACCACGCAGAGCCGGTCGCGGTGCGGATGCAGCCCCATGGTCTCGGTATCGATCGCCACCGAATCGGTATAGCGGGACAAATCGGGCAGATCGCCGCGATGCAGGCGGATGGTCATGGTGTCAAAAACCTCGTCGAATCGGTGGATCCCAAGCTAACGCCGAACTCACCGAGAAACGAGGGCGCAGGTAGCGCGTACGGCGACGATCGGCGGGAAGCGAGCCCTGTTTTGATCGCAAATCACTGAAAGGCAACCATTTTCGATGGTTCGCCGCAGCTGGGTAAGGTTGAAACGCGCCCCTTCAGCGATGCCCGGCATTGCCTCGGCAAAAAATCACGAAAACAACCCCATGCAATGAAAATGAAGGAGTGGACCCCGGCGCGCCTTGTTCGCGGTCACCCCGCGCGGGAGCTGCGCCCGGGAACAAGACATGACGACCGCTGCGCGCGGCGACGCTCCACCGGCAGCATGAATTTGGTGTTCCAGCCTTTCAAGCGTCTGCATCGCCCGGCTTCAGGCGATGCCGTGGCGTGACTGCACATCACCCCACGGCATCAAACGACCTGTCTTCACACACACTGCCCCGCTTGGTTCAGTTGCTTCGGCGGCGCGCAGGCTGGCGCTGCTGGCCTCGTGCAGTTCGGCGGTGTCCCGGTCATGCCCGGAGGACAGGTCGCCGGCGCTGGCCTCGCGCAGTTCGGCGGTGTCCCGGTCATGCCCGGAGGACAGGTCGCCGGTGCTGGCCTCGCGCAGTTCGGCGGTGTCCCGGTCATGCCCGGTGGACAGGTCGCCGGTGCTGGCTTGACGCAGTTCGGCGGAGTCCCGGTCGTGCCCGCCGGGCACGCTGTAACCACGGGCGTGGTCGGCTTGCAGTTCGGTGGCGTGCCGCTCTGGCCAGCCGGGCACGCCGTAACCACAGGCGTGGTCGGCCTGCAGTTCGGCGGCGTTCCGGTCTGACCCGCCGGGCACGCTGTAACCACAGGCGTGGTCGGCTTGCAGTTCGGTGGCGTCCCGGTCTGACCTGCCGGGCAAGCTACCGTAACGGGCGGAGCCGAAACGCAGTTCGGTGGTGTTCCGGTCTGACCCGCCGGGCACGCCGTAACCACAGGCGTGGTCGGCCTGCAGTTCGGCGGCGTCCCGGTCTGGCCTGCCGGACAGGCTACCGTAACGGGCGGAGCCGCAGCGCAGTTCGGCGGTGTGCCGACCTGACCGGGCGGGCAAACGACTGGCGTTACCGGTGGCGTCGATGCCACACACGCGCAATCATTGGGGCCTTTGCATTGGAGGTTGGCTCCGCCCGAGCAAATACACGCACCGTCGCTCCTGGCCGTACCGCCAGCACATTGCATAAATCTCGGCACGCAGATACCAGCCTGAGGGATCTGTCCAGGCGGGCAAGCGATTGGCGCCACGGGCGCCGGCTGGCAGTTCGGTGGTGTGCCAATCTGGCCTGCCGGACATATCCGGCTATTGCCGAAGATCCGCACGATCGATGGCACGCAAGTGAGGTTCGGGTAGTCGCCCCAGGCGACTTCGCCGAGTGGGCAGTCGCACGCGGGAGAACCGCGCCGCGACATCCGAACGACACCACCGCGACAGCTGAGGTCGGACAGGCACTCGCCGCCGCGGCCCATCTGCCAGGGCGGGCAACTGTCGCCCTCCCATTGGCACTCGCCGAAATCCTCTGACCACAGGTAGCCGCGCCGGCACCTGAGAGGCTGCGACCTTACCGAGGCGCGACAGGAGGATCCGGTCCAGTAACCGCCCATTTCCCGGCAATCGACCAGCGCGGCATCGTAGGCACGGTTGCGGGGCGCGGCAGCGACGACGGCGCGTCCGGCGGGGGACAGCAGCCAATGACTGAAAGTTTCCTGGTCCTGGCGGTAGTCTTCAACCAGCGCGGGCGCACCGCCGACAGCGATCAGGAAACGATTCGTCTCGCGGTTGCGGAACTGGACGTAGGAGGTGCCGTCCACCGGCTCGAAGGACCAATGCGACCCGTCGGCCTCCGGGGGCGCGGCGGTTGCGCGCAATTTACCGCTCACGTCGGTGAGGTAGGTCCTCTTCCACTGATTCCTGATCCGAACGAAGGGCGTGCCCGGCACAGCCTCAAAACTCCATTGGCCGCTGTCCCATTCAGGCTTGACGCTGATGATCCCAACCGTGCCGGAGGCTTGATTGTTGAGCGCCGTCGTGCCGGCGTCGCGCGGGGCGATGCGATAGGCGCCGCTGAGCTGGAATTGCTGGATCGGGGAAACCTTTGGCAGCGCAGCCGCAGCCATTTGCGGTGGCGCGGCTGGCGCCGGCGCGATCGGTTGCAACACGCCGGGCGAGGGCGGCGCGAGCGGCGCGGCTGCCGCGCCGCCAACGTCGATCATCATCGGCTCGGTCGATACGGTTATCGCATAGAGGCATTTTTCCGCGTCGTCGGTCACAACCCAGGAATGGCCGGTGGAGGTGGTCTGCCGGAGCAGACTGCCAGCCTCGATCAGACCGTTGAATTTGCGTTCGCCGGTGGCGTCGATCCAGTAAAGGCGGCGGCGTTCGGCCGAGGCGTTGCGGAACGACAATTCGACGGCGCCGCCGGCCTGCACCGATTTCAGGTTGCTTTCGGCGCTGCAGTCCAGCGCCTGAGCCGCGCCAGGCGACGCTGAAAACAACGTCGCCGCGCCAAGCGCCACCAGAACAACCGTCGTTTGCACAAAAGGCAAAACCCGTTGCCGGATCAGTCCGATAGGACCTCGCTGCGAAATCGTGGATACATTTTTCGCGCGCGCCAGCGTATTGATATTGATCGTCATCGAAGTCCCCCATCGACCCGATCAAGCCTCGCAAACTTCGGTGGTGAAGAGCAACGATGCTCAGCCGGTTTGGCGTGAATTGCACTAGTATTGGCGGAATTTGTTCCATTAAGATGCGAATGCGCACGGTGTGCGATTTGAGATGAAAGCAATTTTAACGCGGAATCCATTGTGACGACCAAGACGACGACCAACATGGAAGCTGGTTCGCTGCGCGCCGGCGAAGCACCGCGCCGGGTTGCGATGCTGATTTATCCGGGGATAGCGCCGCTCGATGTCGCCGGTCCCCTGCAAGTATTCGCGGTAGCGAACTTCCTGAGACAGCAACAGCTCTACGACGTGATGACAGTGGCGCCCACCGCGGAGCCGGTGCGTACACCGCTCGGTTTCACGTTTCAGCCGTTCTGCGCAATGACCGCGCTGCCGATGCCGATCGACACGTTGCTGGTGTCGGGCGGTGGCGGACCGGACGCCGCGACCGCCCCCGCAATTCTGGATTGGCTCCGGCGAACGACCCCGACGACGCGCCGCTTCGGTTCGATCTGCACAGGCGCGTTTGCGCTCGGCGCCGCCGGGCTTATCGACGGTAAACGAGTCACGACGCATTGGGCATTCGTCTCGGAACTCGCGCGGCGAAATCCAGCTGCAAGGGTCGAAGCCGATCCAATTTTCATACGCGACGGCAACCTCTGGAGTTCGGCCGGCAGCTCGGCGGGAATCGATCTCGCTCTGGCGCTGCTCGAGGACGACCACGGTCGACATTTCGCGCTGAAAGTTGCGAACTATCTCGTGCTCGACCTCCAGCGCCGCAGCGGGCAGCTGCAATTTTCAAAACTTCCGCAGGCACAGTGCTCTTCGGGCTCCGCTATCCAGAAAGTGCAGCGGTGGTGTCACGATAATCTCACCGGCGACCTGCGCATTTCCGAGCTCGCCCGCAATGCCGCGATGAGCGAGCGCAGCTTTATCCGCGCCTTCCGCGAGGCTGCCGGCGTGACGCCGGCAGAGTTCGTGATGTCGGCGCGGCTGCAGGCCGCCCGCCAGCTTCTTGAGGAAACCCGTCTCGCGCCCAAGGCGATCAGCCAACGTTGCGGCTTCGGATCGGCGGCGGCGATGCGGCGGGTATTCAAGCGCCGCATCGGTGTGTCGCCGCTGCAGCACAGGGACCGATTCCGCGCGCGAAAAGCGGGGGCGGAGACAGCAGCCCTGTTCGGATCGAAAATTATTCGCCGCGAAATGGAAGTGGAGCGCGGCCTGTAGTCCGTCGCATTGTCCACCGGCGGTGCGCCGGCAAGCCCGACTCCCGCACCCGTCTCATCGCGCTATCGTTACAGCCGGTCCGCCGAGCGCCGACACATCGCTGTCCGGCATGGAGTAGTTCCACAGTGCGACCTGACGAACGTCGATCGGCGAGGCCTCGCCTTTGTTGTCGGCGAACAGCGTGAAGAACGGTTTGGTGCCCGGCACCTGCAGGGAAAAGCGGCCGTCGAGTCTTTCGCCGGTCTGCTGATGGACCAATTTACCGTTGACGTAATAGTTTCGTGCACCCTTGGCCAGGTCGGCGCTGAAGACCACTCGATACCAGGTGTTGGCCGCGAGCTTGTCGGCGGAGTAAGTGCCCTGACCGACCCCTCCGGATCTGCCGATCCAGACGTCTCCCGGAGCGTCGCCGTGCGGGGCCGTATTCAACAGCGAATATTCAACGCCGAGCTTTGGCAGTCGAACGTCGAACGCAATTGTGTACTGGTTGACATTCTTGCCGCCGCCGTTCGCAATCATTCCATGATCGACATAAAGAAAGGAGCGATAGGGAATCTGGATGTGATCGCCGTGGAAAATACTCTGGATGAGGCCGGCGCTGGCTGGCATATAGAGCAGCGGATAGCCGATCTCGGCGCGGTTCAGATCCGAGGACTTACCGAATTCCCAGCGCCCGACCAGGCTGCGCGGCTTTTGAACTTGTGGGGGTGGATACTCGCTGACGTAAGGCGAGCGCGGTAATTTGGTCCAGTCTACCGTGTAGCCGATATCCTCGAGCATCACGAGGTCGAGCTGCGTCGGATACAGCCGCAGTCCCTGGACCGGATGAGGCGCTCCGGCCATCAGATATTGCTCCAGATTTGGACGGGCCAGAATCAAACGCCCGTTCCAGGTCGCGCTGTTGTAGTTGCCTAAATGACCGGAGTCCTTTTCCAGTGGAATCGGTCGCCGGTCCAGGGACACGGCGTGGGGCCCCATGAAATTCTCGTCCTTTGTCAGATCGGTCAACGCAAACGGTGACGAACTCCTCATGAAGCCGAGGATGTGTCCGAGTTCGTGCAGCGCCGTCGATAGAAAGTCCCAATGGGTAGCACTCGGAATGTCATCGACCCGGGGCAGTGACTGCGAATAGAACCATGGTCGTGCTCCCGCGAAATTGACGTACAGCCTGCCGGCCCAGGGTTGATACGGGATGCCGTTTGCACGCTGGTAAAGGCTGTGGACCGGCTTGCCGCTCGGCCCCTTCGCTTTGGAAAAGGCGGCCTTGCCATCCTGATAGCTGTCAGTGCCACCGAGCAGCGCCGCTGCCGAAGCCTTTCCTTCCGGCCGGGGGAAGATGAATACCAGCAAGTCGCCATCGTGTTTGGGCATGGGGACGACGAGTTGCTCTCCGGTCCGCGGATGTTTGAATCGAAGGATCGTTCCCGGCGCGATGGGCTCGAAACGATCGGGCAGCAGCTCGCCCCAGATCTTGGCGGCCAGCTCCAGCGTTTTTTTGCGATCGGGATGCTGCGAGATTTGCCCTTCGTCGAATCGATAGTCGAACCGGATGGTCACGGCGGAAGCGTCGACCGGCGCGATCAGAAACGCGGCCGCAAGGCTCAATACGGGCCACAAATATCGACATGGCCGCATGCAATACTCCTGTGAGACACCGCAAAGCTGGAGGTCATCGAAAAAAGCACCGGCTGCAGACCTACGCCAAATGGCCCGCGCCGGTGCGACCATTCTCTTTTTTGCCTTGACCATGCATGGCATCCAGCCGACTGCAAAGCTCCCGGCTTCTAAAGTGGCTGCGCTATTGGGGGCATGGCTGTGCGAAAACGGAGCGGCGACCCGATGCTGTCTTGGGCCGTCCGGCCGGCAAAATCATGGGCATGGGCAATGGTGCCCAGGAAAGGACTCGAACCTTCACGGCCGTTAAGCCACTGGCACCTGAAGCCAGCGCGTCTACCAATTCCGCCACCTGGGCCCGGGCCGGTTAGTACGGATCGGTCGCGCGCTTGTCAAATCGGCGCATTGCCGGCCAAATGCGCTTGATAGCGTCGGCCCGTTGGCGTATCGCGAAACGGCGTAATCGCCTGCGATCTCTCGGCTTTGACCTCAAGGAAAATCGACCCCATGGCATCGAATCTGGATACGCTGGTGACGGTTTTCGGGGGATCCGGCTTTCTCGGCCGCAATGTGGTCCGGGCGCTGGCCAAGCGCGATTATCGGATCCGGGTCGCGGTGCGGCGGCCGGAACTGGCCGGGCATCTGCAGCCCCTCGGCAAGGTCGGCCAGATCCACGCGGTGCAGGCCAACCTGCGCTACCCGGCCTCGGTCGAGGCCGCGATGCGCGACTCCCACGTCGCCATCAACCTGGTCGGCATCCTGGCCGAGGGCGGCGCCCAGAATTTTGACGCGGTACAGGGCGCGGGCGCGGCCACGATTGCCAAAGCCGCCAGTGCCGCAGGCGCCAGGATGGTGCATGTCTCCGCCATCGGCGCCGACGAGAATTCGCTGTCGCGTTACGGCCGCTCCAAGGCCGAGGGCGAAAAGGCGGTGCTGGCGGCCGTGCCAACGGCGACCATCCTGCGGCCCTCGGTGGTGTTCGGCCCCGAGGACCAGTTCACCAACCGTTTTGCCGGCCTCGCCACCATATCGCCGATTTTGCCGCTGATCGGCGGCGGCGTCACAAAGCTGCAGCCGGTCTATGTCGGCGACGTCGCCGCCGCGGTGGCGGATGCCGTCGACGGCAAGACCAGGCCCGGCGCGGTGTACGAACTCGGCGGCCCGGAAGTGCTGACCATGCGCGAGGTGATGGAAATCATTCTCGCCACCATCGAACGCCAGCGCATGCTGGTGTCGCTGCCGTTCGGGCTGGCGAAATTCAAGGCGATGTTCCTGCAGTTCGCGCCGGGGCCGCTGAAGCTGACGCCGGACCAGGTGGCGCTGCTGCGCTCCGACAATGTGGTGTCGGACGCGGCGAAGGTCGCCGGCCTGACGCTGGAAGGACTGGGCATTGCGCCGGATTCGCTGGAAGCGATCGCGCCGCAATATCTCTGGCGTTTCCGCAAGACCGGGCAGTTTGCGCACAAGGGCGTGTGAGTCTCTGTCGTCCCTGCGAACGCAGGGACCCATACGCCGTGCACTCTCGTTTCTACAAAAGTGTTAGAGACCTGCTGCTTCAATTGAAGCCGGTGGTTATGGGTCCCTGCGTTCGCAGGGACGACACTACCGTCCCATCGCCAGCGCGATCAGCCCGAGTGTGCCGACGATGACGCGCCACCACGCGAACAGCGTAAAACCGTGGCGGGTGACGTAGCCCAAAAACGCCTTGACCACGATCATCGCGGTGATGAACGACACCACGAAGCCGATCGCGATCAGGCCGGCGTGATCCATCGTCATCTCGCCGCGGCTCTTGTAGAGGTCGTAGACGAACGCGCCGACCATGGTCGGGATCGCGAGGAAGAACGAAAACTCCGCCGCCGCGCGCTTGTCGGCGCCGAGCAGCATGGCGCCGACGATGGTGGCGCCGGAGCGCGACACCCCGGGGATCATCGCCAGGCACTGCGCGAAGCCGATCCAGAGATAGGTCAGCAGCGGGAAGGTGGTGGCGTCGTGTTCGTGCGGCTCGAGATCGAGCTGATCGACCCAGAGCAGGATGGCGCCGCCGACGATCAGCGAAAAGCACACCACCCACGGATTGAACAGGAATGCCTTGATGTAGCTGCCGGCCGCGGCGCCGATCACGGCCGCGGGCAGGAACGCCACCAGCACGCCAATCACGAACCGGCGGGCATAGGGATCCGAGAACATGCCGAGCGCGATCCGCCACAATTTGGAAAAATACAGTGCGACGATCGCGAGAATCGCGCCGAGCTGAATCAGGATTGCAAAGCTCTTCCAGAACGGCCCTTCGCCGAGATCGAAGAACCGCTCCGCCAGCAGCAGATGGCCGGTCGAAGATACCGGGATGAATTCCGTGACGCCCTCGACGATGCCGAGAATCACCGCCCTCACTGCATCAGACATCATATGATTGTTCCGTTATGATCGGAATGAGCCGAAAAGCCGGGTTCTTCTCGCTTATTCGCACCCTTGCCGCAATCGCAAAAAACGTGAAAACACGGGTTGCCTCAATCCTGAGCTTAGGTAGTTTGGCGCCGTCGCCGCGGTTGATGGATTGTTAAGCGCCGCGACATATTCAAGGCCTGCATGTACACGCTGTTTCACCATCCGTTCTGTCCGCAGTCGCGATTCATTCGCCTGGCGCTGGGCGAATACGGCCTCGATCTGAAGCTGGTGGAAGAGCGCGCCTGGGAACGGCGCGAGGCATTTCTGGCGCTGAACCCCGCGGGCTCGACGCCGGTGCTGATCGCCGAGCGCCTGCCTCCGATTCCCGGCGCCGGAATCATCGCCGAATTCATCGACGAGACCCATGGCGCCGAGCAGGACGAGCGCCGGCTGATGCCGACCGCACCGGGCGAACGGATCGAAGTGCGGCGGCTGATGGCCTGGTTCAACGACAAGTTTTTCGAGGAAGCCTCCAATCCGCTGGTCACCGAGCGCATCTACAAGCGCTTCATGGACGAGCAGGACGGCGGCGGCGCGCCGGCGGCGGATGTGATCCGCGCGGCCAAGGTAAATGTGCGCTATCATCTGGCCTATATCGGCTGGCTGGCGAAGACGCGGAACTATCTCGCCGGCGACCGGATCACCTATGCGGATCTCGCCGCCGCGGCGCATCTTTCGGCGATCGATTATCTGGGCGACGTGCCATGGAGCGAGGACGACGCGGCAAAGGCATGGTACGCGCGGGTCAAATCCAGGCCCTCGTTCCGTCCGCTGCTGAGCGAATGGCTGGCCGGCGTGCCGGCGTCGCGGACCTATGTGGATCTGGATTTCTGAATCCATTTTTCGAAGTGAATGATCATGTCGCCACGCCACCGGTGAGCCCCCTCTCCACCCAAACTCGGGTTTACCCGAGTTTGGCATCTCAGATTGTCGAAGTCGGATATATCCGACTTCGATGGGAGAGGGTTGGGGTGAGGGGGTACGGTCCATCGTTGAACCAAAACCCCTCACCCGGATTGCTGCGCAATCCGACCTCTCCCTATGGGAGAGGTGAAGAAGCCCCGCTTCGATGGTAAAGAATCTCAAAGACGCGCTCACCCGCGAGGCCCTCACCCTCGGCTTCGATTGTGTCGGCGTCACCGATCCGGATTCGATCGCGCAGGCCGCCAGACATTTCCGCGATTTTATCGACGCCGGCTCGCATGGCGACATGGACTGGCTGGCGGATCGTCCCGAACGCCGCGCCGGTCCGCGCGGGCTGTGGCCGGATGTGCGCTCGGTGATCATGCTCGGCGTCAATTACGGGCCCGACCGGAATCCACTCGATATCCTGGCGCAGCGTACGCGCGGCGCGATCTCGGTCTATGCGCAGGGCGACGACTATCACGACCTGATCAAGAAACGGCTGAAGGCGCTGGCGCGGTGGCTGGTCGCGGCATCCGGCGCCGGGGTCCAAGGCTGCGAGGTCAAGGTGTTCGTCGACACCGCCGCCGTGATGGAAAAGCCGCTGGCGCAGGCGGCAGGACTGGGCTGGCAGGGCAAGCACACCAACCTGGTGTCGCGCGAATTCGGCTCATGGCTGTTCCTCGGTGCGATCTTCACGACGCTGGCGTTTTCGCGCGACACCGCCGACGTCGATCATTGCGGCTCATGCCAGGCCTGTCTCGATATCTGCCCGACATCGGCATTTCCGGCGCCCTACAAGCTCGATGCCAAGCGCTGCATTTCCTATCTCACCATCGAGAACAAGGGCCCGATCCCGCACGAATTCCGCAAGGCGATCGGCAATCGGATCTATGGCTGCGACGATTGCCTCGCGGTCTGTCCCTGGAACAAATTCGCGCAAGAAGGGCGCGAGACCAAACTCGCCGCGCGCGACGAACTGCGCGCGCCCGCGCTCGCCGACCTGGCACGGCTCGATGATGCCGCATTCCGTGCGCGATTCACAAAATCGCCGGTCAAACGCATCGGCCGCGACCGCTTCGTGCGCAATGTGCTGATCGCGATCGGTAACTCCAATGAGGCAGCCCTGGCAGTCGAGGCCGAACGTTTGCTCGATGACGCCAGCCCGTTGGTGCGGGGTGCGGCGGCATGGGCGCTGTCGCAACTGATGGGAGCGGAGGCGTTCGAGGCGTTGGCCGCGAAGACTCTGGACACAGAACTGGACGACACCGTGCGCGCAGAGTGGCGACGGGCCTGATATGTCCCGGCGTACTGGATCGCCCGCTTTCGCGGGCGATGACAGCGGGGTTGATTTCGTTTGCAAAATTCCGTCATGGTCCCGCGCCATGACAAATCAACCTTTCTTCACCCAAGACGGCGATGCCTTCATTCCCACCCAGGCGGCGAACGGGCCGTGGGATCCGAACTCGATGCACGGCCGCGTCGTCATCGGCCTGCTGGCTTTCGCGATCGAGCAACGGCACGGCTCCGACGATTTCATGCCGGCACGGCTGACGGTCGACATGTTCCGGCTACCCAACATCCAGACGCCGGTCGATGTCACGACCAGACTGGTCCGCGACGGCATGCGCATAAAGGTGGTCGAGGCTGAATTTCTTTCCGGCGGCGTCAGCATGGCGCGCGCCTCCTGCCAGTTGCTGCGGCGAACCGAAAACGCGCCGGGCAATGTCTGGTCGCCGCCGAACTGGGACGCGCCCAAGCCTGCGGCAATTCCGGCGCCGACCGATCCCAGGCTCGGCATGAACGGCAAGTGGAGCACGCGGCCGATCGTGGGTGCGATGGGCTCGCTCGGGCCGCGGCGGCTGTGGATGAGCGAAGTGCGCGAACTGGTCGAGGGCATGCCGATGACGCCGTTCGTCCATGTCGCCACCGGGGCCGATTTCGCCAGCCCCTTTGCCAATGCCGGCGATCAGGGCCTCGGCTACATCAACAGCGACGTCACGCTGTACCTGCACCGGCTGCCGGTGACGCGATGGGTCGGTTTCGAGGTGGTGAACCACCACGCCTCCGACGGCGTCGCGATCGGCGAATGCTGGCTCTATGACGAGCAGGGCCCGATCGGCACCTCGACGGTCGCCGCACTGGCGCAGAAAAAGCCGATGGCAAAACCGCCGCCGCCGTAAGGGCACGAAGTCCCTCAGCCGTCATTGCGAGCGAAGCGAAGCAATCCATTCTTTCTTTGCTGCTGCATGGATTGCTTCGTCGCAAGGGCTCCTCGCAATGACGGCGTAAGCACCTTGCTACTCCACCAGATGCCGCGCCATCTCTGGCCGCGCCTTCAGTGCCGCGCCGTGTTTTGCAATAATTTTGGCGATCCGCTCCGGCGCGAAATTCATGTCGACAAAACCGGTCGTGGCGTTGGCGACCTCGTGATAACTGGCGATCCTGCCATCGCGCAGCGTCATGATCGCGACGCCCTCGAACATCGCGCGCGCCCCCTTGGCCTCCGGCAGCAAGGAACGGTAGCTGAAGGTATAGCGCGCATACAGCGTGTGGCCATCGCTGACCGGCGCATGCATGTCCCAGCGAAAATCCGTCGCCGTGCGGTAAAACCAGTCGTCGATCATCTCGGCGATTTTGCCGCGGCCCTTGAACGCGCCGTAGAACACATCGTGGTAGACGCCGTCCTCGGTGAACAGTTCGGCAAACGCCTTGCCGTTATGCGCTTCGACGGCCTCGCAAAATGATTTGAGCATCGCAGATGGGTTCATGGCGGCTCTCCTTGCGACAACGTTCTCTTCTTCCCCTCTCCCCTTGTGGGAGAGGGTGGCACGGACGCGCGAAGCGTGTTCGTGACGGGTGAGGGGTCTGTCTCCGCGGATGGAGACCCCTCATCCGGCGCTTCGCGCCACCTTCTCCCACAAGGGGAGAAGGAAGAAAGCCTACCCGATCTCCGCCACCGCCGCGATCATCCGCGCGATGTCCTGCGGCCGCGACAGGCGGTGATCGCCGTCCTGGATCATGGTCAGCACCACGTCGTCGGTGGGCAAGCGATGCGCCAGCGCGAAAGCGTGCTGCCACGGCACATCGGGATCCTGCGCGCCCTGCAGGATCCGCACCGGGCAGCCGACCTCGATGGCGCTGCCGAGCAACAGATGGTTGCGGCCCTCCTCGATCAGTCCGCGCGTGATCGGATAGGGCTCGCCATATTCCGACGGCCGCAGCCAGACGCCATGGCGCTCGATCTCCTGTTTCACCTCGGGCGGAAAACCATTCCACATCAGCGCTTCGGTGAAGTCGGGCGCCGGCGCGATCAACACCAGCCCGGTCAGCGAGGCGCGGCTTTCCGGGCGTTTTGCCAATTCGCGCGCCAACAGCAGCGCCATCCAGCCGCCCATCGAGGAGCCGATCGCGATTTG
The DNA here is from genome assembly GCA_038212905.1 of Hyphomicrobiales bacterium. GTDB lineage: Bacteria > Pseudomonadota > Alphaproteobacteria > Rhizobiales > Xanthobacteraceae > Bradyrhizobium. Next base: position 27,694 of record JBBQUA010000035.1, read on the forward strand.
TGGGCCGACGCAGAATCGTTCGAACACCGCCACGCTCTCTTCCAGCCAGCGCCCGATGGTGCCGTCGATGAAGGCGCCGCCGGATTCGCCATGGCCGGAATAGTCGAACCGGACGCAGGCGCGCCCCTGTTCGGCGGCCCATGCGTCCAGCGCCAGCGCCTTGGTGCCCTTCATGTCCGAGTTGAAGCCGCCGAGCCAGATCAGCCCGGGAGCTGCGCCATTGCGGGCCCGCACCGCGATTCGGCGCCGGCCGCTGGCCTCGCCGACCTCGATGAAATCAGGTTCCCGGTCGGTTACAGCCGAATTGGTCATGGAATTGTAACCTCGTTGAGAGCTGTTTGAGCGAGCCTGCCGAATCCGTCAACAACGGACGCCAAACCGGGCTGGTGGCTGCCGGCGACGCTTGCGGAACCGACCGGCGCGCTCTATCTCAACCATCGCGACCAAATACCTCGCATTTGATGGTTTTTTGCCGTTGCCGATGCGAGTTCGCTTGCCCGCCGGGCCTTATTCCTTCAAGCTATCGCCTTCGTTCACAACTTTGGAGAGCCAACCATTCGCCGTCCCAACAGAGCCCCGCCCGCCGCCACCAAAGACGGGCCGCGCACCAATGATGAAATCCGCAACGCACAGGTTCAGCTGATCGACCAGACCGGCCTGAATCACGGCACCGTCGAAACTGTCGCCGCCGTGAAGATGGCGCTCGAAGCCGGCATGGACCTCGTCGAGATTTCGCCGAACACCAATCCTCCCGTTTGCAAGATCATGGATTACGGGAAGTTCAAATATTCCGCCCAGAAAAAGGCCGCCGAGGCCCGCAAGAAGCAGAAGATCGTCGAGATCAAGGAGATCAAGCTCCGCCCGATGATCGACGA
>JBBQUA010000036.1:0-28539 GCA_038212905.1 Hyphomicrobiales bacterium
ATGTACGTGCTGCGCCGGATCCTCAATCCGATGGGCACCATGGACGCAATCGACTTCCTGCTCGACAAGCTGCGCAACACCAAAAACAATGCGGAGTTCTTCGAGTCGATGAATACCTGACCGATCTGGCCAGTATTGAAGGGCGTCCTTGCGCAGGCGAGGGCGCCCTTTTCGTTGTGGCCTTAGACTTATGCTGCAGCCCATGTTGCAGCATTGCTGCAGCATGATGAGGCCGCCCAAGTTCCCTGCAATCCTCGTAAGCTACTGAAATAATTATATATTTATTTATTTTCCTCAAGCGGGCGGTAAATCTATCGATTTCTGCAGCGAAAATGCTGCTCTGCGGGCTTTATCCCGGGGTGCGCTGGCCCAGTTGGGAAAACCATCGACTGGCGGTAATTGCGTTGCCTTTTCAATGGCTCCAGCACAAATAGGCGATGCATCCGCGGGAACAGACCATTTTTGCCCTTTCGTCGGGCCGGCCGCCGAGCGCCATCGCGTTGGTGCGGGTTTCCGGGCCCGAAGCCGGGTCGGTTCTGACCTCCCTGGCGGGCAAAGTTGCGATGCCGCGGATGGCGGGGCGGGTGCTGTTGCGGGATATTGCGCAGCAGCCGATCGACGACGCGGTAGTGCTGTGGTTTCCGGGACCGGCCAGCGCGACCGGCGAGGACGTCGCGGAGTTTCACGTCCATGGCGGACGCGCGGTGCTGGCGGCCCTGTTCACGGCACTCGCGGCTTTCGAAAATGTCCGGGCCGCCGAGCCCGGCGAATTTACCCGTCGCGCCTTCGAGAATGGCAAGCTTGACCTCACCGAGGCCGAAGGTCTCGACGATCTGATCCATGCCGACACCGACCGGCAACGCCGCCAGGCGCTACGGCAGTTGAAAGGCCTGCTCGGCGACCGCGCGCGCAATTGGCGTGGGCGGATCATCGAAGCTTCGGCGCTGATTGAGGCCGGGATCGATTTCTCCGACGAGGCCGATGTGCCGGCCGAACTGATGGCGCCGGCGCTGCTGAAGATCGAAGGCTTGCTGGCGGAAATCGAAGAAGTCCTTGCGGCACAGGGACGAAGTGAACGGCTTCGCGAAGGCCTGGTGGTTGCGATCGCGGGTCCGCCGAATGTCGGCAAATCGACCCTGATGAATTACCTGGCGCGGCGCGAGGTTGCGATCGTCTCACCCCATGCCGGCACTACGCGCGACATCATCGAGGTACAACTCGATCTCGACGGCTATCCGGTGACGGTGATCGACACCGCCGGGATTCGCGAGACCGACGATCCCGTGGAGCAGGAAGGCGTGCGTCGGGCGCGGGCGCGGGCGGCCGAGGCTGACCTGGTGTTGTGGCTGGCCGATGCGCCGCACGAAAAAATTCTCGCCGAGGGCGCTGCGCCGGTTTGGCTGGTGCGCAACAAGATCGATCTCGACGCCGGCCGGCCAGATGGGACGCGATCCGCTCCGGGTCTGGGGCAGCACGGCGGCGCAGTTGAATTCCGGATCTCGGCCAGCCGGGGCGACGGGATGCCGGACCTGGTCTCGGCCGTGGTCGGATTCGCGCGAGATTGTTTCGGCTCCGACGACGGCGGGCTTATCGGCCGGGCACGGCAGCGAAAATTGTTGCAGGAAACGGCGGTTTCGTTGCAGCGCAGCATGGAGATTGCGGGAACCGGGGAGGAACTTGCCGCCGAAGAGCTGCGGGCTGCGGCTTATTCGTTGGGGCGGCTGCTGGGCCGGGTGGATGTCGAAGATATCCTCGATGTGATCTTCCGAGAGTTTTGTATAGGAAAATAATATTTCTTGGTTCATTTTAACGAAACCCGATGGAACCGAGATTGTTTCACGTGAAACAGCCCTTTCTTGCCCTCTTGAACCGGCGTTTCACGTGAAACAGGCGTTTCGACGAACTTACCGCTTCCTGCTTCTGATGCTCCGCGATAAAAGCCGCGCATGAGCCCTGCGCAAGAATCGTTCGACGTCATTGTGGTCGGTGGCGGTCATGCCGGCTGCGAAGCCGCCAGCGCCGCTGCGCGCCTGGGCGCTCGGACAGTGTTGGTAACCCATCGTTTTGCGACGATCGGCGCGATGTCCTGCAATCCCGCCATCGGCGGGCTCGGCAAGGGACATCTGGTCCGCGAGGTCGATGCACTCGACGGCCTGATGGGCCGGGTCGCCGATGCCGGCGGTATCCAGTTTCGCATGCTGAATCGGCGCAAGGGTCCGGCGGTCCGGGGCCCCCGCGCCCAGGCCGACCGCAAGCTCTATGCAGCCGCCATGCAGGCCGCCATCCGCGAGACTACCAATCTTAGCGTGATCGAGGGCGAAGCCGACGAGCTGACGGTCTCGAATGGGCGAGTCACCGGCATTCGACTGATGGATGGCCGCGAGCTGTTGGCAGGCGCGGTAGTCATCACCACCGGCACTTTTCTGCGCGGCTTGATCCATCTCGGCGAGAAGAACTGGCCGGCCGGGCGTGTCGACGAAGCTCCGGCGCTGGGGCTTTCAAAGTCGTTCGAGCAGGCCGGCTTTACGCTTGGACGGCTGAAGACCGGGACGCCGCCTCGGCTCGATGGCAGCACGATCGACTGGTCAGCCGTGGAGATGCAGTCAGGCGACGATCCGCCGGAGCCGTTCTCTGTCATGACGGACCGGATCACCACGCCGCAGATCCAGTGCGGCATCACCCGCACCACACCGGCCACCCATGAGGTGATCCGGGCCAATGTGCATCGCTCGCCGATGTATTCCGGCCAGATCAAGAGCTCGGGTCCGCGCTACTGCCCCTCGATCGAGGACAAGATCGTGCGGTTCGGCGACCGCGACGGGCATCAGATCTTTCTGGAACCCGAAGGGCTCGATGACACCACGGTCTATCCCAACGGCATCTCGACTTCACTGCCGGAAGACGTGCAGCGGGCAATCCTGACGACGATCCCGGGTCTTGAGCGAGTCCGGATGGTCCGGCCGGGCTATGCGATCGAATATGACCACGTCGATCCCCGCGAACTCGATGCCACCCTGCAGACCAAGCGTTTGCCGGGCTTGTTCCTGGCAGGGCAGATCAACGGCACCACGGGTTATGAAGAGGCCGCGGCGCAGGGGCTTGTTGCCGGTCTCAACGCGGCCTTGGCCGCCAGCGACGCCGAACCGATCGTATTCGACCGCGCCGACGGCTATCTCGGCGTGATGATCGACGACCTGGTGACGCGCGGCATCACCGAGCCGTACCGCATGTTTACCTCGCGAGCCGAGTACCGGCTGACGCTGCGGGCCGACAATGCTGACCAGCGCCTGACCGACAAGGGTATCGCGCTGGGCTGCGTGGGAGAGGGTCGATCGATCCGCCACGGCGCCAAGATGGCGACGCTGAACGATGCGAAGGCACTGGCGAAGTCGCTGAACATCACCCCCAATGAAGCCGGCAAGCATGGGCTGACGCTCAACCGTGACGGCCAACGCCGTTCAGCGTTCGAATTGCTGGCCTATCCGGAGATCGGCTGGAGCGAAGTTCGCGGCATCTGGCCGGAGCTGTCGGCCATTGACCCAGGGATCGCTGTTCATCTTGAGATTGACGCCAAATACGATGTCTATCTCAAGCGCCAGACTGCGGACGTTGATGCCTTCCGCCGCGACGAGGGGCTGATCCTGACCGATATCGACTACAGCCTGGTGCCGGGGCTTTCCAACGAGGCCCGTTCAAAACTCGAGGCCGCGCGTCCGCGGACGGTGGGGCAGGCCGGACGAATTGACAGCATGACGCCGGCGGCGCTGGGGATCCTGGCGGCCTATCTGCGGCGGGAAGCCCGAAAGAAGCCGGCTGCGGCGTCCGCATAGACTGTTTCACGTGAAACGAACCGCTCGGCCAAATATTTCGAAATTATCCTGAGCTGCGCGGCCTTGCGTGCCTCGAAGGATGCGCCGCAAATCCCCATATCAGCCTTCGAGGCTCGCCGAAGTCGGCCCGCACCTTAGGAAGATGTCCGCGTTCGCTCAGACACCCGAGAAGAATGGCCCAAGCACCAACTCATATTCGGTCTCCAATCCTTCCCGCCGACAAAGCCGCGGCATTGGCGCTGACCTCGGTTTCACGTGAAACCGAGGTGAGGCTGGATCGCTATGTCGATCTACTGCTGGAGTGGCAGGCCAAGACCAATCTGGTGGCGCCATCAACGCTTCCAAACCTCTGGACCCGGCATATCGCCGATTCCCTGCAGCTTCTGACCATCGCCCCCTCAGCCCTGGTCTGGGCCGATCTCGGCAGCGGCGGGGGCTTTCCCGGCGTGGTGCTGGCATGTGCGCTAGCGGAAACGCCGGGTGCGATGATCCATCTGGTCGAACGCAATGCCAAGAAGGCGGCGTTCCTGCGCGAGGCGCTGCGAGTTACCAACTCGCCCGGTCAAGTTCACCTCGCGGATATCGGGGATAGTGTGGATAGAATCACCGGCCCGGTCGATTGCGTGACAGCGCGGGCGGTGGCTCCGCTACACCAGCTCATCGGCTTCACGGAGCCGCTGGTGAGACGCGGCGCCAAAGCGCTGTTGCTCAAAGGCCAAGATGTAGAGGCTGAATTGACCGAAGCCACTAAATATTGGAATATCAAGCCACATCTTCATTCCAGCCGCACCGGCGGACAAGGCTGGATCGTCGAGCTCGACCAGATCGAGCGGCGCATCCCGTCCGCGACAGCAGATGGCGTCAGCGCATGACCGTAATTGATCATATTTATCAAGAGGATAAGGCCCCCCATCCGGCCGGCCATCCGCGCATCCTGGCGCTCGCCAACCAGAAAGGCGGCGTCGGCAAGACCACCACCGCGATCAATCTCGGCACCGCGCTCGCCGCGATCGGCGAGCGGGTGCTGATCGTCGACCTCGATCCGCAGGGCAATGCTTCCACCGGCCTCGGCATCGACCGCCGCAGCCGCAGCTGCTCGACCTATGACGTGCTGATCGGGGAGGCGCCGCTGCGCGACGCCGTGGTTCCGACCGCGGTGCCGCGGCTGCATATCGCGGCCTCGACCATGGACCTTTCCGGCCTCGAACTCGAACTAGGCGCGACCCGCGACCGTGCGTTTCGTTTGCGCGATGCGATCGCCGCCCTGAACACCGACGCCGCGCCCGATGCCGATTACACCTACGTGCTGATCGATTGCCCGCCGTCGCTCAATCTCCTCACCGTCAATGCGATGGCCGCCTCGGATGCGATCCTGGTGCCGCTGCAATGCGAGTTCTTCGCGCTCGAAGGCCTGTCGCAATTGCTGCAGACGGTGGAGCAGGTGCGCTCGACCCTCAATCCCAATCTGTCGATCCACGGCATCGTGCTGACCATGTTCGACTCGCGCAACAATTTGTCGAACCAGGTCGTTGCCGATGTCCGCCAGTTCATGGGCGCCAAGGTTTACAACACCATGATCCCGCGCAACGTGCGCATCTCCGAGGCGCCGTCCTACGGCAAGCCCGTGCTGGTGTACGACCTCAAATGCGTCGGCAGCGAAGCCTATCTCAAGCTCGCCACCGAAGTGATCCAGCGCGAGCGCGAACTGCGCACGCATTGATGCCATGAGCCGTAGGGTGGGCAAAGGCGCGCTCTTCGCGCCGTGCCCACCAACAGAACGTCAAACGAAAAGAATGGTGGGCACGGCGCGAAGAGCGCCTTTGCCCACCCTACGAAGACGAAGCGAACAGGAGCGTTTGAGTGAATCCAAGGGAGCTGGCGATGGCCGATGAAGCGCGTTCGCGACTGGGCCGCGGTCTTGCAAGTCTGATCGGTGATGTCGGCGGCGAGGCCGCGCATCTGGAGCGGCCGCGCACCCAGCGCAAGGTGCCGATCGAATTCCTCAAACCCAATCCACGCAATCCGCGCCGCCATTTTTCCGATGCCGAGCTCGGCGAGCTCTCGGATTCGATCAAGCAGCACGGTGTGATCCAGCCGATCGTGGTGCGTCCGATCAAGGGCGTGCAGGATCGGTTTGAAATCATCGCCGGCGAACGGCGCTGGCGCGCCTCTCAGATCGCCGGCCTGCACGAAGTGCCGATCGTGCCGGTCGATGTCAGCGACTCTGAAGCGCTCGAGATCGCGATCATCGAAAACGTCCAGCGCGAAGATCTCAATGCGCTGGAGGAAGCGCAGGGCTATCACGCGCTGTCGAACGAATTCAAACGGACGCAGGAGGAGATCGCCAAGATCGTCGGCAAGAGCCGCAGCCATGTCGCCAACATGATGCGCCTGACCAAGCTGCCGGAAGAAGTGCAGGCCTACATCGCATCGGGCGAGTTAACTGCCGGCCACGCCCGCGCGCTGATCGGCGTGCCCGATCCGGTCGCGGCTGCCAAACGCGTCGTCGAGGAAGGCCTCAACGTGCGGCAGGCCGAGGCGCTGGCGCATGTCGAGGGCGTGCCCGAGCGCAAGCCGCAGAAGGCACGCAGCGGCAAGGTCAAGGATCCCGATACGGTCGCACTCGAAAAGCGCGTCAGCGATGCGCTGGGCCTCGCGGTCCGCATCGATCACCGCGATCCCGCCGGCACCGTGCATATCCGCTATGGCGACCTCGACCAGCTCGACGAGATTTTGCGACGGCTGGATGCTACGGGGTAGTTTCTCTTACCTCTCCCGCTTGCGGGGGAGGTCGCGCGCAAAGCGCGCGGGTGGGGGCTCTCTCCGCGGGCAATCCCTCTCGTTTGACTTTCTTTTTTTCTTTCAGACCGTGCCCGCCGAGAGTCCCCCACCCCGGCCCTCCCCCGCAAGCGGGAGAGGGGGAAGCAAGAGCACCATCACCCTCGCCGCTTGGACTTCACCGCGATCGCCAGCAGCGCGCGCTGCGCGATCACGGCGGCCAGCGTCGATTGCTTGCGCGTCTCCAGCGCGGCGGTCGCGAGCTGTTCGATGATACCGACCAGTCGCGCCGGGCTGAAATTCCGCAGTGCCACCTCGGCGCTCGGCTTCCGGGAAAAGTGCAGCCGCGGGAATCCGCTGTCGAGCAAGCTCGATACCGGGGTGCCCTCGGCCACCGCGAGGCTGGTCTTGTGCAGCCAGGCGGCATGGCGTTGCGCTGCGGAAATGATCATGCCCGGATAGGTGCCGGCCACCATGGCCTTGGCGAATTCGGTTTCCACCAGATCCGGCTTTCCGGCGAAGGCGCCGTCGACGATCGGGTCGATCTTGAGCTCGGAGGCGTCGGCGACCACCGCCATCACGTCATCGAGCGTAACCTCGCGCCCGCCGTGCGAGTACAGCGCAAGTTTCTTCAGTTCGTTGCGCGAAGCCTGGCGGTCGCCGCCGAGCAGCGACATCAGGACCGCGCGGGCGTCGGCGGCGATGCCCAGATTCGAGAGCCGCAGCTCGCTGTCGATCAATCGCGCCAGCGCGCCGGCGTCGTCGGCATAACAGGCGATTGCGACCGCCGTTTTGGCGCGTTCGCAGGCCTTGCGCAGCGGCGACTCCGCCCGCAGCTCGCCCGCCTCGATCACGATGCGGCAATCCTTGAGGGGAGAGTCGGCCAGCGTCTCGACCCCGCTGGCAAAGCTGCGCGAGCCGGCGCGGACGCGAATGGCGCGGCGGCCGCCGAACATGGGGATGGTCATCGCTTCGTCGACCAGCCGCGACGGCTCGGCGGAAAGCTCGTCGCCATCGAGCCGCACCAGCGCGAACGGATCGTTGGGATCGTCGACCGCGGACGCCAGCAGCGCATCGGCTCGTTCGCGTACGAGGCCGGCATCGGGACCGTACAGCAGGATGATCGGACGCGCCGGGTCGGGCCGGGCGAGAAAAGCGTCGATCTCTTTTCCGCGGAGCGCAACCATCGGATTGTATCAACTCAAGTTGACGTCATCCTGAGGTGCGAGCCGGCTTCGGCGAGCCTCGAAGGATGAGGGAGGTGGTTGGTGTATCCATCCTTCGAGGCGCGCAAGGGCGCGCACCTCAGGATAACGTTCAGCGTTAGGTCGCCGACGGCGTCAGGTCCCGGCGACGAAGAATGACGCCAGCCGGGTCTGGATGTTGTCCGCGATTTCGGCGGCGGCGCGGTCCTCGGCGTCGCGGAAGGCGCGGGCGCGGGCGAAGCGCTGCAGCTGGCCGGGGATGTCGTAGGAGACGCGCGCGAAGGTGGTGCCGGTCATGACCGATTTATTGGTGGCGAGCTCGATCAGGTTGTACTGGGCGTCGATGCCGTAATTCTCGCTGGATGGCAGCGCGGTGGCGGGATCGATCATCAGCGACGAGCGGCCGGTGCCGAAACGCAGCACCAGTTTGTGCGTCGGGGGCATGCCGGTGGCGTTGCCATAGAGCTTGAACTTCAGCGCGTTGCGGATTTCCACCTGGACCCGCGCCTCGCGTGCGGCGTTGGGCTTGTCGACCGGCGGGACGTCCACGCCCATCAGCTTTTCGCGCAGGCCGGGGGCGCCGTCGCTACGTTCGGCATACATTGGCTGAAAGCAGCCGGCCGTCAGCGCCGCCAGGGCGGCCACGACCAGAAGCCGAGCGGCGATGCGGGTTCTAGCCAACGACATTCACGATCCTCATGGGAACAACGATCACCTTGCGCACGGCGTTGCCGCCAAGCGCCTGTTTTACCGCATCGAGAGCCAAAACGGCAGCCTCAATTTCCGGATTTTGGGCGCCCCGTGGCACGGTTACATCACCCCGCTTCTTGCCGTTGACCTGGACCACCAGCGTCACGGTATCTTCAATCAGCAAATCGCGTTCGATTTGGGGCCAATTGGCCTCTGAAATCAGTCCCTTCTGGCCCAAAACCGTCCAGCACTCCTCGGCCAGATGCGGCATCATGGGCGCGAACAGTTGAACAAGGATGACCGCGGCCTCCCGGACCGACCAGGCCAGATCCGGCGACGGCTCGCCTTCGCGGCCCAAAACCTCGGCCAGCGCATTGGTGAACTCGCGGATATGGGCCAGGCAGACGTTGAAATGCAGCTTCTCGATGCCGGTGGATACCTTGTCCAGCGCGCCATGTGCGGCCTTGCGCAGCACCAGCGCGTCGGCGCCGAACGCCGCCGGCCGTGCCGCCGGGGCTGATTCGGCTGTCACGGCGGATTCATTGACCAGCCGCCACAGCCGCTGCACGAAGCGCGAGGCGCCCTGCACCCGCTCGTCGCTCCAGATCACGTCGCGGTCCGGCGGCGAATCCGACAGCATGAACCAGCGCGCGACGTCGGCGCCGTAAGTGGCGATGATGTCGTCGGGATCGACGGTGTTGCGCTTCGACTTCGACATTTTCTCGATGGCGCCGACGGTGATGTCCTCGCCCGTCGTCAGCAGGATGGCGCGCTTGCCGTTGCCGCCGGCTTCGATCCTGACCTCGGCCGGGGTGACGTAGCTGCCATCGGCCTTTTGATAGGTCTCGTGCACCACCATGCCCTGGGTGAACATGCCGGCGAACGGCTCGTCCATGCCGATATGGCCGGTGGCCTTCATGGCGCGGGTGAAGAAGCGGCTGTAGAGCAAATGCAGGATCGCATGCTCGACGCCGCCGATATACTGGTCGACCGGCATCATCCGGTTGGCGACATCAGGCGTGGTCGGCGCCTTCTCGTTCCACGGATCGGTGAAGCGCGCGAAGTACCACGACGAATCGACGAACGTGTCCATGGTGTCGGTTTCGCGCTGCGCTTTACCGCCACATTTGGGGCAGGCGACGTGCTTCCAGGTCGGATGATGGTCGAGCGCGTTGCCGGGCTTGTCGAAGGAGACATCCTCCGGCAGCACCACCGGCAGGTCGGCATCCGGCACCGGCACCACATCGCAGGTCGGGCAGTGGATCACCGGAATCGGGCAGCCCCAATAGCGCTGCCGCGAGATACCCCAGTCGCGCAGCCGGAAGTTCACCTGCCGCTCGCCGATCGGCAGGTTGCCGCGAACTTCCGTTTCCAATCGCTTGGCCACGTCAGCCTTGGCCTGCTCGATGGTCATGCCGTCGAGAAAGCGCGAATTGATCATGCGGCCGTCGCCGTCATAGGCGGTGTCGGTAATGACGAACGCCTTCGGATCCTGGCCTTCCGGGCACACCACGGGGGTATTGCCGAGCCCGTATTTATTGACGAAGTCGAGGTCGCGCTGGTCGTGCGCCGGGCAGCCGAAGATCGCGCCGGTGCCGTATTCCATCAGCACGAAGTTCGCCACGTAGACCGGCAGCTTCCAGTCCGGATCGAGCGGGTGGACCGCCCTTATGCCGGTGTCAAAACCCTGCTTCTCCTGGGTGTCGATGATTTCCTGCGCGGTGCCGTGACGCTTCGCCTCTGCGATGAACTCCGCGAGCTCAGGATTCTTCGCGGCCGCCGCCTGCGCCAGCGGATGATCCGGCGCGATCGCCATGAACTTGGCGCCGAACAGCGTGTCGTGCCGGGTGGTGAAAATCTTCAGCTCGGTTTCGCCCGCCGGCGTCGTGGCGGCGTCGAGCGCGAAACGCACCAGCATGCCTTCGCTGCGGCCGATCCAGTTGCGCTGCATCAGCCGCACCTTGTCGGGCCAGCGGTCCAGCCCATCCAGCGCGTCCAATAGCTCCTGCGAGTACTTCGTGATCTTGAAGACCCACTGGTTCATCTCGCGCTGCTCGACGACGGCGCCGGAGCGCCAGCCGCGGCCGTCGATCACCTGCTCGTTGGCAAGCACGGTCATGTCGACCGGATCCCAGTTGATCTTGCGCTTCTCGCGTTCGGCCAGCCCGGCGCGCAGGAAGTCGTTGAACATCTTCTGCTGGTGCTTGTAGTAGCTGGGATCGCAGGTCGCGAACTCTCGGCTCCAGTCCAGCGACAGCCCGATCGACCGCAGCTGCTTCTTCATCGCCGCGATGTTTTCGTAGGTCCACGCCTTCGGCGCCACCTTGCGCTCGATCGCGGCGTTCTCGGCCGGCAGCCCGAACGCGTCCCAGCCCATCGGGTGCAGCACGTTGTGGCCTTTGGCCCGCATGTAGCGCGCGATGACGTCGCCCAGCGTGTAGTTGCGAACATGCCCGATATGGATCCGCCCGGAGGGATACGGGAACATCTCGAGCACGTAATATTTCGGCCTGGGATCGTCGTTTTTCGAGGCGAAGATCGCCTTTTCGTCCCACTGGCGTTGCCAGCGCGGCTCGGTTTCGCGTGCGTTGTAGCGTTCGGAGGTCATGGAATCGCTGGGCTTTTCGTGGTTCGGGCCGTCTCAAGGGGACGGCGGACTAGGCCACAAAAGCGGCAGGGGGGTCAACGCCCCCGCACCGCAAAGGATTAACGGCAGCCCTCAGCTCGCCAGCGCCATCCCGCCATCCGTCAGCCGCACAAACCCGTGCTCGACCACCGCGTTGCGGCCGCGGTGCTTGGCGGCGTAGAGGGCGGCGTCGGCGGCTTCGATCAGGTCGCCGGGCTGCTGCTTTTCATTCGGACGGGTGCAGGCCACGCCGATGCTGGTGGTGACGGTCAGGAAGCTCGAGGTGGAATGGGGCATCGCGAGGTCTTGGACCGCGGCGCGCACCATCTCGCCGATTTCGAGCGCGCGTTTGGCGTCGGTGTTCGGCAGCAGCAGGCAGAATTCCTCGCCGCCGTAACGTCCGGCAAAGCCCATGGTTTCGCCGGCGACGCCGGCCAGGGTTTCGCCGAGCCGGGTCAGGCAGGCGTCGCCTTCGGGATGGCCATAGGTGTCGTTGAACAGCTTGAAGTGATCGACGTCGATCATCAGCAGCGACAGCTCGCTGTCATATTGCTGGGCCTTCATCCATTCGAAGTCGAGCCGGCTCTGGAAGCCGCGCCGGTTGGCAAGGCCCGACAGCATGTCGATCGATGCCATCACAGTGAGCCGGTCGTTGGTGGCGACCAGTTCGCGCTCGCGCTTGCCGAGCTGCGCCGCCATCGCGTTGAAGGCGCGGGCCAGCGGTACGAATTCGGCCGGCAGCGACTTGCGCGCGGCGCGCACCGACCATTCGCCCTGGCCGAACCGCTTCGCCATCGCCGCCATCATCTCGATCGGCTGAATGATCAGCTTCTCGGCGGCGACCAGCGCGCCGAGCAGCACGAACAGGCAGACGACGGCGAGCTGCAGATAGGCGGTACGAATCTCGCCATTGATCGCCGCAGATACCCTGGCCTCGTCGATACTGATGACGAGCCGCGACTGCGTGCCGGTGATGCGCGCAAAGTTGACCATGCGTTTCGAGCCATCGGCGGCAAGGAATGAAAGCGATCCGTCCGGCTGGTTCGAACCGATGGCCTTTTCGGCGATCGACGACAGCAGCGGCACGCTATCCAGCGGACGGCCGATCATGCCGGCCTGATCCGCCGGCGCCGCCAGCACGGTCCCGGAGCTGTCGACCAGCACGGCGGTAACGCCGGGCCGGTTGCCGAGATTGCTCATGATCTTCGACATCCATTCGAGATTGACGCCGGCCAGAACAACCGAGTCGGCGTCCGGGTTGATGGCCGATACCGGAAAGGCTGCCATCACGACGGGTGTATTGGTAGGCTTGGCGAGCACAAAGTCGCTGAAAACAAAGTCGCGACTCTCGCGCGCCTTGACGAGATAGGGCCGGTCGCTGAAATCGAGACCGACATACATGTTGTTGGTCGCGCACTGAATGCGTCCATCGCCGCCGGCGATCATCAGGCTGCGAATCCACGGCAGATTGGCGGGCAGGCTGGCGCGCATGATGTCGCAACTGCGGCCGACCCCGCCGTCGGAACCGCGGATATAGGCCGCGGATTTCAGCACCGTCTCGACCGACGAAATCACCTCGCGCTGCATATCGGCGCTGTGCTTGGCGAGGCTGGTGAATTCGGCCGAGGCCAGCGCGATCTGCTTGGTCCTGGTGTCCTCCAGCGAGCGGACCCGATCCAGCATCAGCGGCGTCACCAGGATCAGCGCCAGCAACGCCAGCCGCGCGCGGATTCCCAGAACCTTCTTGAGTTTAACTCTTTTACGCTTGAAACTGACCCGTGACATCTTAGTCCCCTGACCCCGGATGCAGGGTATAGGGAAGGGATCAAGAAGCCTTTCCGGAACTGGGTAAAATTGGAACTAACCCGTAAATCTACCATCGAGAGATGACATGGCGCCGCAAAATCCCCTGCCGATAACCACGCATTTACCAAACGGGCTTGCCACCGTGGAGCACGACATCGCGCGCGCCTGCGAGGACGCGCGCCGCGATCGCGCATCGGTGACGCTGATCGCGGTGTCCAAGACGTTCGATGCCGATGCCATTACGCCCGTGATCGAGGCCGGAGCGCGCGTTTTCGGCGAAAATCGCGTGCAGGAGGCCAAGGCGAAATGGCCGGGGTTAATATCGGCTTACCCCGGTATCGCGCTGCATCTGATCGGCCCGCTGCAATCCAACAAGGCCCGGGAAGCCGTGGCGCTGTTCGACGCGATCCATTCGGTCGACCGTCCAAGCATTTGCGAAGCGTTAGCCAAGGAAATCGATTCCCAAAAACGCCGGCCCGAATTGTTCGTCCAGCTCAATACCGGCGAGGAGTCGCAGAAGGCTGGCGTCGCCCCTGGCGACGCCGACACCTTCATTGCCGCTTGCCGGGAAAAGTATGGCTTGTCGATTACCGGCCTGATGTGCATTCCGCCCGTCAACGAGGCCCCGGCGCCGCATTTCGCGCTGACCGCGAAGATCGCCGCGCGCAACGGGTTAACGAAGCTCTCGATGGGCATGAGCGCTGATTTTGCGATCGCGATTGCGTTCGGCGCCACCCATGTGCGGATCGGCTCGGCGATTTTCGGGACGCGGTAGCGCCTCGTCATTGCGAGGAGCCCTTGCGACGAAGCAATCCATGTCGTAGCGCCAAGAAAGATGGATTGCTTCGCTTCGCTCGCAATGACGGCGGAAGGTTCGCAGCTACGCGAACCCCACCGACACTTTCCCGATCGCACCAAAATCGGCCTCGAACAGATCGCCCGATTGAATCGGCAGCGGCGGGTGACAGGTGCCGGTGGTCACGATCTCGCCGGCTCGAAGCGTCAGGCCAAGCCCACGCAGTTCGTTGACGAGCCATGTCAGCGCGATCAGGGGATCGCCGAGCACGTTCTTGCCGTGACCGATATATTGCTTGCCGCGCAACGTGATGACCGGCTTCTGCTCGACCAGATCGAGCGCGCGCCAGTTCGATTCGGTTGGCGCGCCGAGAACGAACAGGTGCGCGCAGGCATTGTCCGCAATGATTTGCTCGGTGCCGGCGCCGACAAAATCCGCGAACCGCGAATCCGGAACCTCGATCGCCGGATGCAGCGTGTCGACGGCGTCGAGCACCTCCTGCACGGTGTAAGGCGCACCGCGCGGCGGCAAATCGGCTTGCATGCGAAAGGCGAATTCCGGCTCGGCGACACGCATTTCGTTACCCGCCATCGAGGCCGTGCCGCCATCCGCAATCACGGTCTCGGGCAGGATGCGTCCAGCCATCGGGCCATCGACATTGATGTGCTTTTGTCCGGCCTCGCTGGTGGCTGCGATCTTCCAGCCGAACAGTTTTGCGTTGGAGCTGTTTTCGATCGCGGCCTGAATGGCATAGGCCTCGGTGCGGTCGCGCGGACGCAGCTGCTTTTCGAGACCTCCAAACTTGGTGCCAGCGCGCCAGTGGCTGTGCAGGGTGCGGGATGCCGCCGCGATCTGGTTGTTGTCGAGCATGGTTGTTTTCCGCGGAACAGAGGTAAAATTCACTCAATCACGATCTTTGTCTCAGGTCCGATCCGCCGCAGCAACCGCAGCATCGCCGATTTCGTCATCGCGACGCATCCGGCGGTCGGTCCGAAATTCTCGCGCGCCAGGTGCAGGAAGACCGCGCTGCCGCGGTGGGCTACTCGGGGCTCGGTATTGTGATCGATCTCGACGATGAAATCATAGAGGTGATCGTCACGCCTGAGGCGGTCGCCGCCCTGCCCGGCCTCGAGCCGAACCGGCTGGTTGTAATGCCGATCGCCGGGGTCTTCGCACCAGGCGTCTTCGGGCTGGATGGCGCGAACCGGCAGAAACGTGCGCGGCCGGGTGTGGCGGTCGGCCCGCCACCACACTTGCCGGGGCCGAAAGGCGCCCCGGGGGGTGCCGCCGTCGCCCTCGCGCTTGTTGGCCAGAATGCCGCCGCGCCCCAGCGCGACCGGCAATGTCTGCCCGCCGGCCGTCAGCCAGCCCCGGCGCGGATCGCCGGCGGCGGCGCGGACCCGGATCGCGGAAAGCGGCCGATCACGCGGACTTGTCTGATAAGTGATTGAAATATTGGACTTTCCCATGCGAATCGCCAAATCCCGGTTGCCACATTGACGGCAAATGTTCTATTTCACGCCGATCCCCGACATTCATCCTAAAGCCATTCAAATCTGGAGTAGAATGGGTTTCGGCTTGTGAATCTGTAACAGCCCCTTACCTCAATACGAACCTGGTCTGACGAAACCGGACTGGGCTGACCGCGATTACGCTTGCCCCGTCGCACGCCTCAAGAGGATTGTACCAATGGTCACTGCTCGCAAGATCCTCATCGTGGATGACGACACCGATCTGCGCGATACGCTGGTGGAGCAATTGTCGCTGCACGACGAGTTCGAGGCCTCGGCGGTCGATACCGGCGCCAAGGGCGCCAGCGCCGCCAAGGCCAATTCTCCCGATCTCGTACTGATGGATGTCGGGCTGCCGGACACCGATGGCCGCGAAGTGGTGCGCAGTCTGCGCAAGGGTGGCTTCAAGGCGCCCATCATCATGCTCACCGGGCACGATACCGACTCGGACACTATTCTGGGGCTGGAGTCCGGCGCCAACGACTATGTGGCCAAGCCATTTCGATTTGCGGTGCTGCTGGCGCGAATCAGGGCCCAGCTGCGCCAGCATGAGGCCAGCGAGGACGCGGTATTTTCGGTCGGCCCCTACTCGTTCCGGCCCGGCTCCAAGATGCTGACAGGCGCCAATGCCCGGAAGGTACGCCTGACCGAGAAGGAGACCGCGATCCTCCGGTTCCTGTACCGCGCCGGCCAGTTGCCGGTATCGCGCGAGACCCTGCTGCAGGAGGTGTGGGGCTATAATTCCGGCGTCACCACCCACACCCTGGAAACCCATATCTACCGGCTGCGTCAGAAGATCGAGAAAGATGCGGCCAATCCCGAGATACTGGTAACGGAAGCCGGTGGCTACAAGCTGGTGCCGTGATACGATTCACCCAACGATTCGTATTCATCCGCGCATCCCGATCATCGGTTCTGCATGTCGATCGAAGATGATGTAGCGCTACTTGAGCGCGTCCCCACCCTTCGCCTGCTGGGGGCGACGGCGCTGCGCATGCTCGCGATCGGCTCCGAGCAGCGCAATTTCGCCCGCGGCGAAATCCTGTTCAACGAGGGCGACGATGCCGATGCCGGTTTCATCGTTCAACGCGGCGCATTCCGGGTCGAGGACGGCGGCGGCGCCGAAGTCATCGCGGGTCCAGGCACCCTGCTCGGCGAACTCGCGCTTGTCGTGGCGATGCAGCGGCCGTCGACCGCGACCGCGCTGGAAAACTCTTCGGTGATTCGGGTCGCGCGCAGCCTGTTTCAGCGCGTGCTGGAAAGCGACCCCGCCGCGGCGCGCCGGCTGCGCGACGAATTCGCCACCCGCACCAGCCAGATCGCCAGCGACATCCTGATGGCGGGCGCGAAACTGAGTATTTGACCACTCGTCATTCCGGGGCGCGCGTTAGCGCGAACCCGGAATCCAGAGGTTGTCGACCGAGGTTCCGGGTTCGCTCGTTTCACTCGCGCGCTGGAATGACGGCGAAGGAGCCTACACTTCCAGCGTCACCGTGACAGGCACATGGTCGGAGGGTCGCTCCCAGCCACGCGCGTCCCTGGTGATCCGGAAATCGCTGATACCGTCCTTCAGCGCGCGCGATACCCAGATGTGATCGAGCCGGCGGCCGCGATCGGCCAGTGTCCAGTCCGCGGCGCGGTAGCTCCACCACGTGTAGACCTTTTCCGACAGCGGGATGCGCTCGCGCGCGACGTCGAACCATTCGCCGTGAGCCTGGGCGGCAAGCAGCTTTTCGGTTTCGATCGGGGTATGCGACACGACCTTCAGGAGCTGCTTGTGCGACCACACGTCGTTCTCGTGTGGCGCCACATTGAGATCGCCGACCAGGATATGCCGGTCCTCGCCGCGCGGATGCAGCGGCTCGCACGCCTTCATCTCGTCGAGAAATCGCAGCTTGTGCTCGAATTTCGGGTTGAGCGCGGGATCGGGAATGTCGCCGCCCGCCGGCACGTAGAAATTATGCAGCACCAGCGGTTTTGCGAGCTGCGCCTTCTCGCCGAAGGAAACCGAGATGTGCCGCGAATCGAGCTTGTCGCAGAAGGTACGGATATCCGTGCTCTCGAACGGCAGCTTCGAAATCACGGCGACGCCGTGATAGCCCTTCTGCCCGTTCAGCGCGACATGCTCGTAGCCGAGACGCTTGAAGCGCTTCAGCGGGAATGCGTCGTCGATGCACTTGGTCTCCTGCAGACAAAGGACGTCCGGCCGCACCGATTTGAGGAATTTGGCGACGATCTCGATGCGCAGGCGCACCGAATTGATATTCCAGGTCGTCAGGGAAAAGCGCATCTCGGATGGGGTGCCTTGCGAGAACCGTCATCCTGAGGTGCGCGCTCTTGCGCGCCTCGAAGGATGAAGAGATTGGATAGCCGATCCTCGGCCATCCTTCGAGGCTCGCCGAAGAAGGCTCGCACCTCAGGATGACGGTATCGCTGGTGAAGCTTCGATAGGGAAGAAGATTCAGCCCGGCGGAATCGAATAATTGGTGAAGTCGATCTTGAACATGCTGGGATCGAGCTTCTTTGACGAATCCACGTTGTAGACCGCGACCGTGGTGTCATAGCCCTGTGGGTCGGTCATGGTCCATTGCTTGAGCTGGCCGTCCTTAGCGCCGACCATCAGCATCAGGCGGCTGGTGCCGATCAGCGCCTGCTTCTCCTCGATGGTGACGCTGATGAACAGGTCGTCCGTGGTCACGCTCACGACGTTGGTATCCTTCAACAGGTCGATGCGGTCCGACAGCAGAAATCGCAGCGGCGTCTGCGACAACGGATAAATGTCCTGGGTCGCGAGCTTGGTGTCGCGCACCGCCAGCGAGGATCCGTCGGCGATAATCGCGATCGGGCTCGGCGCTTCATATTCGAAACGAACCTTGCCCGGCTTCTGGATGTAGAAATCGCCCTTGGTCTTGTTGCCGTCGGGCCCGACCTGGACGAAGTTTCCGACCAGCGTCTGCAGCGACGACAGGTAGGAACTCACTTTGGCCGCCTGCGCCTTTTGATTGGCATCGAACGTCGCAAAGATATTGGCGGGAACATTGCGGCGCGGATCGGGAATCACCGGATTCGGCGCAGCGGTCTGGGTGGTGCCGGTCGTCATCGGCGCGCGTGGCGGCTCCGATGCGCTGAGTTGCACGTCGCGGCTCTTCGGCGCGGGCTTTGGAATGGGGACGGTTTGCGCCTCGCACGGGGCCGCGGCGCCAGCCACGGCGACCGCGATCAGCAGCGCCAAGCCGGTGTACATGCCGGCGCGCATGCTGCGGGTTGCTGCTCGTTTGGCCATTCGAAATTTCGGATTTCTGTTCAACGTGTCGTCCTGCCTGGTTGCCATTTTACCGTGCTTTCGGCCCAAGGAGATATCGTTTTTCCGTGAAAATATCATGCCACCTCAGGCCGTCCCCCTGCGGCTCAATCATGCTCAAAAACGGCTTTCCTCTTCTTCGACCAGAATTTCACGTTTGCCGGCGTGATTTGCCTGCCCGACGATACCTTCGAGTTCCATCCGCTCCATCAGCGACGCGGCGCGGTTATAGCCGATCTGCAGCCGGCGCTGGATGTAGCTGGTGGAGGCCTTGCGGTCGCGCTTGACGACCGCCACCGCCTGCGAGAACAGGTCGCCGCCGCCTTCGCCGCTACCCATGCCGGTAGCATCGAACACCGCGCCGTCCTCGTCAACAGGCTCTTCCGCCGTGACCGCTTCGAGATATTCGGGCTGGCCTTGAGATTTGAGGTGGCGCACCACTTTCTCGACCTCTTCGTCCGAAACGAAGGGGCCGTGGACGCGGCTGATGCGTCCGCCGCCCGCCATATAAAGCATGTCGCCCTGTCCGAGCAGCTGCTCGGCGCCCATTTCGCCAAGGATGGTGCGGCTGTCGATTTTCGACGTGACCTGAAACGAGATGCGCGTCGGGAAGTTCGCCTTGATGGTGCCGGTGATGACGTCGACCGACGGTCGTTGCGTCGCCAGGATCACATGCAGACCGGCGGCGCGCGCCATCTGCGCCAGACGTTGCACCGCGCCTTCGATATCCTTGCCGGCAACCATCATCAGGTCGGCCATTTCGTCGACGATGATGACGATGTAGGGCAAGGGATCGAGGTCGAGCTTCTCTTCCTCGTAGATCGCCTTGCCGGTTTCCTTGTCGAAGCCGGTATGCACGGTGCGGCTCAGCTCTTCGCCCTTGGTCTTGGCTTCGAGCAGGCGCTGGTTGTAGCCGTCGATGTTGCGCACACCGAGCTTGGACATCTTCTTGTAGCGCTCTTCCATCTCGCGCACCGCCCACTTCAGCGCGACCACGGCCTTCTTCGGATCGGTCACGACAGGCGTCAGCAGATGTGGGATGCCGTCATAGACCGAGAGTTCGAGCATCTTCGGATCGACCATGATCAGGCGGCATTGATCCGGCCGTAGCCGATAGACCAGGCTGAGGATCATGGTGTTGATGGCGACGGATTTGCCGGAGCCGGTGGTGCCGGCGATCAGCATATGCGGCGTCCGCGCCAGGTCGATGATGATGGATTCGCCGCCGATGTTCTTGCCGAGGCAGAGCGGCAGCTTCGCGACCGATTCGTCCTTGGCGGTCAGCAATTCACGCAAATAGACCTTTTCGCGATGCGCGTTCGGCAGTTCAATGCCGATGGCGTTGCGGCCGGGGACCACGGCAACGCGCGCTGACAGCGCGCTCATCGAACGCGCGATGTCGTCGGCCAGGCCGATGACGCGCGAGGATTTGATCCCCGGCGCGGGTTCGAGTTCGTACAGCGTCACGACGGGGCCGGGATGCGCCTTGACGATTTCGCCGCGCACGCCGAAATCGCCGAGCACGCTTTCCAGCGCGCGCGAATTGGCTTCGAGCTCCGCTTTGCTCAGCGGCTGGCGGTCCGAGGCTTTCGGCGCCGTCAGCACCGACACCGAGGGCAGTTCGAATTTGTCGGAGGCCTTGCGCTGGGGCGTACGCGGCGCGGGCTTTTTGCGCGGGGCGCGGGCGGCCGGAACGTCCTCCTCGTCTTCCTCTTCCTCTTCGATGAAATCTTCCTCAGCCTGCGGCGCTATTGAAGGCGCGGCACGGCCGCCCAGGTTCGGCTCCTGGCGCTCGAACGAGGCCGTGCGCGGCTGCGGCGCGCTGGCCACCAGCGTGCGATAGGCCATGGAGAACAGCCAGGCGAGCCTCGCCTTGGCGCTCATGACGGCGTGGAACATCCATCCCAGCGAGACCGAGCCGCGATCGCCCTCTTCCACGAACGGCGCGTCGTCGTCCTCGATCGGCGTCAGTTCCGCCTCGTGTGGACGCGAGCCCATCCCGCTCGCGAACAGGAAGGTCGCAACCACGGCTGCGAACAGGATGACCCCGAGAACGAGACGATAGACCAGACCGGGCGGTCCGAACACGACGGCGGGCGCGCGCACCAGCGCGTCGCCGACGACGCCGCCAAGCCCGGTCGGCAGCGGCCATGCTCCGCCGTGAGCCCAGCAGCTGGCAAAGCCCGCCGATATCACCGTGCAGAGAATCCAGCAGGCGATCCGCAGCGCTTCGCGGTCGAAGGTGCGGTGGGTCAGCATGCGCCAGCCCCATACCGCGATGGGGAGGATCAGCATGATGGCGCCGAGGCCAATGATCTGCATCAAGAGATCGGCGCCGATCGCACCAGGATAGCCGAGAATGTTGCGGATCGGGCGCGAGGTCGCGTGGCTGAGGCTGGGATCCTGCACCGACCAGGTCATCAGCGCCGCCGTTGCCACGCCGGACAGTGCGATCAGCGCAAGCCCGGCGAGTTCGCGCAGCCGCCGCGCCAGCGCCTCGCGGATGGACGCCGGCAAGTGGCCGACCAGGGGAAGGACGCGTTCGATCGCTGGCATGCTCATTGGGCCTTCGCGATTATTTCAAAATTTCGACCAGCCGGTGCAACGCCTCGGCTGTTGTTTCACTGTCCGCCACCAGCGCCAGCCGGATATAGCCGGCGCCGGGATTGCTGCCATCGTCCTGCGGACGCGCCAGGTAACTGCCGGGGATCACCCGCACGCCGGCGTCCCTGTAGAGTTTTATCGCCGCCGCTTCGTCGCCGCCGCGCTCCGACACATCGAGCCAGACGCAGAAGCCGCCGGCGGGACGATGGTATCCGTAACGATTGCCGAGGATCTGGTCGGCGAGATCGAATTTGATCCGGTAGAGCCTGCGATTCTCTTCGACATGCGCCTCGTCGGCGTAAGCCGCGACCGCAACTTGCTGCAGCGGCACCGGCACCTGCGGCGCCGCGACATTGCGCAGCTCGTGGAACAGGCTGAGAAATTTCGCGTCGCCGGCGGCAAAGCCGACCCGCATGCCCGGCAGGTTGGAGCGCTTCGACAGCGACTGGAACGCCACGACATTGGTGAAATCAGGTCCGGCGCATTCCAGCATGCTGCCGGGCGCTTCCCGGGTGTAGATTTCCGAATAGCATTCGTCGCTCAGAATCATGAAGCCGAAGCGGTCGGCGAGCTGCTTCAGGCGGCTGAGATATTGTCTCGATGCCACCGCACCCTGCGGATTCGCAGGCGAGGCGATGTAGATCGCAACGGTTCGCGCCAGCGTGGCGTCGTCGAGCGCGTCGAGATCGGGCAGGAACCCGTTGGCGAGCGTGGTGGGCAGGAAAATCGCTTCGCAGCCCGCGGCGCGCGCGCCGGCGGCGTAGGCCGGATAGAACGGATTAGGGATCAGGATCGCCGGTTTGCCCTTGCGCTCGCCGACATAGCGGGCCGCGGTGAGCGCGGCAAAGAACAGCCCCTCGCGGCTGCCGTTCAGCACCAATAGCTCGGTTTCGGGATCGATCGCCCGCGGCAGGTCGAACCGGGTGGCCAGCCAGTTGGCGGCGGCCCGGCGGAACGGCTCGATACCCCTGGCGATGGGATAACGGCCGAAATCGGCGATGTGCTTGGCCAGCACCGGGCCGACAAAGGCCGGCACGGGGTGCTGCGGTTCGCCCAATGACAACGCAATCAATGGCTTACCCGGCTGATACGGCGCCAGCAGCTCGGCCGTCCGCAAGAACGGCGAGCGTTCGCTTTGCGGGCTGCCGGCAGCCTGCGGCGCAGCTGATGAAGCGGTGATTGCCATACGGTAAGCGCCAGCACTCTCGGGGCAGCCGGTCGCACGTCGAGACCGGCCAAAAACGGATCAAACCACCATAGATACGGCGAGGTTAAGACGCGATTAACCATCGACGACACTGGACAATTTGCGAGGTATTACCATATTATTTTGAGGTGTTACTTTTGGAGTTCCATGATGGCGACCACTGTTACGAGCAAGGGCCAAGTGACGATCCCGAAGCCGGTTCGCGACCATCTGGGGATTGGTCCTGGCAGTCAGATTGCATTCCGGCGCGCTGCCGACGGCAGTATCATCATTGAAAAGGCTGACGGAACGCGCCAGCCGAGCCGTTTTGCCAAGTTGGTAGGCATAGCTGGCCCCGGCCCTTCCACTGACGAGATCATGGCAATGACTCGCGGGGAATAACCCGTGACGCTGGTGGATGCGAATATCCTGCTCGATATCTTCATCAGGACTCCAAACTGGTGGGAATGGGCGCTCATTCAGCTGGAGGAAGCTGCTTTGCACGGCCCTTTACTGATCAACGATGTAATCTATGCGGAGAGTTCGGTCCGCTTTCAGAGCGTCGATGAATTAGATGCGGCGCTGGCGGTCGCTGGCATCACAGTCGCGTCGATGCCCCGGAAAGCGCTTTTTCTAGCTGGCAAGGCCTTTGCGCGATATCGCTCCGCTGGCGGCACCCGCACCGGGGTATTGCCTGATTTCTTTATCGGAGCGCATGCAGAGCTTGAGGGACTGCCGTTACTAACGCGCGATGTACAACGCTATCGACACTATTTCCCGACCGTGATGTTGATCGCACCGGAAAACAAGGAATGAGCTTCCCCTGCAAGCTATGCTTTCAATCCCGACCTTTAAAACTCATCAGCCGCTTGATCATCCGGATGTTGGCATAATCCACCATCTTGCCGTCGACCGTGACCGCGCCCTGCCCGTTTCGTTCCGCTTCTTCCAGTGCGGCGATGGCGCGTTCGGCGTAAGCGAGTTCTTCATCCGAAGGGATGAAAGCATTTCGTGTCGGTTCGATCTGGCTGGGGTGGATGACCTGCTTGCCGTCGAACCCCATCGCTGCCGCCTTGGCCGCGGTCGATGCGGTGGCGATCGCGTCGCGGAACGCGCCGCAGGGACCGTCGATCGCGCGCAGCCCGAAGGCGCGCGCGGCGACCAGCAGGCGCATCATCGGATAGGCGAACAGATCGAGCGGCACCGAGGGATGACCGTCCGCGGCACTGCCGACATGGCGGTATCCTGACGGCGAGGCGCCGATCTCCGCGCTGCGCGCCCCGATCGAGGCGGCAAAGTCGCCAACGCCAAGATGCAGCGCGGTCACCAGCGGGTTGGCCGCCGCCAGGGCTTCCACGTTGACCAGGCCGCGCGCTGTCTCGATCAGCAATTCCATTGAGGCTGGCGCCTCGCGCGTGCCGGCGGCATTGGTAAGCCATTGGCCTATCCGGGCCACGTCGGCCACCGCCTCCGCCTTCGGAATGATGAAGGCGTCGAGCCGGTGGATGCCGCCGAGCCGCGCGATCTCCGCTTGAATCGACGGACTGTCGATCGCGTTCAGCCTGACCGCGACGGTTTTCTGGCCCCAATCGTGGGCGGTCAATGCGTCTGCCGCTGCCTCCAGCGCCGCGGCCTTTTCGGCCGGCGGCACCGCGTCTTCCAGATCCATGAAAACGGCGTCGGCGGCCGAGGCCGCGGCGCCTTGCACCATCCGCGTGCGGTGGGCGGGAACGGCGAGGTAGGTTCGGGTCAGTCGCGGCGCGGTCATGTCCGGACTTTCTCACGCAGGCCGAGTTCGGCGAGGATCGCGTCGGTATGTTGGCCAACCGCGGGAATATCGCCCATCACAGGATTGACGCCGGGAATGGTGATCGCGGGCAGAAAGCTCATCAGCGGTCCGTTCGGCGACCCCACCTTGTGGACACGGTCGCGGGTGTGAAGCTGCGGATGCTCAAGGAAAGCTTCGACTGTGTTCATGATGGCATTCGCGATGGCCGCGTCGTCGAGCCGCTGAATCACCTGCTCTGCGGAAAATTTCGCGAAATGTTGTTCGATCAGCGCCTCCAGCGCGTCGCGATTTTGCATGCGCTGCGGATTGTCGCAAAAGCGCGGATCACTCGCCAGCGCGGCGTCCTCCAGCACCTGCGCGCAGAGCGCGGTCCATTCGCGCGCGTTCTGGATGCCGAAGAATATTACGCGCCCGTCGCCGCAGCGGAACGGACCGTAGGGCGCGATGGTGGCATGCCGCGTGCCGGTGCGGACCAGCGGCTTGCCGGCGCCATCGGTGTAATAGGCGGGATAGCTCATCCATTCGGTCATGGAATCGAACAGCGAGACCTCGAACGCCATGCCCTTGCCGGTGCGTTCGCGGTTGAACAGCGCCATCAGCACGCCGTTGACGATGTACATGCCGGTCGCGGTGTCGACGACGGCGATGCCGCATTTCGCCGGCTGGGCCTCGGTGCCGTTGATCGATAGAAATCCCGCCTCGCACTGGACCAGCAGGTCGTAGGCTTTCTTCTCGCCATACGGACCGCCTTGGCCGTAGCCGGAAATGTCGCAGGCGATCAGGCGGGGAAAGCGTTGCACCAGCGTCGCGGCATCGAGGCCGAGGCGCCTGGCCGCGCCGGGCGCGAGATTTTGCAGAAACACATCCGCCTGCGGCAGCAGCGCGTCGAGCACGCGCTGGCCCTGGTCGCTTTTGACGTCGAGCGCGAGGCTTTCCTTCGACCGGTTGGTCCAGGCGAACTGGCTCGACATCCCGTTCATCACGTAATCATAGTCGCGGCAGAAATCGCCCTTGCCCGGCCGCTCGATCTTGATCACCCGCGCACCCCAGTCCGCCAGATGCCGGCTGGCGAGCGGCGCCGCAATGGCCTGTTCGAGCGACACGACGGTGATGCCGGACAACGGCAGCGATTCCCGGTTCATGGATGGTCTCCGGCGCGAAAGACGCGCAATGGCCGAGGGGTCGCGGAAGCGCCCGCTATCGTTTTGGCAGCCGCTCGAAGCTCGGCATGCCCTCGGGGATATGGTGGAAGGCCTGCTGGTCGATGGTGTAGATCGCCATCTGTGGGCCGCCGAACAGGCTGGGATCGTCGAGCGTGCCGACTTTCAGGACCACCGCGGGCAGGCCGGCAGGCCGCGTGACGACATGCGTGCCGCATTCCGCGCAGAATTCCCGCGTCACCGCGCGTTCCAGGTCGCTGCGGGTAAACTGCTTGGGCGCCCCCTTGGTGTATTTGAACCCGCCGATTGGCATCAATACGAACACGTTGGGAGAGCCGCCGGTGATGTATTGGCATTCCCGGCAATGGCATTGCGCCTTCATCATCGGGTCGCCCTCGGCCTCATAGCGCAACGCACCGCAATAGCATCCACCTTCGAGCTTCATGGTGTGTCTCCCTAATGTTTGGCAGCGTCCGTGGCCGCGTTTTTGGCCGCGGCATTGTTGAGTACGATCAGGCCGTCCACGGCGACGCCGACCTTGGTATTGATCAGGAACGGATTGACGTCGATCGAAGCAATGCGGCTGCCGGCGTCCGCCATCAGGTTGGAGAGACCGACGATGGCTTTTATCACCGATGCCTCGTGCAGCGCGGGCTTGCCGCGATAACCTCTGAGTTTAACGCCGGCCTTGGTGCGGTTGATCAACTCCTGGGCCTCGGCGGCGTCCAGCGGCGCGCCGGCCAATGCGACGTCCTTCATCAGCTCGATGTCGACGCCGCCGGTGCCGAACAGCACCACCGGTCCCATCTCGGCGTCGAGCGCTGCGCCGACCACCAGTTCGAGGTCGGCCTTGACCTGCTGCGCGATCAGGATGCCCTCGAGCTTTGGCTTGCCCTTGAGCTTTTTGACCCGGTTGGTGATGTCACCAAAAGCCTTCTTCACCTCCGCCGCGTTGTTGATGTTCAGCACCACGCCGCCGATGTCGGACTTGTGCAGAATGTCCGCGCTGACCACCTTTGCCACCACGGGGAAGCCGATCTTTTTGGCGATCTTGACCGCTTCCGCCGCGGTCTGCGCGATCTCTTCCTTCGAGACCGGGATACCATACGCCTTCAACAGCTTCTTCGAAGCGACTTCGTCGAGCGCTGCCGCGCCATTGGCGCCCTTCAGCGCCTTCTCCAGCGTCGCGCGTGCCGAGGCGCTCGAGCTCGAGACGATATCCGGCACCACCTTGCGCAAGCCGGCATAGTCGATCAGCGATTTGATGGCGCCGACCGCGCGATCGAGACCCTGCATCACCGCGATGTTCGGCAGCGACTTGCGCAAACCCTTGGTGAACTCGGTAAAGCCGATCGACATCGTAGAGATGTAGACCACGGGTTTCGAGGCGGCGCCGGCCATGTCATTGACGATACGCAGATTGCGTTCGCGCAGTTCGTGCGGCGCCTTCGGCAGTTCGGCGTCGATGATGACGATGTCGGTGTCGGGATCGTCGATCATGACCTTGATCGACGCCATATAGACCGAGGGATCGACCACCGCTGCAAAACCGGCGTCGAGCGGATTGCCGACGATGCTGCCGGGCCCGAGCATCTTTGCCAGTTTTCCGGTGGCGTTGGGGCTGAGCGGCGCAAAATTCAGCCCGGCCGAAAAGAATGCGTCGATCAGCAGGCCGCGCTTGCCGCCGGACAGCGATACGGCGGCAAGCCGGTTGCTGTTCGGCGGCTCGGCGTGAACGAAGCATTCGGTGGTTTCGATCAGCTCGTCCAGGCCACGGACGCGAATCACGCCCTCCCGGGTCGAGATGGCATCAAACGTCTCGATCGAGCCGGCCAGCGCGCCGGTATGGGCCATCGCGGCGGCGCGTCCACCCTCCGACGTCCCGAGCTTGAGCGCGATCACCGGCTTGCCCGCGGCGCGCGCGGCCTTGCAGGCTTCGCGAAACACCTTGGTGTTACGAACGCCCTCCAGATAGACCACGATCACGCGAACACTGGGATCGGCGGCGAAATAGCTCATCAGGTCGGGGGTCTCGAGGCCGGTCTCGTTGCCGGTCGTCACCATGTAGCCGACGCCGACGCCGCGATCTTCCAGCGCCTGGCGGATCGCCATCACGATCGCGCCGGATTGGCCGGCGATCGCGACGGGACCTGCCTCCATCGTGACGATGCGGTCGTCGATATTGGTGAACAGGTTTTCGCCGGCGCTGAGATTGCCGAGGCAGTTCGGGCCGGTGACGGCGAGGCCGGTTTCCTTGACGGCCCGCTTCAGCTCGACGGCCAGCCGCTGGCTTTCCTCGTCCTGCAATTCGCTGAAGCCCGAGGTGACGATGGTGGCGGAACGGGCGCCCGCGGCGGCGGCGTCGCGAATCACCTGCACCGCGAAACGGGCCGGCACCAGCACCAGCACGTGGTCGGGCTTGTCCGGCAGGCTGGCGAAGTCCTTAAAACAGGGAACGCCCCAGATGGTTTCGCGCTTCGAATTCACCGGATAGAGACCGCCCGCGAATTGATACTTGATCAGGTTGTTCCAGATCCGCTCGGCATAGTTGCCCGGCTTGTCGGTGGCGCCGACCAGCACGATGTTGCGCGGATGCAGCATCGCATGGATGCTTTTGACGATCTCGCTGGCGTCCGGGGCAGGTGACCATTTGCCGGCCGAACCGGCCGCGTTGCTGGCGTGGGCTTCCATAGGTATTTCCGACCCTTTGTTCATTGTTGTTTTGCGGCAGCAAGCGGTCGGCGCGGGAGCATCCCTGGCCGCTGAGCCGTTCGCCCACCTGGTTCACCGGATCGGAAACAAACAGATCATTTCCTTCCGCGTCAACACGCGCCATCCGGCGGCGGGTTCCGGTTATTCCGCCGGGCGGTCATACGCGGCAAAAAGAAAGGGGCCCCAGCTTGCGCTGGAGCCCCTCGACGGTCGAGGCATTGCCGGGTATGTGCCCAAACCGTAGTACTGGGCGCGACCTCGTGAGCTCGCGCCCCGGGAGACCTCACATGTTGTAGGCGCGTTCGGTGTGCTCGGTGATGTCGAGACCCTCGCGTTCCACCTCGACGGTGGCGCGCAGGCCTACGATCACATCGACGACCTTGAACAGGATCGCCGAACCGATGCCCGACCACACCAGCGTGGTGCCGACGCCCCAGAGCTGCGACGTCATCTGCGCGACCAGGTCGTAATCGGCGATCTTGCCGGTGACGTAGTCCATGACGCCGGTGCCGCCGAGAGCCGGATTCACCAGGATGCCGGTGCCG